>CAYUCH010000293.1:0-1529 GCA_964443295.1 uncultured Desulfobulbia bacterium | reverse complement strand
AACGAGGTCACCATGCCTTTCAAATGTGCGAAAAATATTATACGTTATCGAAAACACTCCACAATACCTGGAAAAAAATATCGAACTGGGAATACATGCCATTGAGATTATTTCCCCTAAACGTTCAGCCTATTTTAAAGAGTCCGTCCCCATTTCTAAAAACTATGATTTAGAAAAAACCTTTAAAAGACTGTGTAAAAAAGCCAAATCCAAGACCAACTGCCCTTCCGGCCCGGAAATTACAGTTAAGAAATACGATACGATTACATATTGGGGGAACCGTACTCAAAAGATTCAAGACCTCTATCGTTACAATATCCTGGTGGATGCTGAAGATCTCGACAATCACCGCATCCTGGAGAGTATCACATGGGCCAAGGAGTGGTTTCTGAACAACCGCAATAAAGAGACCGGCCTTTTGGAATACCGTTACCGGCCAAGCCGTAATAAATATTCCAAAAAAAATAACCATGTCAGGCAGCTTGGTGCACTCTGGGCATTGACTGAATTACGCTCATACTTGCACACAGATGAATTTGACGAATTGATCACCAAAACCCTCAATCATTATTTACAATTCAAAATAGACCGGCAAAATCCCACAGGAGAAACCTATTCATTTCTGAGTATCAATGGCAAAGCCAAACTGGCCTTTAACGCCTTCATCATCTATGCCTTGACCAACTATGCAGACTATCCTGAGAAGGAATTACTGTTAAACCACTTTGCCCGCGGGATCTTGCATCAACAAAACGCAGACGGATCCTATCGCACCTATTTTGAATCAGATAAAAACACAGGCACCGATTTTTACCCCGGGGAAGCAATGCTTGCCTTGACAAAGCTTTATAAGCAGACCCGGGATAATAAATATATCAACTCGGTCAAGAAAGCCTTTCCATATTATCGGGACTACTGGCGAAACAAAAAAAATACCGCTTTTATCCCCTGGCACACTTCGGCTGACTTAATGCTCTACCAGGAGACAAACAACCCGGAAATTATAGATTTTATCTTTGAGATGAACGACTGGCTCATTGACACCCATCAGATCCAAGAGCATCAATTCGCCGATTTAACCGGAGCATTTACAAAGAAAGCTCCCCGTTATTCCACTTCATCATATATGGAAAGCATCAACGATGCATATTCTTTGGCAAAACAAATAGGAGATAAACCACATCAAAAAAAATATGCTGATTCAATTCGCAAAGGTACACGTTTCATCCTGCAAACACAGTTCACTCCAGACAATGTCTTTTATTTGAAAGCGCCGGAAAAAGCCATTGGCGGATTTAAAGAATCACTGGTCAACAATAGGCAAAGGATTGATTTTACCCAGCATGCTGTAATTGCACTCATCAAAGCCCTTGAAAATGACCTGTTCAAATAGTCCCACCTTTGACCCTCTATAGTGGCTTAGAAATTATATTTAAACCGAGAAGACTTAATTTCATATGTTGGTCCATCATACACAGAGCTGGTCGGGAAAATTCGGACAGGTCGTTAAGTGAAAATGTTGTTCCAAT
>CAYUCH010000292.1:0-1542 GCA_964443295.1 uncultured Desulfobulbia bacterium | reverse complement strand
CCCTTTTCACCCACGCGCAAGCGCGTGGTACTCAAAAACGGGGCTTCAAATAGAACTGACAAGTAATGACTATCCAGATGTTGACTGGCTGGTTGGGCTCGCGACAAAGCTGTCACAGCGAGGTCTTAAAATATGCTAAATACATCGGCATTTAGAGTTATTGTCAAGTCTGGTGTTTGAGGCAATGAATCAAGCGGCCTCCTGATCAATGTTTTGTTCAACACCATCTTTAAATTGTATTCCTATTACGACCTTTGCAAGGTCCCTAAACCCTCGTAACTTTCGCCATTTTTTTTCGGCACATTCACTCAACTTAAACATCATATTGAGCATGCCAGTGCGAGTGAGGGTTCCTTTGCTGCGCTTTGTGCGGTGCCGAATCGTTCCAAATGTGGACTCTATTACATTGTTTGTCCGGATACTTTGCCAATGTTTCGCAGGGTAATTATAGAATGCAAGCAGAGCAGATCGGTCTTTTTGTAAACAATCCGTTGCTTTTGGATATTTGGATCCATACATCTTAATAAATAAATCAAATGATTTCTTGGCATCCGATCTTGTCGGTGATCGCCATATATTGTGCAAACCTTCGTTTACTTTATCATGCATTGACTTTGGAAAATAATTAAGACCATTACCACTCTTATGCATCCAGCAACGCTGATGCTCTGTTTCACCATACACCTCTTCAAGGGCGGACCAAAATCCCACCCGCACCATCACCGATTGCAAGTTTTGGTTCGTTCATTCCCAGAGACTTAAGGCTGAGCAATACCTCACGCCAACTCTGTGTTGATTCACGCATTCCATCCTCTATTGCTAAAAAATGTTTCTTTCCAGATTCTGTCACGCCAATAACTACCAAGGCACATAACTTGCCTGATTCAGCGCGAAGCCTTGAGTAAATGCCATCTGCCCAAATATATACCCACGTCTCTTTACTGAGGTCCTTCTGCTTCCATGATTGATAGTCGTCAGACCACTTTTGCTTCAGATGGGCGATGCTGTTTGCGGATAATCCCTTGGCGTCAGGTCCCACCAATACGGACAGCGCGTCACTCATTTCGCCGGTCGATATTCCTTTTAAATAAAGCCATGGAAGTGCACTTTCTAAAGAACGTGATTTACGTACGTACGGTGGAACTAGCGATGACCGAAATGTTACTGATGTGCCATTTTTACCCCGAACTTTTGGCACTTGTACGGGAACAGGGCCTATACCCGTTAATATATCTCGCTCTGGTAAATATCCATTACGCACCACAGCTGATTTTCCATCTGGTGTTTTTTCTTTCGAAAACTGTGTAAGAAATTCGTCCAACTCTACCTCGATTGCTTGTCGGATAAGACGACGAGCTCCCTCGCGTAAAAGATCTGTCAATGGATCCTCATTTTTTTCTCGACTTTCAAGTCCTGCAAGATTACTTGTTTTCTTCATGGCGGTGTATCTCCTTTCGGTTAATTGTTTGCTTATAACTTCTAATTAACCAGATACGCCGCTTTTTTTCAATCCCTCGCAAACACCACTTTTAGGTATAACTC
>CAYUCH010000291.1:0-1546 GCA_964443295.1 uncultured Desulfobulbia bacterium | reverse complement strand
TAGGAAGATCGTATTATACGATCCGCAACAACAAGTATGGCTTACGGGAGTTCTGTCGGTTCCTTAGTGAAGAAAAAATCTATCATATCGAAAATCTGACCAGTGATATCATGGCAGAATACCAGCAGGAACTGGCCTTTAAGCTGACTCATAAAGGCACACCCATGACCCTCCGAACCCAGGGAAATATGTTGGCCATAGCCAAGAACTTCACCCTCTTTTTAAAAGAAGAAGACTATCTTCTCAATGATCCCGGCGCCAAGATCAAACTGCCAAAGAAACCAAAACGACTTCCAAAGGTGATCCTGTCTGACACTGAAATAAAACAGTTAATGAAAGGCCAGGATACCCAAAGCAATCGAGGGTACAGAAACAGAGTTGTTATGGAAATCCTCTATGATACAGGCATTAGAAGGGCTGAAGTTGCCAACATCAAAATCCATGATCTTGACCTTGACTCCGGATATATCCATATACGTTCCGGCAAAGGGGATAAAGACAGGGTGGTTCCTCTTTCAAGTCGAGTCTGTAGCATAGTAAAAAGTTATATCATGGTGGTCCGTCCTACCTTCTTACAAAGCAAGGATGAAGGCTTTTTAATCCTTAACCGCTGGGGTAACAAGATGGATGCCAACGGCGTATGGGCCGTTGTCAAACGTTGCGCCCATCTCGCAGGCATCAAGAAAAACGTCAGTACTCATACCTTTCGCCATACCTGCGCAACCCATATGCTGAAACACGGCGCACCGGTTCGTCATGTCCAAGAACTTCTTGGCCATGAATCGTTGGAATCAACGCAGATCTACACTAGGGTTACCATCAATGACCTGAAGGAAATCCATTCCAAATATCATCCCGGCGAAACCATGATCAACAGGGGGCAGCCATGAACCACAACGACTGGCCTAATAACTCCAGCGATGACCTCATAGACTGCATTTTCGGTGTGGCTGATCTTCTCTGCCTTCTTGGTGAACTGGACGAAGGCACCCCAATCAAACCCGGAACCGTTGCCACCGCCGGAAAAACAATAGCCAATTACACTATGCGCTTGAGCTGTCATCTCGATGAACAAGGAAATAGTTCCGGCTAGAAGAAACTGCATCTGTACACGTCCACCTCCACTCCATGTCCGGGCTGTCACAAAGGCCGCAGCAATGATCGCATAATACAGGTTATATACAGCGGCTTCCTTGCAAGAAAGTGCTTTATAAGTTCAAGGCAAAAGTCCTGTTCAAACTCCCGTAGATCCCGTGGGCCGCTATACATAACCTTGCGATATTATGCGACATAAAGCACCCTTTCCGCCAGCCCGGTCATTCCGTTCCGCCGGCCGCATCTTTATCAGATCCCCCGCCCACCAACCCATCTGCCCCCAGGGGCTCCCTCTTTTTTATTTAACCGCTCTTTACAAGCCGCACCGTGGGTGTTAGGAATACTGGCTGTACTTTTTAAAAACAACGCTCTTTGAAAACACGGAAATCTCCCTGGAAAAAAACAGCTCTTTAGGGGGGTAAGGCGCATCGGAATATTAAGGGGCCAATAC
>CAYUCH010000290.1:0-1632 GCA_964443295.1 uncultured Desulfobulbia bacterium | reverse complement strand
ATTGGAACAACATTTTCACTTAACGACCTGTCCGAATTTTCCCGACCAGCTCTATATTACCCACTGAATCATATTCAAAATCGTATTTATACGTGGCTGCCATAGCCATTGTTGACATGCAGAAGGCAGACCAGAAGAAAACAAGAAGACCTGCGCCGATGTGTAATGAATGACTCTTTGAATTGTTCATATGTATCCCTTGTAAATTTAACTGTCGTTACATCATGTAATTGTCGAGTCAGTCAAGCCACTCAACAATTTACTATTTTTTAGACACTTAGAATTTTTTCCCAGGTTGGATTTATTTTGTACTCTTTGTAATCTTTCTCTATCGACACTGTTACCTTCTTTTGAACAAGGTCCCCCTTTTCACCTACTCGAAGTTGTATAGTCAAGACGTACTCAACATATTTCAAATGAAGGCTTTCAAATCTGAACAAGGCATTATAGGTCCCATCACTAAACAACTCGAATTGCCCTGGCATATTTACTGCTGCACTAAAGGCAAGCAAATCATTCGGTTTTTCATGAAGACTAAGTGACTCCAACACCACCTCTTTGCTACCTTGCTCAGACACCTTATACCAAATAAGCAACTCATATGGAGAACCGCTTATGTACTCACCATCTTTTTGTGTGCCAGCCCCAACAAGCTTTACTTTTATCTTTCCCCAATCAAAATTTGCCACAGCAGGTTTGTAGGCAAATTCTTTCACAGTGATCATGGTGCAACTGCTAAGTATTTGGCTAATAAAAAGAAGTAATATCCCAAAACACAGGCTTATTTTCACCCAAACACCTCCCGAACACTATTGACCATAAGAGGCTGTAATACGTTGCCAAAATGTGGTTGGCGTATTTTTAGCATTTCCTAAAAAATAAAATGGAATAACATCCAAAATAAAGTGAGGAACACCATACCCTGTATTCCAGCTGAAAGCGGGACTTGCATAATTATAGGTTGCCATGTTGGGAATGTTTGTTACTTGGGTTCCATCTGGATGGAAAACATTTTCATGATGGCCATCTTTCGAAACAAATTTGATGTTATTTTCATTTCCTGTCGCTTGGGTGTGATATTGAGATTGAAATTCATTTAATTTGATATGGTTCTCTTTTGCTTCACTGTACGATACAAAAAGATTGTATTGATTTCGGGCATAGTGTTTATATCTCATGTAACCAACTCCTGCACGTCCAGCACCCTGAAGGAATCCGTCCTTGAAACTTCCACCTGTCACTTCTTGGACTGCGCCTTCTCCAAGTCCTTCAGCAGCAACTCTACCAAGATCATAAATTGGTTCTTCATATTTAAAATCAAACCCCCAATGGGTGGCAGTTGCACCTGAAACTCCGCCACTTAAGCCACCACTTATAATGCCATCAAGCATATCTTGCCCAATATCACCGCCGTAATAAATATTTGTCAAAAGCGCAGACGTGCCTCCATTAACAGCACCACCTGCCGCAGCAGAAAGAATACCTGGGCTAAAAGTGGAAGCTAAGCTTCCCCCTAAAGCCCCTGTCATCCCACCGATAGTTGCACCCTGTATCATTGCCCCAATATTCCAATCACTGCTAGAGCTGGTCGGGAAAATTCGGACAGGTCGTTAAGTGAAAATGTTGTTCCAA
>CAYUCH010000289.1:0-1648 GCA_964443295.1 uncultured Desulfobulbia bacterium | reverse complement strand
TTAAAAAGCTTCTGCAATACACCCCTTGCTGGAATGTGGCAGAATGCTCCTTTGATAAGCGTAAACAATGTACTGCCTTTATGGCAAGTGGCCTCGTGCCGAAAAGAATTGATAAGGGTCCTGCACGGGTGGCATCTCAAAGAAAGGGTGTTGTTGTGCAGCTCAATAAAATTGCCCAGGAGCCTTCAGTGCGCAGAGCAACTGCCGGCTAATTATTAAGATATAAATGAGCATGAGTTTCAAAAAGGGCCATTTCCTGCAAAGGAGGAAATGGCCCTTTTTTACATTCTTTCTTGCAAAATTAAGTTATTGCAGCGATTTATTTTGACAGGAGCAGTGAGCAGAGTTAGACTGTTGCTCATATGGAAGGACTTGTTATTGTAGGATAAAATGGGGTCTTTAGCCAAATCCCAGCCATACAGGACCATATGTATTCTGAAAAACGTCGTGAAGACAGAGATGCTTTAGAGTTCACTGTAACGCTCCGTTTACGGAATAGAGATGACGAACAACCTCTCTGTGCACCGTTTACAGGTATTGTTGCCAACTTGTCCAGTTATGGTTCCTGTGTTCTTTTAGAGAAAATTCGCGAAGGCTCACAACATCTTTTTTACACCCCTAGAGACAATGCTTCCTGTGCGCTGTTTCTTGAAATTTCATCAAATGGTGATGAGGACGATCTCAGTATTCCTGTTTGGCCTGTATGGTTTGATCGACTACTCTGGGAAGATGCCAAGCCTTTTCAAATCGGGGTGGAATTCCTCTTGCACCCACATGATGAGCAAATTGAGAAGTTTAAAAAACTTGTCAAAGAAAATCCTTGTAAAGATGGAAATATGAAGGATCTCTTTAGCCAATGCCGTTCTACCTGACTGTTTTCCATTTAACATCATTTAAGTTCTTACGATAATAGCTCCCCTTGTGTTTCTGGCCATATAGTTTTTGGCATTATCCCCGCATAGTGAAGAGTGATCTGACACCTTAGGTCTTGTTATATTATATAGCTTTTGATGTAAGAGGAACCGTAAATGAAAAAGTACTTCCATGACCCTGTTCGCTTTTGAACCATATTTGCCCCCCATGTTGCTCAACAATTCTTTTACAGATTGGTAATCCAAGGCCAGGCCCACTTGGTTTATTGGTCAAGGGATCGCCTACCTGTCTGAATCGGTCAAATACCTTTTCTGATTCCAGCTTGGCTATACCAATGCCTGTATCAGTTATGCTGACTGTTATCGCGTTACCAATTAAAAAAACCCGACAGGTTATGGAACCTCGTTCAGTAAATTTTAAAGCATTGGAAAGAATGTTTTCTACAACCTGGAACAACCTATCACGGTCACCAATTATGAGAGGTAGGCCTGGTTCGATTTCCGTGTGCAACAATAATCTTTTTTGCTCAAACTCGTCGGCATGAGCTTCTATACAGCGTTCTACTGTTTCAGAAATTGAGAAGGTGTTTTTTTGCCAAAGAACATTACCTGCCTCCATCTTGGCAATATCAAGGACATCGTTTATCAGTTTTGTTAATTTTTCACTTTCGATAATAATGATATCTATATTTTCAGTAAGTTGTTTTTTTGAACGCACAACGTTTTTGCGAATTCCAGACGATCCCGACCACCCATTCCATTTGATTCCGGCCACT
>CAYUCH010000288.1:0-1655 GCA_964443295.1 uncultured Desulfobulbia bacterium | reverse complement strand
CTTGATAATAGTTATGGCCTTCCTTCAGATGATATAAGTTTAGTGGAAGTCCCCACGACCATTAAACCATTCACCCAAAGGAGGCCATGTCATGAAATTCTACAATCAACAACACGAATACTATTGTGGAATCGATTTGCACGCTAGGAAAATGTTTGTCTGTATTCTTAATAATAAGGGCGACGTCAAAGTTCACAAGAACATCAAAACTGATCCTGGGTTGTTTCTGGAGCTCATTGCACCGTATGGAGAAGATATAGTCATTGGTGTTGAATGTGTTTTTTGCTGGTACTGGCTCGCAGATTTATGCACAAAACATAAACTGTCTTTCATTCTTGGACACGCTTTATACATGAAAGCCATCCATGGCGGAAAAACCAAAAATGATAAAATCGACTCCTATAAAATTGCACTCCTGATGAAAGGCGGTAACTTCCCAACCGCCTATCCATATCCTGCAAAATGGCGGGCCACCCGCGATTTACTGCGAAGACGCATGTATATTACCCGTCGATGCGGAGAGCTTGTCGCCCATATACAAAGCACAAATACGCAATACAACCTCCCGGCTTTCAGAAAAAAACTGTCGCGAAAATATAACCATGAAGGCGTGGCAGAGCGGTTCGAAGATCCTGAAGTCAGAAAAAGTATCGAGGTCAATCTGGCGCTGATCGAATCGTTCAACCAGGTCCTCAACAAACTTGAGTGGCACATCGTAAAAACCGCAAAGCAGCATGATTATCATACTTTTTATCTGCTTCGATCTATTCCCGGCGTCGGTCCGATCCTCGGCATGGCGATACTCTATGAGATTCATGACATTAAACGTTTTCCCAGGGTGCAGGATTTCTCTTCATACGCCCGTCTTATTCGACCGACAAAAGAGTCTGATGGGAAGTGGGCCGGGCATTCCAACAAGAAAATCGGCAACGCTCATCTTAAATGGGCTATCAAGGAAGCCGCCGTCTTGATGCTCAGGGATGTGCAGCAGGCAAAATATTTTGTGAGCAAATTGGAACGTAAATACAACAAGGGCAAAGCACTGGGTATCTTCGCCCACAAGCTTGGACGGGCCATTTATTTTATGCTCAAAAACAAGGAACCATTTGATATGAAACAATTTTTTAAAAAATAAGTTTGGAGCTGGAAAGCGTAGCAGCTTGTCGCCTAACTGAGATCATATGGGTGGATCTGACTCTCTTTATTTTTTATGCAGCTTGACTGCCCAAAAAGAGTGGACCGTATACCCCGAAGCTCATTGCGCTTGATTGGACAGCTTTCCAGTTCCAATTATATATACAGATGGGTTGATAAATAATGATCGTGATCTGCCCCTTATCCGAGTGACACCCTAACTGGATGGTTTAAAACCAAGCCGCTTCTTTTGACTGCGCCGGAATAAGGGTTCGAAATATATTCTGAGGCCACCGAATGGTGGCACGCTGATTACCAAGAACAATTTGGTATGAAGTTAATCTCTATAGATGTTTGGTGCAGATGCGATATGTATCGCTCTGATGCCCGCGACCGAAGACGTAAGCAGTGCAAACGAGTTAGTTGTCAAGAAATCTGCCTGAAGGATGGAGAGGTTTTATTTTTAACTTTTTTCGATTCAACGGAGATTTTTATTCCTTGACAACCGAAGGCCATATAGA
>CAYUCH010000287.1:0-1681 GCA_964443295.1 uncultured Desulfobulbia bacterium | reverse complement strand
TCAAAGGAGCATTCTGCCACATTCCAGCAAGGGGTGTATTGCAGAAGCTTTTTAATGGCGGCAATTGAAATCCCCTGCTCATGAATCATGTTGCGCAGACATTCTACCCACTTGATATCATCCATGGTGTAGTAGCGCCATTGCCCCTTTCTGCGTGGTTGAACAAGACCTTCTCGTTCGTAAATCCGCAAGGTTCGGGGATGCACTTCCAGCATCTTAGCCGCTGTTCCTATGGTGAATATTGCTTTGTCATCCTGTATCATGACGAACCTCCGAGGTTCTTAAGTAGTGAGTGCAGGACTTACGCTGCACTCACCGTTTTTATTACTTCTAAAGTGCTGTGAAAAAGAAGTCATTTGGCTCAAGAACGAGGATTTGTGAAAATAAGAAGCGCAGCATATTTGACATATGTGAGTATTATTATTTTCACCATGACGCTGTAATTGGGCCAAAGGACAATTTTTCATAGTGCTTTTAATGGGCACTGCTGTTGAAAGCTTTACCAAAGAAACGCTCGCCAAGAAGAAAACCTGCGCCAACCACACCGAGACCACCAAGAGTTACCAAGAACTCAGCGGGAGATGGAATATAGCTGAAGTAGGTAGGAAGATTGTCATACCCTAAGTAGACAGGTACCTGCTGACCGGCAACTACCAGGTCATAGCGGCTGAAAAACTGACCCACCAAGACCAGAAGAGCTGCGGTGCTCATGGCTTGTACCGACTGCATACGGGAACCGATAAGAATAAAGAGTGGCAGAACAATTCCGATGGTCACTTCAAATACCCAAAAGTTGGTGGAAAGCGGACCGGACAAGAGAGCTTCGGCGGCAAGTCGACCACCTTCAACACCACCTACAAAGTTAGAGATGAATTTCCAAGTAGTGGCTACACTTAATAAGAACAGCATGAAGGCGACAACTTTACCGGCAGACTGCATGGCAAACATAGTGTCTTCATTCATCTTCTCGCCACGGATCTTATGGGCAATATGGGTGAAGAACATGATGGCTGCTGCACCTGACAAAAACGCCGAAGCAAGAAAGTAGATCGGTAATTGAGAGCCGTACCAGAAAGGTCGGGCAGAAAGAGTAGCAAATACAGCGCCAAGATTGGTATTGGCAGCAACTTCTGCAAGGGCACCGGCTACGCCCAAGGCTACGGCAAGTTTAAATTTACCAGTCAAAATCAGGTAAAACTCAAGAAACAAGAAACCAACTGCCATACCGTACAAGGTACCCATCCACCAGATGTTGGAGGTCAGGTTGGGAGAGGTCATGTTGTAAACCAACATGCGCCATGGATTTTCAAGCTCAAGGCCGATAAGAGTAAATCCTGCGATGATGGTGACCATGGACAGAAAGACCATCCGGTTGGCTAAAGGAGCCATGCGATTGCCACCGAATATATGACTGATGGCGGCCAAGAGACATAGTCCGGTTGAAGTGATGGCGAAAAAGGCGTAAGAGGAAATCAAAATTCCCCAGGGCATCTCGCGGGTGTTGGCGTAGGCATGATGATGCCCGGTTACCAGGGCGTATACCCCAGCGCCCACACCAACCAGGGCAAGTAAGATAAAGAAAATTGTGGTCTTGCTGATGGCCGGCTTGGCAACCATGGGCTCAGCAACAGCGCTTAATGAAAATGTGTTGGACATTGTTCTTCCTCCTCGATGGAAAAAT
>CAYUCH010000286.1:0-1717 GCA_964443295.1 uncultured Desulfobulbia bacterium | reverse complement strand
TGGGTGGCCGGCTTCGCGTGGAATAGGTGGCCGAGATCAGTGGAATACGCAAAATCAATGTTCCCCTGGAAATTATCAAGAAATCCACCCCGCTGACCACAGCCGAAGACAAACGAATCAAACACCATGTCCTGGCCGGCTATGTTCTGCTCTCTTATTATCTGAAAGACAGAAAGGATATTACCAGCCTCCTGGCCTTTAAACACCACGAGAGGCGGGATGGTTCTGGCTATCCCCGGGGAATAAAACAAAAAAATCGGCTGGTGGAAATTATTTCAGTGGCAGATATCTATGATGCTCTGATTGCACACAGACCATACAGAAAAGCACCCTACGACAACCGGGCGGCCCTCGATGAACTGGTCAGCATGGCAGAAAAGGGAGTGATTGGTTGGCGGATAACCAAGACGTTGATAGCCATGAATCGCCATGACAAACCCAGTCACCACGAATTGGTGATGTCCACAGAAAAACGTGGTACAGCTCCTGCTGATAACTCTTATGGGAAAAGAGAAAAGTCAAAGAACTGAACTTTGACGGCTGAATGTTTCCTTACTTCCTGCGAACCACAACGCGGCGTTTGCCACCACTGGATTTTTTGCCGCCTTTTTTTACACGGCGGACCAATCTCTTTTTGCCTTTCACAGGAGCTGCAGTATCGAAATCCTCGCCATCCAGAGGTTCCATGTAATTACATCCAGCTCGGGGGCAGCGTAGCAAACTTTGTCCACGAATATTTCTTTTTTCTACCAAAAATGGAGAATTGCAGACCTGGCAGGTGACGGTATGTGGTTTGGCCCAGGCCAAAAACTCGCATTCGTTTGACGGACAGACATAAAAATCACGGCCGGTTGGGGTTCGTTTATTTATAATAACTACTTTCTGGCAAACCGGACATTGCATGCCACTACTTTCCCCTTCCTGGGGAGTTACCACAGTACCTTCAACCTCAGCAGCTTTTTCTTGGGGCATAGGTTCTGGTGGAGTTGGCTCACTTGCCTCAAAAACATCGGCTGTTTCCGGTGTCTCCTCTGGAGGTGCGGGTATATCCGTGGGAGGCACCTCTGCGGCTGCAGGTATTCCAGCCTCACCTGTCTCTCCTACAACAGGGGCTACAACCTCCTCTGCTGCCTCGATTGGAGCAACAGATTCTTCAGCAGGAGGTGATGCTTCCAGCGGAGCTTCCACTGCTGTTTCAGGTGAAGCCTCAGGGGTAGGAGTCGGTGATTCCATTGCTGGGGCAGTTTTTTCCGCCTGGGGAGTGGCAATAATCCGGCTGGAAGTCTGCTTGCGGCTTTTCAACCTATTGGCAATATCATCTCCACCTTTGGCCAGGGATTTTCCCTGCATGGTAAGAGTTTGATGGAATTGCCGCATAGCAAAGCCCAAACCTTTTCGCCCACTCACTGCTTCTTCGATTGTCTGTTCAAGATAGGCAGAAAGATTGATTCCCCTCATAGATGGAAAAGCCCGAAACATGGCACTGGCAACTCTGATGGCATTTGCACCTGTTTTCAATTCTCCAAGAGAACCAATGGTCACATAGCCACTATCCAACATGGTCTGGATCATCTGTACAGCAGAGGGATCTAGTTCAATGGTAAAATCAGCTAATTCATCAAAAAGAGAATCAAAGGTATAATACTCTGGAGGATATCCCCGGGTTTGCTCCGGGATGATTTTCTCAAGGGATACGGTTTTGCCGACCTCAAGATCT
>CAYUCH010000285.1:0-1719 GCA_964443295.1 uncultured Desulfobulbia bacterium | reverse complement strand
CGGAATGTGTCAATGAAAATGAGACACGTCTGTTAATAAATTAGACTCGCGCAACTACTGTAGATGGCGAGTAGCATGGTGGTCATTATATGCAAGGTCATGCCCTTCGGGTAACTCCGCTGCGCTCCGTTAACCTTGCATATAATGACCACCATGCTGAACCTATTCTTTTCGTGAAAACAGAAGATTATCTATTTTCACATTTGTTTTTTTGCTGACTCTGGAGGATTTATCCAAGCTGCTTCCGGAACCGGCAATGGTTGGGGAATTTTCCCCTTAAACCGTTTTGGATACTTATTGTATGCTTCCAGGAGAACAGCGGCCCGGTGTTGCTGTACCTCTTTATCTAAACCGTAATGTACTTGTTCAGGAGCAAGAAGGCCAAGACCGGTGTGTTTGTGCTGGCAATTGTACCAGCTGAAAAAATTACGGCAAAAGGCACGGGCATCCTGAATAGAGCCAAAATTACCAGGGAAAGCAGGACAATATTTAAGGGTCTTGAACTGGGCCTCTGAATACGGGTTGTCATTACTCACATGGGGCCTGTTGTGTGTCTTGGTTACCCCAAGATCAGCCAGAAGATGAGCAACCTTTTTTGAGGTCATACTACTCCCACGGTCAGCATGGAGTGTCAGTTGCTCTGGCTGGATATTTTGTTTTTGGCAAGAATCCTTGATGAGTCGTTTGGCCAGGGCCGCCTGTTCGCGGTGGGCGACCATCCAGCCGACAACATAACGGCTGTAAATATCAAGGATGACATAGAGGTAGAAATAGGTCCACTTGGCCGGTCCTTTCAGTTTAGTGATATCCCAGGACCAGACCTGGTTCGGTCCGGTGGCCAGCAACTCCGGTTTTTCATAATTGGGCCTGCTGACTTGCCGACGACGTTCACGAACCTCATCATGCTTGGCCAGAACACGATACATGGTGCGGATTGAGCAGAAATAGGTGCCTTCATCGAGCAAGGTGGCATATACTTGATACGGGTTGCTGTCCCAGAAACGTTCCTCATGCAGGGTATCCAGTACCCGTTGCTTCTCGGTGGCCGAAAGAGATAATGGTGGCAGAGGACGGTCGCCGTGATAGCCAAGATTTTTTCTTCCTGTATGGCGATAGTAGGTTGCCCTTGGAATAGCCAGGGCAGCACAAGCCGCCGCCTTGCCGGTATGAAAACTCAACTCCGTGACAGCGTTCATGAGTTCTCCTCGTTGCTGTCCGGTTGTTTGATCCCCAGGATGTCTGAAATTTTTTTTTGAACATCGATGATGGTTTCAGCCTGTTTCAGCTTGGAGGCCAGCCTTTTGTTCTCACGCTCCAAGTCAGCAACACGCTTGGACAACGGATTGACTTCTTTACGTTTTCTGCCGCGTTTTTTGGGAGAAAGTCCCTGGAGTTGCCCTTGCTCTCGTTGCCGTTTCCAGGTAATGATATTGGAATGATATAATCCCTCCCGTCGCAGGAGGGATCCAAGTTCGCCTGTTTTTTCACAGGCGTCTACTTGGGAGAGGATCTTGAGTTTGTATTTTGCCGTAAACCGGCGCCGGGGCTTTTTCTCCAGCACTTCCGGATTCGGTCGTGATGACATATGGGGCATAATTACCTGGGTTGAATTTGATTGGTGGTTAACTGTTTTGGCTTCCAAATTCATGGTAGAAACTCCTACCCGCCCTACACTAATTTTTCAAGGGGTAGGTGTCTCACTCACATTGACACAGAGGG
>CAYUCH010000284.1:0-1750 GCA_964443295.1 uncultured Desulfobulbia bacterium | reverse complement strand
AGCTCTTTAGGGGGGTAAGGCGCATCGGAATATTAAGGGGCCAATACTTCGATGAGGAGACTGGACTTCATTATAATTACTTCAGGTATTATGATCCGAGTACGGGAAGATACCTGAGGGCTGATCCTATTGGGTTGCTAGGCGGAATTAATCTGTATGGGTATGTTGGTGGGAATCCTGTTAATAGAAGTGACCCAAAAGGATTGGCTTATGATTTAGTTGATCCGGCATTTTTTGCATGGAGCTTAGCAGATTTTGCTAAAAATCCAGGATTTTGGACAGGCCTTGAATTATGTGCCGACACAGTTAGTTTGTTGCCTGGAGTACCCTCTATAGGATGGCTTACAAAAGCGGATAATGTTTATGATTTGAGTAAAGGTGCAAAGAAGTTTAAGAAAGGTCCTGATTTTGTTGTCACTGAAAGTGGCGTTGTAATCCCAAAAGACCCTAAGGCCCTGAAGAATAATTTGGATACAGCTTTTCAAGATGCTTCAACCAATCCAAGCACTTCAAAAAAATTCGTTGGAGAAGATGCTCAAGGGCCACTAAGAGCAAGAGTTGAAAAAGCTCATCCCAGCGATCCAAATTTCACAGGAACGCCTGACGCACTGCATACGGTTGACCATATTCATATTGACCGTCGGAAGAATACCACCTCTGGCCCTTGGAAATCGAAGGAGAAAACTAACTATGACTGGCCATTCTAACTTCAAATTAAGCGACGTACTTTGGGCTGATGCTGAGATAGAAAAAATAGAGATAAGCTACGGCGATGTGCTTCTTACAATAACGGAATCGACTGAACGAGAAAAACAGATTTCATTAAAAGGATATATAGGATTCTCTGTGGCTGGATTTTGGGATGAGATTGTTGTTGAAAAGTTTTTACTCCATGAAAACCATCCGTTTTTAGATAGCTGTATCCAACAGTTGGAAAAAAAATATGGAAAAGACTTGCCGCCTTCAGGAGATGAGTCTCGTAACAAAAAGGAATGGTTACTATCTGAAGTCTGTTTGAGCGATGGTACGAGTATTTTTATTGTAGCTAACGGAGCTGAGGTTATAGCTTCGTAGTTTTGTAGGCTGGGTAAATTCCCCGTAGGTTGAGGTTGAGCCTTATGAAACCCAACAATAACGGGCCTCGAAACATGAACCACGGAAATTGATTTATACAATGTTTTGTACGGGAGCCTGGTAGGGTGGGTTGAAGAATGAAACCCACCAATAACTGCATCGACGAGGTGAACAGAGTGAACAAAACCAGCGTAAGTTTCGAAGCACAACCGGCAGGCTGCACAGCGCCGGTACTCATTTCCTCTGTGATTGAGACCTGCTTAGAAGATGAAAAATGGATTGTCCGAGGCAGAGGTTTTGAGGGATGTGGAGAATATTTCATGGAAGCAGTCCTTGATTGGCTGGAACAACGTTTTTCCTTTTTTCGCGCTTCTCGTGAGGACTGTCTTGGCAGCCTCAAACTAAAAGTGTCTTAATTGGTAAAATCGGGAAAGATAGTTTTTTTCTTCAACACCGTACGAATATGGAAGATACCCACCAATAACAGGTATTAAACAACGCATTTTAATTAGGATTGGAACATGTTTAATTTAAAAAATATCCATAGGTCACTTATCAAACTAGGTATGTTACTCACAACATGCCTGTTGGCCGTCTCGTCGAATGCTTCGGAAATGTGCACAATCGGTATGCCGACCATACCGGGTTATTACATTCCTCTTTCCGCGCATTCCCA
>CAYUCH010000283.1:0-1755 GCA_964443295.1 uncultured Desulfobulbia bacterium | reverse complement strand
ACGTTATATATAATAATAACAAAAGGTTAAGGCTTCACATTGTAAAGAAATAAAACATATTTTATCAGCTACCAAAAGAAGAAACCCCCTGTTAAGAATTAGGTACCAACCAACAACCCAAAACAGGAGGTTTCCAATGAATGATTCAAATTTACCAAGACTGAAAGAGTTTCGTCAACTAAAGAAAGAAATACGAGGCTCAGAGGCGCATCTGATTGTCGGAATTGACATAGCCAAGGAAAAGCACCACGCCTTTTTCGGAAGCGCCACCGGCAAGTCGTTTTTGCGACGATTGATCTTTGACAACAGCAGAGAAGGTTTTGTGAACCTGTTAGATCGGACGCGGGCGATCATGACGCAAGATGGGCTGGCAAAGGTGGTATTTGGTGTGGAACCGACCGCCGACTACCATAAACCCTTGGCTGAATATCTGATCAACAACGGGCTTTACGTTGTCCTGGTATCGACTCAAGCGGCGAAAGAGAACCGGAAAACACTGGATGGCCGTTGGGACAAGAACGACACCAAGGACAGCGCCAACGTGGCTGACCTTATCTCCCAAGGCAAGTTTCTTTACTACGATCTCCCAGCGCCGCTAATTCGAGATTTACGCCACATGCTGTCGCTGAAAAGGAAGTTAAAAAACCATGAGCACAGCATCCGGGTGCGGATCAGAAACCACCTGGTAAGCCAGTTCTTTCCAGAGCTGGATAAATACTATGGCCACCGGGAGCAAGAGAACCTCGCCATTGTGAAATGGTGTCTGAATCCTAAGCAGATCGCTGCCATGGATTTCAGAGAGTTTTTCCAGATGGTCACCAGCCGTGACCGGGGCCGTGTCCAGCGGCAGCGACTGCAGTCTATTCAAGAGGCAGCCCGGAATTCAATTGGTTGTGAAGTCAGCGAATCAGTGGCCTTTGAAGCGAAGATGTCAGTTAACAGGCTCGCCGGCGTGCGGGAGTCGATAGCCGAAGTGGATTCAAAAATAGCGGAAGTGTGCCGCCGGTTGCCGGGATATAAGAGCATTATCAGTATTCCTGGTATCGGTCCGGTGGTAGCAGCTAACGTGTTGGCGGCCTTTGGCAATCCTCAACGATTTTCCAGCACCAAACAAGTACTCAAGCTGGCTGGCCTTGATTTGTCGGCCAGCCGTAGTGGTAAAAATGCCGCAAACGTTACCCCCAAATTATCGAAGAAGGGCAAGGCAGCACTAAGATATGCCCTGTATCAAGCGGCGCTCATTGCCACGACTAGAAACAAAGATTTTGTCGAATACTTTACACGGTTGATAAAAGGCCGGGAAAGGGAACAAGGAATCAAAACGAAGATGCGGGTCAAGGTGGCAGCAAAAATGCTGGTGATCGCTTGGACTCTCGTGAAAAAAGGGGAAACGTTCCAAGGCAGATACTTGGTGAGTTAACCAAGACTGCACATTTTTAAGATCAATTAATTTTTCGGCGAGAAAACCCCGGGCAAGAACGTTGAGGCCAAAATCAGACCTCGTAGGGGACAATCATGGGGCTCTCACCGAACTTCGCAACCTGGATAAGGGATGATGGGTGGCCGCCAAGGTGGCATGCCGGATAGCTGTAACGATTAGGTGCGGAGTTCGCCGATGGTGAGAGGCTTGCCGATTGGAATCAAATCCTTCTGAAAGGATAAAGCAGAGATGCGTTTTTAAATCGATGTCTATCGTAACTGGCTGATTTAAAAGAAATTATTATATCTCTTGACAGGGGAACTATAGGATGTCCC
>CAYUCH010000282.1:0-1773 GCA_964443295.1 uncultured Desulfobulbia bacterium | reverse complement strand
CCAAATTAGCCGCCAAACAGGATATCTGTAAAATTCATGCCATTTTGGCAGTTTTCGGTGCTCACTAAAAGTTTTACCATGCAGCCCCCAGTGCTTTGGACAGAAAACGTCATTGTTATGGCGTAAGTATCCATTCAACCTTCCGATTCTTTTTTCGTAAGGCAACGGTCTTTGAAAATTTGTTTTGTAGATTTCTGCCTATTCAAATTGGAATTCAAATCGTTGTTTTGGCATCCCATTAGCAATGATGATAAGGATCTCCTCCATGGACCGCGCTATGAATGTCTTGAATAAAGCGCGGATTTTCTCCCAGAGCGAGCTCTTGCACCTACATTTATTTCTAGCGGCCTGGAATAAGGGGCAGCATAATTGCTGAACTTGATCCACCAGAAAGGCCAACATCATTAGGTGGACGAACACCGCACTTAAATGCTGTTTGCCAAGGCCGTAGTTATGTTCCAGATTGTAGCCTTGATTCTTAAGGGTGTTGAAGGTCTCGTTTTCTATGCGCCACCTGGCCCGCCCGGCACGCATAAGGTCGTAGGCGTTTTTCAGGGTAATCTCAAAATCTGTTACCCAGCTGAATCGCCGCATAACTTTGCCATCTTTATCTGTCTGCCAATATTCGAGGAAATTAACGCGTAATTTATCCTTGCTGCACTTATTGAGAGGTACATTATTTAGAAATCGGAAGCAGTGGTGGACATCAGCTTGTTTGGGGTCATTAATTTCAAATTCTGCAATCTCTCCATTTTTAACGGCAGTATCAACAAGCTCGAACAGGTATTCATGATCTTTGGGTTTTACCCCAAGTATGTAGCGCAGATCATGTCGCTGTAATTCTAGAATATGGGGGGCATTAGAGCTTAAGGCATCCTCTGTGACAATAATCTTCAGGTGAGGATGCTCGCGCCGTAAATCAGCCAGATAACGCTTTGCGGCATTGCGTTCACAATCATTTTTGGTGCTTCCGTCCTGCTTTACAATCATCTCTGGGCAGGTTGGGATAACTTCGCTACAGTCAGGATGAACAAAAGCTCCGGCAAGCATCTGCTGATAATACTCTATTTTGCCATTACGCTTTTGCTTGCGTAGGCAATAATCAGAACTGACCTTTTCAGAGGAGAATATGCCTGTCCCATCAAGGGCCAGAAGGTGGTGGCCACCAAGACAGGTCATCTTCTCCAAAACTTTGCCTCGCTGGAGCTGGGCAAAAATACTCTTGAATGGACGACGGAGAGTTTTGGGTACAACCGGGTCAAGACCAGTGCGCATCTGGCTGTCACATGCTATTTGACCTATGCCGAAAACGGTATGCAGACTATCAGGATCTTCTTGGCGCCGCTCATCAAAGGCCAGCAACGAGGGGTCTTTGACGGAAAACAAGGCAAAGCCAGACATGAGCATATCCGTCAAAGGTATCTTGGCGTTGCTTGCCCGATGATCTTTGATCTTATCAAAGTCCTCTCGTATCAGGCCATAGAGGCTATCGGCATTGAGATGAGTACGCATTTTGATCCGGCGAAAAGTTTTAGAGCTATTACGGTTCCGGTTAACTAAATTCTTGAGGGCAGACATGACGACTCTCCTTGTAAGTGATTGATATTACAAGTGAAAATCGCCGCCCGTTTTGACTGTTATGTCAAGGGTTATTTTGTGTTATCTGAAATTATTTTCCTCGTTAAAACAGCATGTTATAGTGAAAAAGTTTACGAAATGGCTCCTGTTTATACTGCGTTATTAAAGGCTTTGTGAGCATATCGGGGATTGCTG
>CAYUCH010000281.1:0-1803 GCA_964443295.1 uncultured Desulfobulbia bacterium | reverse complement strand
TGTCTAAATCCATGCCGGTTATCTACCGGAACGAATTCAAATGTGTCGGAGAAGACTTGATTTTTCTTTTTACAGCGGATACTATTGTCCATAGAAAACAATAACCATACACCTTTCTATCCACAGATAGCCAACAATGACCACGGCAAGAGAAAACGCTAAACATATCATCCGCCAACACAAGGGCATCATAAGAACCGCAGAAGCACTTAAGGCCGGTATCCACCCAAGAACTCTTTATTCCCTCCGGGATCAGGGCGTCCTTGAGCAGTTCTCACGAGGCGTGTATAGGCTGAATGAGCTCCCGCCGACAGCGGAACCGGATCTTGTGACCATCGCTGTTCGAGCACCACATTCCGTGATCTGCCTTGTTTCAGCACTTTCCTTCCACAGCATTACGACCCAAGTTCCCCATGAAGTCAGCATGGCTGTGATAAAAGGCCGTAGGTCTCCGCGTATCGATTATCCCCCAACAACTATTTATCATTTTTCTGAGGCATCATTTACTGCAGGTGTGGAAGAACATGAAATTGATGGCACAACTATCCGTGTCTACAACCCGGAAAAAACCATTGCCGACTGCTTCAAGTTTCGCAATGCCCTTGGCATGGATATAGTTCTTGAGTCCCTCAAACTCTATAAGCAGCAAGGGACTTTCAAAGTTGATGCTCTACTGAAGTATGCAGCCATCTGCCGGGTGAAGAAAGTTATGCAACCATACCTTGAGGCCATCATATGACGAATTCAAAAAATATCGCGGCTTCGGTTAGGCAACGTTTACTAAATAAAGCACGGAGCGACCAGCGCCCTTTCAGTGAATTGTTACAGTATTTTGCCATGGAGAGGTTTCTATTTCGCCTCTCCAACTCTCTCCATGCCGATAAATTTATCCTGAAAGGAGCCTTGATGCTTTGGGCATGGCAATCCCCCATGAACCGAGCGACCATGGATATTGATATGCTGGCCAGGCAGACCAGCAATAAAATAGAACAAATCGTGGTTCAGGTTAAAGACATATGTTCAGTCTCTATTCCTGCTGATGATGGTTTACAATTTGACATTGATAGCCTTCAGGCTGAACGAATCACCGAAGATGCCGACTATGAAGGGGTACGCATCCGTTTTATTGCCTGGTTGGACAAGGCCAGAGTCAATATGCAACTCGACATCGGCTTTGGTGACACCATCGTGCCTGGGCCAACAAAGGCAAATTTGCCAGCCCTGCTTGATTTTGAATCACCAAAACTCATGTGTTATTCCCTGGAAAGTGCCATTGCCGAAAAGTTCGAAGCGATGATCAAACTGGGAGAACTTAATAGCAGGATGAAGGACTTTTACGATATCTGGCTTCTTTCCCGGCAATTTGATTTTGAGGGCAAATTGCTCCAAACGGCCCTTATTGAGACCATGCGTAATCGAGGCACTGATTTACCCCATAATATCAGCGCCTTTTCTGATGATTTTATTCAAGCAAAATCAAGCCAATGGAAGGCTTTCATAAATAAGCTGAAACAGGAAACCACTCCAGATAGCTTGGCAGAAGTAATAACCCAGCTGAAATTATTCCTAACGCCAGTCATAAAAGCGATTCATTCTAAAACTGAGTTATCCTCCTCATGGTCAGCGCCTGGTTCTTGGCACGAATAGG
The DNA here is from genome assembly GCA_964443295.1 of uncultured Desulfobulbia bacterium. GTDB lineage: Bacteria > Desulfobacterota > Desulfobulbia > Desulfobulbales > CG2-30-60-27 > CAYUCH01. The sequence goes on along the minus strand of CAYUCH010000281.1, from coordinate 155 downwards.
AACTTACCAAAACCAGAAACGGTGGTTACCGTAAGCCAAAGTTCTATAATATCCGCATCCGTACATACTCATGCGCCGGAATCCGCAGGACCTGCCCCATCTCTAAATCCAGCGGAAAGAAGATCTCATTATAGTCACAGATGATCCACCAAAGG
>CAYUCH010000280.1:0-1807 GCA_964443295.1 uncultured Desulfobulbia bacterium | reverse complement strand
TTGATAATAGAGAAGGCCTCCTTTTAATACCGGAACCGCTCCGGTACGATATGAGAATGAAGCCATTCATCTCAAACCACAAAAGGAGGCCCCTCATGCGATTTTACACGAAACAGCACAAACATTACTGCGGAATCGATTTGCATACCAACAAAATGTACATCTGCATCTTAAATCAACAGGGAGAAATACTCTTTCATCGAAACATGAAAACCAGACCGGATATTTTCCTGCATGCCATCAAGCCATTCAGAGAGGATCTTGTTGTATCAGCAGAATGCATGTTCGCCTGGTACTGGCTGGCTGATCTCTGTGAAGATGAAAACATTCCTTTCATCCTCGGCCATGCTCTCTATATGCGTGCCATTCATGGTGGAAAAAGCAAAAATGACAGAATTGACTCACATAAGATTGCTGCTTTATTACGCGGTGGACTGATTCCTCAGGCATATGTTTATCCTAAAAAAATGAGGGCCACCCGTGATCTCATGCGGCGCCGAAATCATTTTATGCGTAAAAGAGCAGAACTTTTTTCTCACACTCAGAATACTGCTACTCAATACAATCTTGCTGATCCACTTGGAAGAATCGCAATACCGAAAAACAGAGAAGGTCTCATTGAACGATTTGATACTCCATGTGTCCAGAAAAGCATCGAAGCGAATGTAGAAATGATTACAGCCTATGACAGAGTGATTGATGCTTTGGAGCGGGATATTCTCAAAAGCGCCAAAAATCATGATCCAGTTGCTTACGCTCTTCTCAGAACAATTCCCGGTGTTGGTAGAATTATTGCTCTGGATCTGCTCTATGAAATTGAAAACATCAAACGATTCCCCCGTGTTCAGGACTTCGTTTCCTACTGTCGTCTGGTCAAATGCGCCAAGGAATCAAACGGCAAAATTTACGGCTCCTCCGGTAAGAAGATTGGCAACGCCCATTTGCGATGGGCATTTTCTGAAGCAGCTGTGCTTTTCCTGAAAGGCAATGAACCAGGGAAAAAGTATCACCAAAAATTAGTCCACAAGCACAATAAAGGAAAAGCACTTTCTATCCTGGCTCATAAACTGGGACGGGCTGTTTTTCATATGCTCAAGAATCAAAAGGCTTTTGACATGAAAAAATTTATGCCAGCTTAACTGGAGGGGACGGATTAGCTCGACGCCTAACTGGAACCACATAGCGGAATCAAACGAGCATGACCGAAATCTTATGAAAAAGGAGAATCATCTCCGTATGCCGGAAAAGCATAGTAAGATTATATGTCGTATCGCTTGGTAACCAATACGATTGATTGGCGGTCCGTCCCGCTCCTCTTTATATGGTGAGTAGTTTATGAACTTTAACGCGATTCTGCCCCTTCCCCGAGCCCGCTACTAACTGGGGAATTGTAGTTTGATTACCTTGATACTTTGATTGGGACGGTATAAGGGCACATAATTGTTTCTTGGTCGCAAAGAGCTTCGTACTCTTTGCAGCTGACGGCAACTCAAAAGGAGTTTGAAAAAGGAATGTCAAACTCAAGAGATCGTGGACCGCAGAAAAGACCCTGCGCTCCGACGACTAAAAGTTTGACCCATTCTCGCACAGACTCTTTTCTGCTACGTAGTTGCAGAATAAACTTTTTGGTTGCCGGAGGTTGAACCTCAGTAAGTGTTTGGTGCAGATCGTGTCTGTAGCCGAATATGAAATCTAAGTCGGAATATGTTGTCAAAGATCTGGCTGCTCATGGACAAAAACGAGACAATTGATTTTTCCCGTTAACGGATTTTTTTATCTATTGACAAGGGGAGGCCTTCTAAGTGTT
>CAYUCH010000279.1:0-1861 GCA_964443295.1 uncultured Desulfobulbia bacterium | reverse complement strand
TGAACAGAACTTGGCAGCCTTTTGGTACAGCCTTCAGCAATGAGGCCGACAGGCTAATATCCAGCATGGAACATTCATCAACAATAAGAAAATCGGCCTTTAGTGGCTCGTCCTCATTCTTTTTAAATTTGCCCAGCTGCCATTCCAACAGTCTATGCAGGGTCTTGGCCTCCCGACCAATCACCTCACTCATCCGCTGAGCAGCCCTGCCAGTTGGGGCCGCCAGCAAGACTTCTCTGCCCATGGCTTCGAGCAAGCGAACAATAACCAAGGTAGTTGTGGTCTTACCACAGCCCGGACCGCCTGTGAGAATCCCGAATTTATGCTGCACCACTCCTTGCACAGCTTCGGCCTGCTCCTCACTAAGGTTGATCTCTTTGAGCTGACAATATTTCGTAATCCAGTTGCCAATCCGATTTCCATCTACCGCCACCGCCCCGGCCATGTCCTTTAATCTGGCAGCGACAGTATCTTCATCATAATAGAGGGTTTTGGAGTAATAACAACTCTGAGGGGCACCTTGGTTATCGGGCAGGATTCTAACCTTAAGGTAATTCTCGTCCTTCATCATTTGGAGATATTGGCCCAGCAATTCTCCCAGGTCCATCTCTAATAATTTCTTGACCTCAATATCAATCTGGCCAGTCATGAGATAACAATGACCCTGCTCACGACTGGCTGCCAAAACATGACGAATGGCGGCGACGATGCGTCGCTGACTGTCTTTAGCCAAGCCAATAGAGAGCGCGACTTTGTCGGCCGAGAAAAAACCAATCCCGTAAAAATCATGGGCCAGACGGTACGGATCTTCTGTAACCATAGCGATGGCCTTATCGCCATACTTCTTGTAGATCCGCACGGCAAAGAGGGTGGAGATGCCATGGCCCTGAAGAAACATCATCACCTCGCGGATGGCCCGATGTTCCAGCCATGCTTCTTCAATACTGGCCAGTTTCTTTTTGGCAATGCCTGGCACTTCGGTAAGTCTAGCAATATCACCCTCAAAGATCTCCAGAGTCGCTTTACCGAAGTGTTTGACTATTCTTTTGGCGGTCTTGGGACCAACTCCTTTAATCAGACCGGAACCAAGATATTTTTCCAGAGCTGCTGCCGTGGCGGGTTTCTTCTCCGTAGCCTCATTGGCCTTGAATTGCCGACCAAACTTAGGATGAATCACCCAGGCTCCACGAAACTCCATGGTAGCCCCGGCAAAGACCTTGGTCTGGTGGACTGTGACAGTCTCTTGGCTTTCCGGGCTGTTAAAGGGACTGACCCGCAGCACCGACCAGCCATTGTCGGCATTATGATAAGTTACCCGGTGGACAATACCGGTGAGTCTTTCCTGAATAGTTTGCATAACTGAAAAAAACATAAAACCGCCATGATGTTAAATGTTTTCTTCTGGTGATGCCTTTTGCGGCCTTCGTTAACCATACTCCTTACGCAAAAAACTGAGAAACGGCTCTTCAAGCCCATTAATGGCCTCTATAAGGGAAGCAGTATCACAAACGCTTACAGGAGGGCAGGACAACATAGGCATTGTTCCCATTATGAAACCCTGCACGATATTTTTGTCGGTGATATCCATGGGTTCCTGTCGATTTTTCATGAAGGTTTAACGGCGCTGAAATTTGATCCGGATAAAGACCGAGTATTCTGCGTGGGTGATTTGATTGATCGAGGCCCTGATAGCCTGGAATGCTTACGTCTTGTCTGCCAACCGTGGCTTCACGCGGTTATCGGTAATCATAAATTGCTTCTTATAGAGCATCTGCAAAAAGGAGATGGCAGAAAAACGCTGGAGAACCTTTGGCTGCGAATTCCAGACGATCCCGACCACCCATTCCATTTGATTCCGGCC
>CAYUCH010000278.1:0-1868 GCA_964443295.1 uncultured Desulfobulbia bacterium | reverse complement strand
ACCATAGCACACACTTGAGTTGCGGACTAGATGCTCTTCGCTAAGCGGTTACGATAAAAAATCCACCTGCCAAAAGTTTCGCCTCTACAGTTGGTAGGTAGCGTTATCTATACGAGAAGCTGTTAAAATGGATTCATGCTGACTACCCCGATTTATTTCCCTTTTCACCTTTTTTCAGCCGCTTTTCCGTTTGCTTTAAGGTTTCTAGATAATCCTGTTCTGCAGCACTGATGGTTGCGGACTGGTATTTTTTGTATTCGGCCTCGGCCTTTTCCATCGCCTGCTCGTGACTGACAGAGCCAGCATTATCAAGCAGCTTTCCGTCAAATGTCTGTATCATCCGATCAAGTTGAGCGATCCAGTCCTTCATATGCATCGGCTCATGACTCATGGCCTTGACTTCTGCGAGGTCAAAATAGGCGGAGACAATATTGTTGAGTTTTTTAAGCTCCTTTTCCTTCAGATAATTTTTGGCGATGCCGATATCCTTTTTGGCGACTTCTCCGCCAGAAAAAGTGAACAGTCCCATAAACGGTTCTCCGGCGTCCGCACGCTTAGCAATGATTTCTGCTGCCGTGTGGCCATGGGTGGCGTAGTGAAGCTTGTTTTGAACAATCTTGAAAAATTGAATCGACTCACTGGCTCTTGGATCATAGTCCTGGCTGGTGGCATATAGATCAAGCACTTGCCGATACATTACCTTTTCACTACTGCGAATATCGCGAATACGATCAAGCAGCTCTTTCCAGTACTGCCCGCCACCAGTACCTTTTAGCCGCTCGTCATCGATTGTGAAGCCCTTGACGATGTATTCCCGAAGACGTGCCGTGGCCCATTGGCGAAATCTGGTCCCCTGTATAGACTTTACACGGTAACCCACTGAGATAATGACATCAAGATTGTAGTGTTTTACGCCAGTTTCCTGTAGCTTTCCCTTGATAGCCCCATGTTTTGTGGTTCGTCGGAATTCCCGACAGACCACTTTTTCATCCAATTCGCCTTCCTTGAATATATTAAGGATATGCTCAGTAACGGTCGATCTCCCCTTACCAAAAAGTTCGGCCATCTGCTCCTGTGTGAGCCATACCGTTTCGCCCTCAAACTGGACTTCAATTTTGAGTTGCCCTTTATCCCCTTCATAAATAATAATTTGGCTTTGGTTACTGGTGGTTGTTAAGCTTTTTGTTTTTTTTTGGTTCATAATTGTAATGTTTCTTTAATCTTTATTTTCTTGGATATACTTCGCTTTGTGAGAGCAGAGTTGAACTCACTTTCAAATGAATCCTCCGCGGGCTTTGGCCCGCGGGTTGCAGCCGTGGGCATTCTCGATACATTGGGTATTAAAGAGGAAATCGAAAAAAATGTTTCACTACCTTCTCATCCACTTTGCCTACTGTTTCGGCAAAATAGCCATCCGCCCAAAAACTATCGCCCCATAAGAATTCTTCTAGCCCTGTAAATTCTTTGCGTATTTTTCGACTCGTTCCACCCTTTAGTATGTGTACGACGCTCGACACACTATCTTTTGGATTTAGTTGTATCACCATATGTACATGATCGGACTGAATTGCTAGTTCACTGATCCATCACTGGTTCATTTTGCAGGCCTCATAAAGCAACTGTTTCAGGCGGATAACTATTTTACCTCGTAGAACGCGCTTACGATACTTCGGTATCCACACTACATAATATTGTAGTTTATGTTTTGTATGACTGCCTACCCAATATCTCGCCATATATCGACTATGCCAAACATGCCTCCGCTACGCCAGTCTTAACTGACTGGCTGCGCTCCGGGCGGCCAGAAAAACCAATACCCCAAACAATTACTTTGATGACAACTCAGCTATTGATCCGTTGCATCAACA
>CAYUCH010000277.1:0-1872 GCA_964443295.1 uncultured Desulfobulbia bacterium | reverse complement strand
ATCCACTGGCGGACATCCCCAATCAACGGCGACAAATACGAGAAGCCATCGAGGTCTATCGTCGTAAGGCCACCATCCCAGCCATTGGTCGTTCCCTAACCGATCTTGGTTGGCAGGGGGAGATTGAAGAGACCTTTCATAAGGCTCTACGCCTAAATCGGCGAGCAAAGGTGAGTAAGGCCAAATTGCCAGGGCTGATCTACAGCCTCGGGGTGTATCGGGTTGAAAGTGACAATTTAATACAGGGAATCAGGCAGGAGCTGCCCTTTCACCACCCAGCCGGAACCAGAGCATTTTTCAGGCAATGGCTATATACCCTGCTTTCCATGGAATCGTTTTTTGAGACCACCATCAAACAGGTGGTGGAACGGGTCTGCCTTGGTCATCTCCATGAAACATTTGTGGTGAATCATAATCAGCTGAATACGGATTTCCATCTGACTCGCAAGAACAAGAGTTTGGGTGGTTGGCGCGTTACCAATTCAACCACCCTGTTGCAGGATATTGAACAGGCTGGAACCTGTATTTCCCGTTGGCTTGGCCGGAAGGCTGGGATGCGTTTAAACAATGTTGGTCTGGGGCAGAAGCGGTTGCCGGGGCTGCATATTGACTCCCGTAAATTCGCAATCTGTTGTGAGATTGCCACTAAGCCCCCAGTCTTGCATTCTGTCCATCGGTTGGCAGGACAGGAACTCAATAGAACAAGGTTGAATAAGGTTAAATCATCCTGCCGAGTTAAATTCAGGCAACATGATTTGTATTCGGAAGTAAGTCAAGAATTAGCCATTCCCCAGGCAGATGGTCGGGGCTTTACCTATGCTGAACGATTGCGAATGTCGCAAGCCTTCACGGCTAATCATTCCCGCCTTGGGCAGATCAAAATTGCCAAGGTTAAGACCATTAAACCATTTTTTTTAGTCACCTATGCCGAGGCCCAGTGGTCAGAAGTGCGGGAGTCTTATGATTTGGTAAATCGCTGGCGGGGTAGGCAACCAGGCTTTGGTCTGAACGGGAAATCTCTGAATACGGCTTTAACAGATTCACGAATCACCGATGCCCGCGCCTCATTCGAGATAAAGATCAACACAGGCTTTCCTCGGAGACATCGGGTGGGGCCATTGAGTTTGGGTAAGGCCAGGCTCAATCATACCGGCCTACGCTTATCCATGGATCGTACCAGACCCATGCGTCTTGGTTTCATGCCCTTAAATGGTGCAGGTCTCCGTCTTTCAAAATCAGATATTCGCTGGCATATCAAGCCAACAAATCTTTAAAGGAGAATATAAATGTCACTTGGACTTATCGTAAAATCAGGTCGCATCCTCACGGCGCGACTGCTCATGGGTGACCCTATTGAGGGATTGACCCATTGTGCCATCGGCGATGGTGATGCCAGCTTCACCGACCATATCAATCCGCCTGCCCCGGATATTGAGCAGACCGCTTTGAAACATGAACGGGCACGGAAGCAATTTTATAAACGCTCCTTTCTCAAGGAAGATCCGGAAGGAACCTTAGTGGTCAATGGTATCCATTATATCGAGACCTCTGAGGAAACCCAGACCATCGGTGCCTTTTTTCGATTTGAAGAGAACGAGGCCAACGGCATCACCATCAAGGAGTATGGCTTCTTTGGTGGTGATGTTGCCTACATTGCAAGCCTGCAGTCAGATTATGCTGAGAATGGTGTTTTTGATGCTGATACCAATATAGCAGGTGAGGTTTCCACGCCTGGCTATCTCTACGAAATCAAGAATATCCCAGACTTTAACAAGACCTCCGACACTCGGGTAGAGTTGGTCGGTGTCATCAAAATTTAGGAGGACATTATGTCTATTTCCCGTGAGACCTTTGATCCAGACAAGAATTACA
>CAYUCH010000276.1:0-1899 GCA_964443295.1 uncultured Desulfobulbia bacterium | reverse complement strand
ACAAGAACGTCGCTTAAATGAATTTTTCTGAAACACCAGATTTGACTATAACTCCTAAAAGAATAAGCAAAACCGTGTAGATATAGAGAACAGCTCGACGCCATAAATACCCGCGTTTGACATCGATAACCCGTCTTTTAATGATGAGACCGGCAAGAATTTTGGCAAGGGTAAGAATGGCAATTATGCCAACGGAGACAAGCAACTTCTCAAGGTTTTCGGGAGATATGTTCCAATAGTGGTTGAGAAATTCCATATGTATTCACCTATACAGAGGATGTCCACTTTTCATGGGTAGGTCCGAAATATAACGCTTGAGATAACCCGCTGGCCCCGGACTACCTGCGAATAGCGCCATGCGCCTTTCCCGGTTTGGTGCAGCGACTGGTTGGCCAATCTCATTTTGGGAAATAATTTACGCCTGGAATACTTTCAAAGTCTATATCTTGAGTCCAAATAGTTGCATCGTAATCAATTGCGGTTGCAAGAATAATACTGTCGGCCATTGGAAGTTTGTGCTGCAAGCTGAGCTTTGAAGCCGCAATTGCCAATTTAGGTGTGAGGTCTACGACGGCTCCTTTTTGCATTGCTGCAACAACCAGTAGCGCTTCATTCTCGCCAGATTCCCGTAGGGCAACTTTGAAGACCTCGTAAATCGTTATAACTGGCACAACAAGAGCATGAATATCTTGAATAGGTGTATGAAAATTTTTTGCTGAAGGCTCGTCTGCAAAATATGATAACCACCCCGAAGAATCAATAACATTCATACCCTATCTTTCTCCCGTTCAAAATCAGTATTGATACCTTTCAGGAGGCCCCTGAGTTCTGATATGTCCCTATCGGGGATGAATTCAATCCTTCCATCATACTCGACAACTTGCATTTTTTGTCCTGGCCGCAGATGCATTGATTCCCTTACATCACGAGGAATAACTACTTGAAATTTAGGCGAGACTGTGACTGTTTGCATGGTGTGCCCTCCATCGATCAGGTTATGGTATTATGGTACCAGCATCGATAAAAATTTGCAATGCTTTAAGGCCAACGGTTCGGGTGAGGAGCACGCTCTAGTCCTTGCAGGACTGTCTTGAACAAGTACAAAGGAAGGAAAAAATTGTCGAAGATATGGCTGAAATTCTGGATCGATTACGGGAAAAAGACCCGAACATTCCTCCTCCTACGCCGGGAGTAATAAGCGCTAAAAATATGGCCAGGTTACTTGGCGAAACCGGTCCACTTGGTGATTTTATCAGCTGGCGAAAATTGATGCGGTATCTGGGGTTAAATATCCGGATGCGCCAGAGCGGAAGATATCAGGGGTAAAACAGAATTAGCAAGAAAGGCCGGACATTGGGCAGAAAAGTTCTTCAGAATATAGTTTTACCGTTGGTAAAGGGAGGTAGTCTTTATGGGGACTATTACCATCGGAAAAAAAATAAAGAAAACAGACCTGGCAACAAAGCTATGACCATTGTCATGCGAAACTTTCTCAGAAAATTCTATGGTTGGTATAAATCAGGAGAAGCTTTTGACAGGAAACGGTTCTTTAGTAGCGAGGCCGAGCAGATAAGAAAAGCAGCATAGAAATTTTAGGGATAAAACATTGAAGCAGAGTTAAGAAAAAGTCCGGTGAATCCCGGCATGGAGATGACCGCCAGTCGCTTGTGATCCGCTCGTACGGAATTATCAGCTTAACAGTATGTCACTTCATGCCGGGTGTTCCCGACATGGCCGATAAAGTATGGATGTCCCGCCCCCATAATTGGGCCAGGACCGAAGCTTGGTATGATTGCCAGTCGTGAACGGATGTCGTCGGATTTTAAGGAGGGATTATTGTAGGATTGAGTTATGATCGAAAGTGGTGTTTGAGGGAGAATTGTAAAAATAAATGACGTA
>CAYUCH010000275.1:0-1901 GCA_964443295.1 uncultured Desulfobulbia bacterium | reverse complement strand
CCATAACGAGGTCACCATGCCTTTCAAATGTGCGAAAAATATTATACGTTATCCAAATGAGAAAGGGCCTGCATGATTTGATAGGTGATCATATATCGGATGATCATATTGGGCTCACAATGCCCTTTCCTAAAACCATAAATGGGCTGATGAGCAAGGTAAATAGACTCCTTGTCAGTTTTTTTAAAACGCTGATCCAGCCAAATTTTAGTTTCGTGTGTGTAGCTATCCATATTGAATATAAGGTCGAAGAAAGCGTTGTGTCTACTGCTCTCGCACTTTTAATTCTTCGTATAACGGCCTTTGAAACTGATTGTTAGGCTCGTTTTGTAATTGATTTAGAGCTTGAATCCCAGCACCAAACATGAGTTGAATTCAAATGAACACCACCAATCCAACGATCAATATTTGAAACTTCAAGCCAATTCAGTTTACCATCCAGCACACCAAGGCCGGCTGTCGTGATAGAAAGTTCCTGATCTTTGCACGTTGGTAATGTTAACTCATTACCATCGGGAAGAACGATCAGGGGAGGATTCGATACCAGCAATTCATTGAGAACTACCCAGAAACTCGAATCTCCTAAAAATACTCGCTCTTCCAGCTCTTGACTCCCCCCGAACACTCTACCTGGACGTTTTTCACCTTTTGAGATTACCTTTAAAGCTTGTTCAGCAGTTCGAGATAATCCATTGGTGCAGCTTGGATATTCTTCCAATAATCTGACCACAGTCCCTTCAAGAAATGGCAAGGCACTCGTGTCGATATTGAGTAGTTCACACCATTTTTCAGGTGAACTTGCTCGAAGCGCAGACCATGCCTTAGTAGCTAACTTCAGATGAGATTCTGTAATTGGTTCTTCATGGTTTTTCAATTTTTCCATCTCATCGGGTGAAAGCATACCCAAATATCGGTCTGTACATATGATTGATAGTTCAATCCCACTTGGAGGGTTGTGATAAAACCAATCCAGTATTTGTATTATTTGGAGCTGATCATAGAGGTCGTGTTCAAACCATAAAATCACTTTTTCATAATTTCTAAAAGACGTAAGAATGTTATCTCTTTGCGTGAAGCTTTCGATAACATCTTCAGGTGTCCCCCAGCCACGCTCAATAATGAACTGGGCCCGAACTTCTGATAACTCCTCCAGCGATAACGTGTCTGGGATAGGGCCTTCGTGTAGCACATCACGCCAAGGTAAAAATACACCTGGGATGTTTGCCTTTTTCATTGTCTCGACAGCGCAATCGCCGTTTGTGATGTTGAGAATGTTATTCATGGTCTTTTACAACAAAAAGGTGCATAAGAATTTTCTGCAGGAGAGGCTTGGCCTTTATCGCCTCAAGGTAGTGACTGGTTTCGTTTTGCTGATTTTCCCACAATTATTACATTTCATACCATGTTTATAAAAGAAAAGAGGGAATCCTAATAATAAGAAAACTATAAAAGCAGGTTTTTTCCCTATTGTGTATGGTTTTACGTTTTTACTTCCACATGCTGGGCAACGTGCAAATTCTGTTTCAAATTCTTCATCATTAAGACTTTCGCTAAAATCATTTTTTAATAATTCGTTTGCTTCCTTTTCAAAATTGCCAGGTACTAACAATTTTACACCACCAAGTGCATTCGAATAGAGCCATTGCGTATTGATTGTATGTTCATCAGCTATGAATGCAGGGATATCAGCAGCCTCGAGACTTGCCTTGGCCATTTGAGCTTCGTGTGGGAATGAAAATGAAGCAATTACTATGAGGTTATCAGATATCATTCTCCCGTATTCCTATTTCACTCTATTTTCTGCATAGCCGAAATGTATAAGGGCAGCCCACCGTTTTTTGAAAAAGTGGTCTGTCCCGAATGGCGCTAGTTTATGGCTGTAGCACAGTATCTGCTTCTAT
>CAYUCH010000274.1:0-1910 GCA_964443295.1 uncultured Desulfobulbia bacterium | reverse complement strand
AAACAGCGGTCTTTCTTTGACCGGCTGCTGTGAATTAAAACCATCAAAAATGACCATTTTTCATAATCGCCTGAAAAAACATCATTTTTTACAATCGGACTTGAATCGGACCGGGTCCGAATAATATAGAGAACAGAGAACAAAACAGAGAAAAAGAAGGGATAACTTTAGAGGAATTTCCCGATAGAGAACGATCTTGAAAAGATGTAAAACCTCGCCAAGACCCGCGCCACAAGGGCTGAAACAAAAAACCGCCTCCCCGGGGCAGATGCCCTAGAGACGCGGTTTTGTTGTTTAAAATGGTGGAGGGTTCCAGATAGATTTCTAACTCATACTCCGTTGAGCGATAGCCTATCAGGCACGATAGATAAAGGGATTGCGTGACTTGATGGTAGTCAGCAAGAAGATGGGCGAGGGAAGCATTTTTTTCCTTTATTTCTGGGGCAAATGAACATGACGAGTTTGCAACTGCAAGCGGTAAGCAAATTGAGCAATTCAACTCCCATTCCAGGAGTTGAACCCACATCCTCCCCAGCCGTTATAGGGTAGGATTTTAGACCCTCGTCTCGGAGGGTTCCATAATTCCTAGGCTGCTATATCAAGCTCATTTACGCGGCGATATGAGCGCAGGAGGCCACCAAGGCGATTGAACTCGACAATCTTGCCTCCGGCATCCTGTGGGTGTGGGTCAATCATCTTTCCACCAAGACCACGATGGGGCCTTTCGTGGTTGTAATACTCCAAATATTCTTTCATCACATAACGAAGTTGATCTTCGCTGGTCAGGATTATTTTGTTAAGGCATTCTGTTTTGATACTTTTTACGAATGATTCAGCGTAAGCATTCATGACTGGGGTGAAGGCAGGGATTTTTTTAGGTTGAACTCCTGCATCTTTCAAGGTCTCATCAAACTTCTTGGTGAACAATGGGTCTCGGTCACGGATCAGATATTTATTGCCAAGCAGGAAGCCGTCAAAAGCATCGGTTTGGTTTCGTGCCACTTGTTGCATCCACTGGCCATCTGGACTCTCCTTAATACCTCCAAGTTCTACCCTCCGGTTACCAATATGGATAAAGAAAAGGACCATATAACGGGCAAGCCCTGTTGGCGTTAACACCTCCACTGTCAGGAAATCCGTGGCGGCCAGGACATCCTTATGGGCATCAATAAAGCGCTTCCAGTCAATACGCTTCTTTCGTTCTGGTTCAGGGACGATACCATGGTCATCCAAGACCCTCTTCACCGTTGATGGTGAAACTTTCATTTCAAGATAGGTCATGACAGAAGCAATGCGTTTATAGCCCCATTCTGGATTTCGATCAGCAAATCTGAGGATCGAATTGATAAATTCTTGAGATATTGGCTTTGGTCCTCTTTTGCTGGAATTCTCAGAGCTATCATACTTTTTGCCAACCAAGTCACGATGCCAGCCAAGGACTGTTTCTGGCTGATAGATCTTAACCACATCTTCCAGGATATGATGGTTTATGGTTATCGCTTTTTGCGACAATCGTTTTTTCTGAGTATCTGATAGCTGGACATGCTTACACTTGTACCTCTCCTGTAAAACCTCTCGGAGCACCTTGTTTTCCTCGGCGCAATAATCCAGCGACTTTTGCATATTCAACAGCAGATCCTTTGTTGCCTCATCGTTGACTCCATTGATTAGGGCTGTGAACTTATCATAGGTTTCCTTTATCATTTTTTACCGCTTTAACTCCACTATGTCTTGAATATCTGGCAAGTCTATTTTTCAAAAAATCCAATAAGAAATAAGCATAAACCTCACAGCTACAGGCTGGCAATGCTGGTCTATCACAGAATACTTTCTTAAACCTCATAATATTGATGACCAGGCCTTTGCATGTGAAACTTGCCTGTTTTTATCATTACCATTATGCTACTCCT
>CAYUCH010000273.1:0-2029 GCA_964443295.1 uncultured Desulfobulbia bacterium | reverse complement strand
GATGGAGACCGGAAGCAGCAACGGAATTGCTAATATCCTGAACAAAACTGCTTCGCGCCACAAGATCAACTGCGCCGCCTTGAGCATCCGTACATTCCACCGAAATATTGGTATCCCCTGAAACTATAGACAACGTACAAACTGCTGGGACGGAAGTGACTGTAAACTTATAATACCCCTCTCCTCCTGCGGTGAGGTCAAATCCAAGGGAGTCACCGTTGCTAATCTCCGTTGCTGTTCCCATGCTGGAACCAGCTTCTTTAGGTGTTGTAGGAGTAGAAGTAGAGTCGCTGCTGCTGCAGCCGGAAATGCCGGCGGAAAAGGTTGCCAATCCCATACTTGAGGCACTTGTATACAAGATACCTAACATGGCTGAAGAAAAGCCCTGCCTGAGGATATCCCGACGAGAAAGATCAGGTTTTGATGATTTGTTTTTCCGGTCTATGTATTTTTTTTCGGACGGAGTATTCTCTAATCTTTTTTTACTCATCACTGCACTCCCTTCTTAAAGACAAAAATGCGGAGACCATTCTCTTCTGGCTCAACTAAAAATTCCCACCCATGACGAGACAGTAGTTTATACTTATTATCCTATTCTATGGTAAAATAACAAATCAACTTTTTTTCTTTAGAAAACCACACTCTAAATAGAGATGAGAAGGAAGTGTGCAATCCTTCATTTTGCCTGCATATTTGAAAATTCAGCTGGTATTCTAGATGATGGAAGCAAGCCTAACCGACACATGCCACACCAATCCTTTCTTCAACAAATCGATAATAGGCGACAAGCAGTTCGGTGTTTTCAAACTGGTTATCACTGACAATGAGTGCTTTTATTTTGACATCCTTCCCACCGGCATAATGCACAGGGGCGTTTCATTCTTTTTCATTTTCAATACGTGTTGCACCTCTTCATCATCAAAAGCGCCCACAACAACTGTTCCAAGGTCGAGTGCGGCAGCCTGTAAATAAATGTTTTGGGCCGCGTGGCCAATCTCCATATGAACATATTGGTGAGCCCTGGAACCGTATTTCATGGCAGTTTGTTCATACACACCTGCCAGAACCAGGTCTATGGCACCTTTTGCAATACAGCTTTGTCGTAATGCTGCCCTCGCCAAATCTGCCCGCAGATCAGCTCCATTAATGAGCTCAAGTGCGTGATTATGCGGATGATATAGGTACACTCCTGGGGACAAATCATCGACATTTCCAGCTATGAGATAGACCTCAAGTGGATAGAGAGCTCCGGCGGATGGTGCGGTACGCATACCGTTTGGTCTATTAATTCCCTGGGCCGCCCACAACAGCTGTGACACTTCGGCAATGCTCAACGCCCCTGCAGCATAAGAGCGTAACGATTTCCGCTTATCCATTGCCGCTTCAACAGAGAGGGTGCCGTCTTTTGCAGGTTTAGGAAGTGTGACCATCTCAGGCACCTTTTGGGTAAAAGGAAATGAATGAGTATTTGCAGGCATGCAATAGTGAAAAAGGATAAAACACCATAAATATAATAGTGCTCTGCAGAACTGACTAAGAAGATTCGTATACCGCCTCATAATGCGCCAACCGGTTCCGGTGTATGTGCCTTTTCCACACAAATTATTACGTATTGATCTGGGCCACTCCCACCACATAATTCTTGCCATACACCTTGGCGCACTTGGGGCACGTTGTGTAAAAAAAATACATCTTATTCAATTGCTTTCCCTTTTCTTCTACGAATATTTCCATCTCTTTCATCCATTTGGAGGCATGTTTGAACGGCCCTTCAAAAACCTTGGTCAGATAACCACCTGATAAACGAACCATTTCCAGTCCAGCAACATCCTTGCTGGCAGCAAAAAAATGTTCACCGGTCCATGCAGATGGATCATAGGACAATACTATAAAATTATCGTAATCAGTGGCCGAGGCTTTTTCCATGGCATCAAATACTCTGGGAAATACCGAGCCCATATTCAGGGGAATATGAAAAATATGCGAATTCCAGACGATCCCGACCACCCATTCCATTTGATTCCGGCCA
>CAYUCH010000272.1:0-2109 GCA_964443295.1 uncultured Desulfobulbia bacterium | reverse complement strand
GGGGCGGACTCACATTAACCGCCACCGGGCTCAGATTAAGTGCCACTGGGCTCGCAATAATGCCACCGGGCTCACATTAGATGCGAATAAGCCGCAACCCTTTAAAAAAGGTGCTTTACAGCGGATCATTATTTCTTGTGCCAAAAACCTTCGTTTTAGGCACACATTTATCCAAGGCTCAAAATACTGAGTAAAAATAGAATAAAGTGCGCCAAATCAGATGACAAAATCAACGTGACGTAATATATACCACTATATAATTTTTGACACAATTAAGAGGAAACAGAAAATGCTGATTGGGTACGCACGTATTTCAACCCAAGATCAAAACTTAGATATTCAAATAAACGCCCTTGAGAACGCAGGCTGTGATCGAATTTTTACAGAAATCGCCAGTGGAGCCAAGGCAGAGAGAAAGGCATTGTTTGAGGCTCTTGATTACCTTCGTCCAAATGACACTCTTGTTGTCTGGAGCCTGGATCGCCTAGGAAGATCCCTTAAGCAGTTAATCGAGTTCGTTAACACTTTAAAGGATCGTGAGATTGGTTTTAAAAGTATGGTCGAATTAATTGATACGACCACACCGACAGGGCAATTCTTTTTTCATATCACTGGAGCCTTTGCTGAGCTTGAAAGGAATCTCATCAGAGAGAGAACAAAAGCCGGATTAGCAAATGCTCGTGCTCGAGGGAGGAAGGGTGGAAGGCCAAAAGCTATGGACCAGGAATCATTTAAAATGGCCCTCCACTTATATAATGAGAACACGACTACTGTTGGCAATATTTGCAAAAAATTTAATATCGGAAAAAGTCGGAAAAAGAACGTTTTATCGGTATTTAGAGGCCCACCGGACTGATACGGCAATAGATTGATGGCACCTTGTTGGCATTTGTTGTGAGCCGTTACTAGTAACCAGCTGTTCTAGACTACTAATAAATTGAGGAAGGAGTTTCACATGACTTTTTTGGCACGTATTTTAGCGGTTTTTCTTGCATCAACCCTTTTTCTTTATGGCTGTAGTAGCGGTGGAAGTGATGGTGCACCCACTCCACCAGACAACGGGGATGATATTAATGAACCTACGACTCAATATTCTTATGATGATACAAGTAGAACCGCAACACTTGTTATTTCAGGGAACTCAACAACAGAAACGATATCTGCCACGGATTCCGATTTAAGTGGCACTGTTGATTTCATCAAAGCGACGAAACAGGAGGGTGATACTACTATTGAGTCACGATTTATTGAGCATGACAATGAAGTGGTTAGATTAACAATTTCACACAATACTCATACATTACGACTCGACTTTAATCCTAACCAGACTAATCTTTCAAATGTGAATGTTTCTGAACAAAATTTAGTTGATTTTGCAAATTCCACGGCTGTTAATATTGCAGAATCTGCAACATATGATGGTTTGTTAGAAATAACTATTCCAAAAAATCTCATATCCTCCTTGAGTAGTTCATCATTATATATAGAGATCGATGGTAATCCCCTAGAAGACAATCAACTATTTGTCATCGAAGATGATCCAATAGTTGGATGGCATTACAACCCAACTGCTGACGAAATTGAATATGACACTCATGATGGAACAATTATAATAAGTCCAGAAGTAATTACATATAATCATGGCGAATTTATTTGGAACTGGAGAGTCGATGGCTGCAATCCAGATGAAGCAATCATCGGATATGCTGATGACATTATGGATTCAACTTATTCTGCTTCATCAGGTCTGTATTCAATTTGCCTTGCACATATTGACTATGACCTAACCACAGATACTACTGACCCAAATGCTTATAATTTTGCCTCCTTATTTTATTATACTGAATCTGGAAATGTTTCCCCCATAGGTATAACACCCCCTCAAGGAGCGCAGATCGTTAAGGTTGGGGTGAAAAGTCCAAACATGAAAATTGTGGCTCTTTGGTCAGGCGATGAATTCCCAGAAACAGAAGATTGGTCATCCGGTTTGTCTACTCTGGGAAATGGCCTTATTGGCGATTGTGGGTATGGCAATATTCGTCTTTGGGTTATTGATGGGGATTGTAATGGTGAGGCAAAAGGCAGTGCCTATTTGGATAACTGCGATAT
>CAYUCH010000271.1:0-2470 GCA_964443295.1 uncultured Desulfobulbia bacterium | reverse complement strand
ACGTCATTTATTTTTACAATTCTCCCTCAAACACCACTTTCGATCATAACTCGATAGCAACATGGTAATCGTTAATGTAAACAAAGCTGCCACCGATATTCTCGGTTATGATCCTGAAGAAATTATCGGTAAAAAATGCCACGAAGTATTCCGGGATATTCCAATTCCATGTGAGGGATGCCCGGAGGTTGCCGCCTTAGAAGACGGAACATCTCATCAAG
Source organism: uncultured Desulfobulbia bacterium (assembly GCA_964443295.1). GTDB lineage: Bacteria > Desulfobacterota > Desulfobulbia > Desulfobulbales > CG2-30-60-27 > CAYUCH01. The sequence goes on along the minus strand of CAYUCH010000271.1, from coordinate 2,249 downwards.
CACTCATGGAACACCAAAAGCTTGATAGAATATTTGATGTAACTGCATCACCCATAAAAAACAACCAAGGACGAACTGTTGGCATTGTTCATTGTGCCAAAGATATTACTGAAACGAAGCGCCTTGAAAGTCAACTACGTCAATCTCAAAAAATGGAAGCTATCGGAACTCTTGCTGGTGGTATTGCTCACGACTTCAACAACATCTTGTCAGCCATATTGGGATATGGAGAGCTGATAAGAGAAGCACTGAAGCAAAAATCTGAAAAAGTCATACAGGCTGACGTCAACGAGATACTCAAGGCAGCGCGCCGGGCCGCTGACCTTGTAAAACAAATTTTGACATTTAGCCGTAAGACAGAGCACGAACTACAACCTCTCCAGGTCCCCCCCATTATAAAAGAAGTCATCAAACTGCTGCAGACCACAATCCCTTCTTCAATTAATATACGAGCAGAGATAGATGACACATGTGGATTGATTATCGCCGATCCAACACAGATCCACCAGGTAGTTCTCAATCTATGCACCAATGCATACCAGGCTCTTAGAGAAACAGGCGGGGATATAAAAATCGCTCTTTTCCCGACAGACATTGTTACCACAGAACAAATGCAGACTCTTAATTTACCTTCTGGACGGTATATCTGCCTGTCTGTCTCAGATAATGGCCCGGGTATAGATAAGAATGTTCTCGAACGGATATTCGAACCCTACTATACCACCAAAGATAAAGGAGAGGGCACCGGACTTGGACTTTCCGTGGTTCATGGAATCGCCAAAGGGTTAGGCGGCAATATTATTGCCGAGAACTCTCCTGACAAAGGAGCTGTTTTCTCTACTTTTTTTCCAGTTCATGTGAGTGATGAATTCCTGGACAAGGTTCAAAAAGACGAAGAAATTATTCCTGGTGGCAGCGAATACATCCTCGTAGTTGATGACAAAGAGGGCATCGTCATCATGCTGGAAAGAGTCTTAAAAAACCTTGGTTACAGTGTAGATAGTTTTACGAGCAGTGAAAAAGCCCTGGCCACCTTCGGAATGCATCCTGAGAAATATGATCTTGTCATTACTGATATGGATATGCCAAAAATCACAGGGGACCAATTAGCCCACTCCATCCATGAGGTAAGGAATAAGCTGCCGATCATAATTTACACCGGCATGAGTGAAAAGCATAACAAACAAAAAGCTAAAGAGATTGGTGCTCTCCTCTTATACAAACCCGTTAGTATAGCCATACTTGCAAAAGCAGTTCGCACTGCCATTGAGGGAAATTGATAACACAAAACCTTTTTTTTGAGACTGGGGGCGAAATCATGACGGCCCACCAGTAATAGCAACGGATTACAATGAAAGCATTGTAGTCTACAAGGCTATCTTTTTGACTCTTCTGTTATTATCCCGTATCATATGTTTAACAATTTAGTAGTCAGGCGACACTGCAGAATCCAAAAATATTATTTATGTCTTCACCATATTTTTCATCAGGTCTTTGATTCACCAAACAGATAATAATAAATGGTATTCTTGTTATGAAAAAACGCCCAACAGTATTTTTTGTTGATGATGAACCGAGAATACTCGACTCAATCGTTCGCCTCACAAATGGTGCACCTTACGATGTTTTCACCTTTGACGATCCCAACAAAGCGATAGCAGAGCTTGAAAAACAAGAAGTTGCTGTTGTAGTCTCTGACCAGATGATGCCTGCGATGACCGGCACAGCTTTTTTGGAAATGGTGAAAGCAGAATGGCCTGATACCGTCAGGATGCTTTTTTCCGGTTTTACCGATATTGAAAACATACTCTCTGCTATTAACTACAGCAAAATCTTTCACTTCATTGCTAAACCATGGAATGATGACGAATTTTTATTGGCAATAAATGATGCTATTGCCCAATATACATTGATTAAGGAATACAAACGGCTTAATGAGCTCACCACAAAGCAGAATCAAGAGCTTGTTGAGCTGAACCAAAACCTAGAACAAATTGTCACCCAAAGAACTCGGGAATTGATCTTCAAGGAGCGACAGGCCATAGCTGGCCGAATGGTACATGGAATAGTTCACAATTTTCGGAGTCCTTTAATGGCTGCAATGGGCTTTACTTCTCTTTCTGAAAGAGCACTAGAGTTTCTGCTTCAACAATCAACAACATGGCCACCTGAACAACAACAAGCTGTTAAAAAGGTCAGCCACTCCCGTTTTGGCATCCAAATTAGCCGCCAAACAGGATATCTGTAAA
>CAYUCH010000270.1:0-2514 GCA_964443295.1 uncultured Desulfobulbia bacterium | reverse complement strand
ATGGGTGGCCGGCTTCGCGTGGAATAGGTGGCCGAGATCAGTGGAATACGCACTTATTCTCTAATTGGCGATATTCTTGCACAGAAATGGCCTGCAAGCCGCGATTGATCCGTTCTAACAGCTGGTAATTTTCCTTGTGAACAACTGCTGAAATAGATGAGTGATAGGAAAAGCCATCCACTTGAGTAAATTCGCCTTGGCGCCCCTGCCTTTGCATAATATCTTCAATGGCAAGTTCATCTTCAATAAAACCATTTACTGCACCTCTAGCTATACTGCCCAAAAGCTCTCTGTAATCATTAACTATTACCGTTTCTAAATCCAAATTTGATTCTTTTAATTTTTGGGCGTAATAAGGGTCTATTGAGGCAATTTTCTTGTCAGTCAGATCTTCTAAGGATCGAAGTTTACTTTCACGAAGTGAATAGACTTTTGCTGAGAGCCGATAAAATGGCAGCGATGATAAAAGCCAAGTTTCATCGCTTTCAAAACCGGAATGGAAATCCGCTAATCCCTCTTTTACTGCTTGAATACTTCCCTCCCAAGTATCAAAAAGGAAGTGAACCTGCACCTTTTCTTTCTCAGCCCATTTTTTCCAAATATCCACAAACAAACCAGCAGGCTGCCCTCTGGCATTAAGCATGGTCATGGGGGCATAATTACTGTCACAGGCAATAATATAGGTATCTTTTTCCGTATCCCCTTTGGTTCGTTTGTACCACTTCCGCTGAATACTAATGCGCTCTGCCGCACTAATCTGAGCCATCCCTTGATTCACCGCATCAAGCAATTTCCGCTTGCCCTCTTGCACAGCACCGAGATAGATACGACTATAGACTGGCTTGGTTGGATTATACCGAAAGGGATTGGAAACTCCTTTTTTCCTGAGATGATATTCAATGTTCATCACTGGCGAGACAAACACCATGATAAATCCATCCAGTGCCGAGTCATATAAGGCAGGGAAATTATCAAATACTTCTATAGCAGCGCCAGGCAGATTTTCAGTAACGTAACTATGGGTATAGCCCTTCGGCACCCCGATTCGATAAGGTGTTAAATCGTCCAAGGTGTTTATATCAAAAAGCGACGCATGGTGAAAAATGTGATAATTAATATCAATAATGGGAATGGAATAATCCAGAAAAGTGTCCCTATCCTGGGTATAAAAGAGCCCGGCATGGATATCAGCCTCCCCCTTTTTCACCATCTCCAGGGTGTCGACAAACAACGCCTCCTTAAACTGAATCTCAATGCCGGTTTTTTCGCTCCAAAGACGCCAGATATCAACCAAAATACCGGCGGCCTCTCCCTGTTCATTTTTGAATTTCAGGGGTGGGTTACCAACATTATATGCTATAGTCACCTTGCTTAACTGCTCTGATTCTGATGCAACCTTTGCATGGGCCGAACTCTCAACAAAAAGAGAGACTATTGCCATACTCAACAAAAGGCAGAGAAAATGATAAATGTATCGACAGGGAGTTATCTCCATCTGATCTCCTGTAATCTTCGACTCGCCTTAAAATTTAAAGCGAAGTCCTGCCCAAAATAATTTAATGTCATCAAAGTCAGCATTAAATCCTGGTCTATCTAAGATATATATGCGAAAGGCTGTATATACTTCGGTATTCAAATGAGATAAATTCTGCACTAGACCAATTCCATACGAACTTGCCTCATCTTCACTGCCAACATCATGACTCACATCGTTCCACCTACCATAGTCAACGCCAATTGAGGTGGACCCGATAGTTCCAAACATGACCTCATAAGCGAGCTTGCCATAATAAAAGGAAGCATTTCGATCGAGGGTATCATGATAGTCCCTTCTCCCGCTGGATAGCGTGAGGCTGATGCCACACTTGCAAAGAACAGAGATAGAACCATTCATTTGTTTGTAGTCGTTACCTTTTCCTGGATCAGCATAGGCAATGGAAGCTTTCAGTTGATAATGAGGGATGGTCTTTTTGTAACGAATAACAACGTCATTGCCTTCTTTTTCCGTCAATGAGCCAGACACATTGAATCCGACAAATTGAGGACTATCATATCGAATCCGGTCTCGTCGGCTCATCCCGTCCATGCTGGTAAAAATGTCTCCCACTGAAACTGTATTTGTCACATAGTCAGCCGAGGTTTTGTTATAGAAAATAAATCCAGCTGCTGCATCATGAACACCAACATGAATTGCTGCAAGTCTGACACCAGTCAAATCTGATTCAGATGTACCATTTGAAGCTGTATCTCCTTGACCTAATGAAAGTTTACCTAGTTTAGGACAATGTACATACACATCCATATGACGCTTATGCAAACCACCATCATGGTCTTCAATATCCATATTGACGACGTTTGAACTATTAGACTGGTATTCAACCTCCAATTTACCGCCAATCACATACTCATTAGTAAATTTCGATTGAGCTTTTATACCAAACCGTGTGCCAGAAGCATCTGAAGAGTTATAGTCAAATCTGGTGTTTCAGAAAAATTCATTTAAGCGACGTTCTT
>CAYUCH010000269.1:0-2546 GCA_964443295.1 uncultured Desulfobulbia bacterium | reverse complement strand
CTCGGAGGGCCTCCACTGCCACTAGGTTGCGCAGGTTCTTCATGCCAACAAAAACAACCGCCTTGGAGATGGACTCGACCTTGTTGGCTAGACCAAAAAAGGGACTATTTACCATGCGTAGTAAACGAAGCACCAAGATAGGGTCAAGTTTGATAACATCTTCAAAGGCCTTCATGGTGGTATTTGGTGAGTTGATGAGCTGGGTCACCTTGATGGCCACATGGGGAAGGGTTTTGAGGTCGTTAAAATTTCTTACGAGATGTTGTGCAGTGGGCATATGGAGTCTAAACCTATAATTTTTTTCTTCAAAAAGTCGGGTTTCTCGGACTCTAAAATAAACTACTTAAGTAACGATAACTGGTTGATCATGCCTTCCAGTTCTGGGATCATGCTTTGGGCCACGTCAAGATCGCCTCCTCGACCAGCTTTTTCGAGTTCATAGGCTAATTCTCTTAATCCATCAACACCAAGATTAGCGCAGGCGCCTTTTATACTGTGGGCCGCATCTCCCATGGCAGTTGCATCACCTGCCTCTGAGCCAGCTTTTAGTTTATCAAGGTCATTGTGCGCCGTATCTTTCAGCAGACCAAGAAGCTCGGACAATATTTCTTCGTCCTCTCCAACTTGCTCCAGAGCAAAGGCGCGATTCCATTGTAAGTCTGTCATTGAACCTCTCCGGCAAAATAAGTCAAGGTTTTGCAGGGGAACTGCCTACCACATGGTCGCGTATCTTTTTGATAATACCAAGTATTGCCCCATTAAACAAACCAACTTTTACATTTAATAGTGTTACTAAAAGCAGTGAACATATAACAAACAAAGAGTTGGCTATTCTTTTTATATAAAAATGCCTAAACCATGTAGCAACGCAGCAAGATGACTTGTTCTAGGTGGTTGAATTGCTATTCCTGTCATTCAAACTGTAATGAAAAATATGGAATTAGAGTTTCTAAGAATATTATTGCACGACTTTATGTGTTTGCTGCATTGGCATTGTAAAAAATTAAAATTAATTACAGAAAATGTGAAAATACTTGCCAGTAACACGTAATTCGTATATGCATTCGTTAGGAGTCATTTGATTTTGGCGAATCTATTTTAAACTATGGAGAAAAACAATGAGTAAAACATTGGTCGAGATGGCCGCTGATATTATTCAGGCTCAGGGATCTACAAGGAGTATGTCGCAGGAAGAAATTGCCAATGGTTTACATGCAACATTCAAAGCCTTGCAGGCCATGCAATTGGAAGAAACGAAAATGGCACATGGTGGTGAGGCAGGGAGTGCCATTAGTGAAGGCATTGATTTGAGTCCGGAGAAGTCGATCCAGAAGAATAAAATTATTTGTCTTGAATGCGGTCAAGAGTTCCGCATGTTGTCTCCAAAACATCTAAAGTCTCACGGGTTGACCGGCAGGACATATCGTGAGAAATATGGTTTTTCGCTGCGGCAACCTTTATGTGCTAAAAGTCTTTCAGATAAGCGTAAGAAGGCTGGAAAGGCGCGAGGCCTGCCTGATAATCTCAGAAAGGCCATTGAAAACCGCAAAAAGAAATCCAGTACAAAAAAACGAGCAAAAAAGAAGAAATAAAACCAGCTTTACATTGGGATGCGGTTTGCTGTTTCCCACGCGTAGAGAAGATTTGAAGGGTGATGGGCATTCTTGCCGATCACCCTTTTTTATTGTTTTACAGGGGAGTATCTATTACAAGGTACTAGACCGAAGGCTGAAGACTGAAGGGTATACATTGTTTTTGTTTCCCCTCAGTCTTCAGCCTTTAGCCTTCAGTCTGCTTTTGGAAAAATTTTATGATCGGAATTTTTGATTCAGGTGTGGGTGGTATGACAGTGGCGAAAGCCATTGAAAATGCTTTGCCTGGATACGATACATTGTATTTTGGTGACTTGGCCCGAACCCCTTATGGGTCCAAAAGTCCAGAAACTATTCTCCGCTATGCACGAGAGAACACGGAATTTTTGCTTTCGCAAGGGGCACAGCTCATTGTTGTAGCCTGTAATTCCGCTGCCAGCGTAGCCTCAGATGTTTTACGCAAGGAATATAATGTACCGTTGTTTGAAGTTATTACTCCGGCGGTGGAAAAAGCCGTGGCTGAAACACGAAACAAGCGGATTGGTATTATTGGGACCCGGGCAACCGTTCGAAGTGCTATTTACCAAAAAAAGATAGAGAGTAAGGAAGCATCTTTGCAAGTGTATTCCCAGGCCTGTCCATTATTGGTACCTCTTGTGGAAGAGGGATGGCTCAAGAAACCAGAGACAAAACGAATTTTGCGCCAGTATCTTGCTCCTTTAAAAAATCACCAGGTTGATACTCTTGTCTTGGGATGCACCCATTACCCGCTCCTTCGCCCCCTTATTCTTCCACGTATCGGCAAGAAGGTCTCGGTGATAGACTCTTCCGAAGTACTTGCTGGACAGTTAGTAGATTTTATAGAAAATTCACCCGACTTGAGTCACGAGTTGTCTCGGAATGGGCAACACCAACATTTTGTTTCCGATCTCACCTCAGCGGCCCAAGCCATTG
>CAYUCH010000268.1:0-2556 GCA_964443295.1 uncultured Desulfobulbia bacterium | reverse complement strand
ATCAGTGGCCGGAATCAAATGGAATGGGTGGTCGGGATCGTCTGGAATTCGCAGCTGGTTCGTATTTTTGAGAATCAAGGCTACGAACCAGTGGCACGGATACTGTCCTGGATAACATATGGCTGGATGGGATTGTTATTTCTCAATTTCAGCCTTTTTTTACCATTAGCTATTGTATCTGCACTGTTATTTCTTGTACGCCGCTGTGTTTCAGCCTTTCCCGGTTTTGTTTTCCTTACTCAAAAGACATCTTTTGCAGTCCTGTTTCTTTCATTAATGGCTTTTCTGTATGGCTTAAATGAAGCATATGATTTGCGTCTGGAAAAGCTCAGTATAAGCACAGACAAGATGCCACAAAATGAAACCATCAGAATAGTGCAATTGTCTGATCTCCATCTTGGTTTGATGAATCGTGCCAAACAACTCCAACCTGTCATGGCAATGATTCAAGAGGTTTCACCGGACTTGTTGGTTGTTACCGGTGATATGGTGGATGGACGAATTGCTCATGTGACCGATCTTATTTCTCTCTGGAAAACTATCACTCCGCCAATGGGAAAATTTGTTGTGACCGGTAATCATGAACTCTATGCTGGACTAGAACAGAGCCTGGAATTTCTAGATGCGGCTGGTTTTTCTGTTCTTCAAAACCAGGAAGTAATTATTAATAATCAACTTCGACTTTTGGGTGTGGATGATATTCAGATCAATAAGTCATCTAAACAGGAGTTCAAACTCTTTCAGAATAAGAAATCATCTCTCTTTACAGTGTTGCTCAAACATCAGCCAGTGGTGGAAGAAAAGTCTGAAGGACTTTTTGACCTACAACTTTCTGGTCATGCCCATCGTGGTCAGATCTTTCCTTTCAACTATATTACCGGTTTGGTGTTTCCCATGCAAGATGGGCTATATGAATTGTCCGGAGGTGGTAATCTGTATACCAGTCGGGGGACTATGACCTGGGGGCCTCCCATAAGGCTTTTGGCTCCGCCGGAGATTACTCTTATTGAAATTGTTGGGACAGGTTTGAATGTAAAGTGAAAAGTTGAACCAGAGGTTTGCGAGATATCAAAAAAAAAGCGGTCCTGCGAAAAGGACCGCTTTTTGATGTCGTCACGCCAAAAGAGCTAAGGTCGTTGGCGGCGTAAACTAATAAGTCCGACGAGTCCTGATCCGAGGAGCCAGACGGCGCCTGGTATGGGGACCATGTTTGTTCCATCACTGGCAAAAAAGGCACTGGTCACGCCACCGGGAGCGGTGAATCCCGCCACATGGGAGGCGAAAAAGTTACCATCGGTGTTAGCAACTGCATAACAGTCAACCCCATCAGCAACGTCATCGTTAATGATCAAGAATTCCAGTGGGTCAACACGGTCACTACCAGTACCCTTGTATAGGATGTCAAATTTGCCAAATTCAGAGGCATTTTTATTGTATTTAATATCCCAGTCCGTGGAAGATAATCCGACAATATTTGCTGCGCTGGTGATGTCGCACAGCGGCCCGTTTACATTAAAGGAAAATGTCTGTATACCGAAATTAGAGAGGGGCGTCAGGCCGGTTAGGGCCGGTAATGTCTGGACACTAAAAGCTATGTCATCTCCCACGTCGGAAATAGTCACCTGGAGATAGTTTACGCCATCACCCAATTCATTGGATTGATCCATGAAATATGAAACGGAAGATGCAAATGATACCGAGGACATTATCAAGGTAATGGAAAAGACGAGAGATGCAGCAATTTGACTTAATTTCATATTTAGTTTCCTTCAAATTTGATGAACCGTTTTTCTTTTGGTATATGTTTTATGCAAATAACATGCCGCCTAACAGATTATTAATAATAAAATGATACTAGTAATAATTTTAGAAAATTAAAGTATTTAATTGAACTTGCGTTTGTTTTAAGTTTCATTTTTTTTCCGGTAATCCGGTCCGGTTTCCCGGAATTTGATATAGAGATGACAATGAAAACTTCTTCCTGAAATCGATAAGGTGCACTAATGGAAAAAATCGACCCAAAACAGTTCGGTTTACCCGGTCGGACAGTTATCCATCAGACCGGGAAGAATGAGTATTCTTTGGTCGTTGACCGCAAGAGCCGTATCATTATGGCGGACGGGAAGAAGATCCTGAAGAAAGTGGAAGCCATTAAAAATGTAACTCCTGAAGTTAAAATACGACTGAAGACCTCTGCACCAGTGTGCAGCAAGACTACAACCTTTCTCAATGAACACAGTGTTGCTATTGACTTGCTGGTTCGTCCTTGATATGCACAGAGATAGATTCATTTCTTTGGAATTATAGATAATCTCAAAATATGTCATGCGGGACAATCCATGGAAAACGCTGGTGCTGAGACTACAACGAGCGAAAAAAAGAAATTTGGCTGTCTGCCCATTCTCTGTATTGTTCTAGGGGCTGTTCTCGTCACCGCTTTGTTAACCACCTGGTGGGTCAAGCATAATATCTACGCCTCGTTTTTCACTCCGACTACACTTAATACCAGCAATCCCCGATATGCTCACAAAGCCTTTAATAACGCAGTATAAACAG
>CAYUCH010000267.1:0-2575 GCA_964443295.1 uncultured Desulfobulbia bacterium | reverse complement strand
CCTTAACCACAGTACAGTAAATATGACGGGTGGCGGAATAGGTAGACGCAGACCGTAAATGGAGAATCACAAATGTCAAGGTCGATATCATGCAGGGTTTAAATCCCTGCCCCGTCATCACACTACTTATAATCCCACGGAGCAGCTATGAAAAAAGGCGACATCATCAACTTGGACAAGAGGGGCCGAATCGAACGAAGGGTCAGGATTAATCACAAGTTTATCCGGTGCGAGATCTTCGACCCGAAAAACCCTGACATCCGGCATGCGCTTATTAAGCTTGGCTGGAAACCACCGGCCAGAGAGAAGAAGAGGATTACAGATCTATGAAAGACCATAAGTTTGGCAAGCTCACAGTGTTGCATGTTTTAGGCAGGCACCCACAGACAAAAGAGTGGATGTTTAAAGCTCGCTGTGACTGTGGATTAAATATATCTTTATCTGAAAAAGAACTGGTGGCCGATGGCAGAGGGTCGTGCGGCCACTGTGATGACAACCAACCCAAAGGAGATTAAAATGCAAGAACCTGTTTTTGAATTTACTCAAACGGAAGTGAACACGATTCACTCAGTGCTGGCGGATGCGAATGCTCTGCTCAATACGCTTGCTGTGGCCCAGAAGCATGTCGGCGCTGCTATGAATATACTTCAGCAGAAGCAGCCGAGGATGGATCCTCCGCCAAAGAAGATAGACCCCTTAATGGGCGACGGTAAAAAAACACCGGCTAAGAACTCGGCTAAAAAGAAATAGGCGGGGTGAGGGATGAGAATAATGCCATCAAAGAAGGGGCGCAGGCCAAAGCATAAGTACAGGGCGATTGCGGTTGAGTATGACGGATTTCGGTTTGACAGTAAGAAAGAGGCCCGGAGATACAATGAGCTGAAGTTTATGAAGAACCAGGGTAAGATTGTTTTTTTTCTGCGCCAGGTGCCGTTACATCTTCCTGGCCGGGTGATCTACCGGGTCGACTTCCAGATTTTCTGGGCCGATACAGGACAAAAGAATACATCGCCAAAAAGAAGGTGGTTGAGGCTCACTATCCTATCGAGATCGAGGAGGTCTGATGGCGTTCTGGATTGATATCGAAGAGGCTGATGAGCTGTGGCTGTGACGGACCTGCAATGCTGCCGGTCGGCGGGAAAAGGAAGAAAAGCCCTGTAATTATCATTCTCATCCCTCGCTGAATTATCGGAAGGTGCCGGAGGGTAAATGTGCTCTCCGGCCATTTGAAAGGGACCAGAGATTTAGGGAGTATGGGACAAATGCAAATGGGAGAATTAAAGCGAGCGGCGGAAGAGGTTATCGAACTCGTCGCAAATAATGGATCATTGTTGGGAGCGGATTCCCTCTGGATCCAGCACACCAAGGCTTTTGCAAAATATAAAGAACGCTGCGGTAATTGGGCTACAACCCTTGAGGGGGAGAGAAGCCTTTTTAAATGCCTTTGTGAAGGTCCACCCGGAGGAACAGGAGGAGATGTTTTGAGCAATTCAAACGTGATCGATCTTGATGAGAAGCTTAAGGAATTCGACAAGAGAATGAGTGAGAAGAAGCCGGGTCAGCAAACTCCAGCCATAACGGTAACGATGACAGAGACATCGTCGCTTGAAGAGGGCTGGAGGGTCGGCATCATGATTCCATCGACCAATCCACTAGGCCAGAGACAGACATTTATCCATAACAAAGTCTACAAGGTCGTCCGGGTCAGGCCGAGCGGCAAGGTGACATTAAAACCGGTTATTGAGGGGAAGGAGAAGTGATGCGAGTTTTATCGATGATTTACAGCATGTTGTTTACAGTGGCGTTGTTTATCTTTGCAGTTTGGATAATTCTTTTGCCGATGTTTTATTTTGATGGCAAAGCCAAGGCTAAAGTGCTTAAGGAGTGTAGGGAAGTTGAATTTGCTTGGTACGAGGCCACCTGGATGAGTTATGATTTCATACTTGAAAAATGGTACTGCTGGCAAGGAGATGAGTGATGATAATATTTGGCACTATGTGTTTCCTTGTGGGCCTGGTCTTCGGCGGTGCCACTGTGCTGTTCGTGGTTGTGGTTAAAGCAATAGATAGGGAGATCTGCTAATGATTAGTCCAACAGGGAAAACAACGGTAAGAGTAGACTCAATGGGGTCCGGGCATTATGGCGCTAAGAGGGGCGGCAGAGTTCATACAGGGACGGATTATCTCTGTGATCCGGGTCAAGAGGTGATCGCCCCAATATCTGGCAAGGTCATCAGGAAAACAAAGCCTTATACGGGTGAGTCTTTTTCCGGGCTGGTGATCAAAGGCAGTGATGTCACGGTCAAGATGTACTATTTCAAGCCAACTGCCAGGCCCGGTGATGAGGTGCTCCAGGGCGAGGTGATTGGTATTGCCCAGGATGTGAGGAAAAAACACGGGGATAGGATGAAGCCGCATGTGCATCTGGAGATAACGAGTATGAACGCTGATCTGTTTATTAACCTGATCGGTTGAGGGGGCGGGATGGCAAGCGGACGGTATTGGGAAACCATTCGTTATATGCATAAATTTCTTGGCTTGATACGTCAGGACAAAAAGAGGAGGGCAGCAGGCAT
>CAYUCH010000266.1:0-2578 GCA_964443295.1 uncultured Desulfobulbia bacterium | reverse complement strand
GCAACTGTGTGGGAGAGTAGGTCGTCGCCGAATTTATTTTTAATACCCTCTGGATTTAGCTCCAGAGGGTATTTTTTTTACTATCCAGCAGCATCCCACCTGAACGTAATCATCCTTCTTCATATAATAATATAGTTCTCAAGGCTGTTCGACGTCTTCGCTTATCTGCGTACACCTGGAGCTGAACAATAGAATTACCGCTAATCATCCAGGCCCTCTTCAGAATAACTCTCTGTAACTTCACTCCCTTCAACCGGATCCGTCAAGCTGGCTAGATACCTGGTCGCTTTATCCGCCCGCTCAGCAATCTGTCGAACCTGGCTCACTATTTCAAGCTGGATTACCATTTGTTTTGTGGAAAGAAGGCCTTGTGTGCCAGCGCGTAAAATTTGTGTTTTAAGATGTTGATAATCATCCTGAAGAGTAACAAGCAAGTTGCTGAGTTCGTCTGGTTGGTGTGCATCAGAAGTAATATCAGTTTTTCCGAGAAAAGAGACAGTATTTGCCTTGAAATGTGCAATTTCCGTATCAAGATCATCAATTGGCTGTAAATGAAGTTTACTCTGCTCTTTGGCAATAACCATTGCTAAGTCTGCGATAACGGCATAATGACCTGAGACTCGCAACGCATTTGGTAGGAGTAAATCCAATTCAGCCGGCAAGTTTTTACGGAAAACAGAGTTGCAAAAATCACCAACTTTACCAACCAGGATACGCAATATTTTTCGGTCAGATGACAATCTTGGCCCAGGGGCTGTTTCGGTACTCATTGCCGATTTTGCCATGCGCGTGGCAATGACACCAACTCGCGAAAGTTCCATGGCCATGGCGTTCAGTGCTAAAGTTGGTGTCGAGAGAAGAGTCCTGTCGAGATGCATTGGTTGGGATTCGTCTTCTTCAGTACTTCGGAAACGACGTTTAAGAAAATTGACCATGGGTTTAGTGAGAGGTAGGAAAATAAGTACGCCCAAAATATTGAACAGAGTATGAAACAAGGCAAGTAATTCCGTTGGAGTTGAAAAAATGCCAATTTCTCGGGTAGTCTTGATGAAATCAGAGAAAATGAGTGGAAATACAAGCAAGGCTACCGCACTGGTCCCAATATTAAATATCACATGGGCTCCAGCAGTTCGTTTTGCATTTGGGGTTGCTCCGATGCTTGCCAAGGCAGCGGTGGAAGTGGTACCCAAGTTGGCTCCAATAACAGTGGCAGCAGCTGCCTCCAATGGCACCATACCTCCTGCGTTTGCCGTAAGAATAATGGCCATGGCAGCACTGGAAGATTGCATGGCAAAGGTTAGAAAAAGGCCAATACCCACAAATACAAGCATGCCGGGCAAACCACTGGCAACGAGAGTATCCATTTGAATTGAATTGCCAACACCTGAAAAGACAGTTTTTAATTGGTCAACGCCTATAAAAAATAAACCGAAACCAGCCAAACTTTCTCCTAGAGAAGCCATCTTTTTTTTGCCCTGAAGAAAAATCCGCATGAACATGCCAATACCAACTGCGGGCAAAGCAAAGGCTTTTAGGCTGACTTTGAAACCGATGAGCGCCACAAGCCATCCAGTCATGGTTGTGCCGACATTACTCCCATAAATTACGGTTACTGCACGTCCGAGATCCATCAGGCCGGCATTGACAAAACCAATAGTAGCAACAGTCACTGCACTGGAGGATTGCACCATAGAGGTAATAAAGGCTCCTGAAAGGAGGCCGCGCAAGGTTGTTTTAGTAGACCGGGCAAGGATATTGCGCAGAGTTCTACCAGCGGCATGTTTCAGGCCATCGGTCATGAGTTGCATACCGAGGATGAAAAGGCCTATACCGCCTAGTAAACCTGCAAAAATCTGGATCATGTGAGATGTATACTCTGTAATTTTTGAATTGAAAGAATCCTGAACAGGTCAATGATGTATAGAAAAATAGAGAAAATACATAAAGAATACATGACTATAACTTATCGTTATTAAGGGTAAATTTCAAGATTATATCAGTTTTGATGTGAAAGTGGATAGAGTTAAATATTAGTTTGTGGCTTTTGGGTAATTTGCGAAATGATATTGTTAGGTACTAGTGAAACAACTAACCTTTATTTACTTAATAATTACCTTGCATCATCATCAACTTTTTATTTGTTTCCTTCCTTCTACATTTCCGGAATTATTTCTCCGCATTCCTGGAAACCGATCACTAAGTAGTCGTGTGCCTATCGTGCCTATCTGTAAAAAAAGATTGGTAATTTCCTGGCTAACTGTTTGATAAATCGATAGAAAATTTTTAATAATAATAAAAGCAATGTAGTAGATAGGCATTGGCCCCGAATTTGCATAACTAGTTGGGTCAAGTTGTAAAAAGGACAGAGTGTTAAGTATTGCCTAATTTCAATGTTTCTTAAATACGTATACACGTTGAGATAAAAATAGAGATTGTTAATAGGTCAAAAGGTAGGGGAACAGTAGGAACAAAATTGATTATCAAGGTGCGTGTTAGGAACAAGAGGTTGTAAGTCGGAGTTCAGCTAGAGCTGGTCGGGAAAATTCGGACAGGTCGTTAAGTGAAAATGTTGTTCCAA
>CAYUCH010000265.1:0-2596 GCA_964443295.1 uncultured Desulfobulbia bacterium | reverse complement strand
TGCGTATTCCACTGATCTCGGCCACCTATTCCACGCGAAGCCGGCCACCCATTCCAGAGGATCTCGGCCAGTTTGTCGGAGCGAAGCGACGCTGTTAAATTGCTTTTAGTTTATATGGGTTATTTATGTCAAGTTTGCTTTCTTTTTTCTCATAGATTCTCCTTTTAATTTCAGGGTGTGGGCTGAGTGAACAACTCTATCAAGGATGGCATCAGCCAAGGTAGGATCTCCTATTTGTTCATGCCATTTTTTCATTGGTAACTGGCTGGTTATCAGGGTGGATTTTAGGCCATGCCGATCTTCAAATAACTCTAGAAGATCATGGCGTTGCTCCTGGTTTAGCCTAGCAAGACCGTAATCATCAAGAACTATTAAGTCTGTCTTGGCATAGACGGTGAGAAGTTTCAGGTAACGGCCATCGCCCTTGGCTATAGCTAAATCCTCGAAGAGTTTTGAGATGCGGAGGTATATTGCTGACAGACCTTCTCGGCAGGCCTTCTGAGCAAATGCACATGCAAGATATGATTTGCCGACTCCTGTTGGTCCTGTAATAATTAGATTCTGGTGTTTTTTGATCCACTGGCAAGAAGATAGTTTGGTTACAATGCTTTTGTCTAGACCTCGTGGATAACGAAAATCAATATCTTCTATGCATGCCTGATGACGAAGCTTGGCCTTACGCAATCTGGTGTTCAGTCGCCGTGTTTCTCTAACAACTTGTTCTCTGTCCAGTAGCAGCCCTAGACGTTCCTCAAAAGCCATATCGTCAAGGTGATCCATTTTAAGTTGTTCATCTAGGGCCTGAGCCATGCCGGAGAAACGCATCGCAGTTAATTTTTCAATAGTTGGGTGGGTAAGCATGGTGATAATCCTTTAATGTTCTGTTGAGGAATAATAGTCGGCACCACGAATATTGCTATGGGTCACCGGGGGAGTTTCTGGGACTGTTATCAGTGATTTTTGATCGAGGCTATTTTTCAAGATGGATGCGATGCTGCGATATGACCGTGCCTTAATCAGTAGAGCCCTGTTACAGGCAGCTTCTAGGCGGTCATTACCATAGGCCTTGTTTAATCGTAAAATACCAAGAATAGTCCTGTAGGCTTGCTGGGGATGAGGCTTACTGTTCAAGATTTCATGGGCTAGAATAGCAGTCTTTGGGCCTATCTTACGAGCCCAGCGTAGAATGCGATCCGGTGTCCATTCCAGGTATTTTTGGTGCCTTTTAGGCATATGGTCTTTTATCGTTGTATGGCGGCCACGGCCATAATTTCGGAGGTGACTGGCAACTCTCTTTCCTTTATGGAGTATCTCAACAGTTTTGTTGGTGTAACGAATATCAAGTTTCTTCTTCACCAACTGATAGTGGACAGAATAATAATGCCCTTCTACCTCTACATGGTAGTCCATATTAACAGTGGCCTTTTTCCATTTGGCAAAATGGTAGATATTTGTTGGCAGGGGCTTTAATGCTGGTTTGTCCAGCTCAACAAACTGGCTTTGCCTGGAGCCTGGCAACTTTTTAAATGGCTTGGCATTAAGTACCGTAAGTAGTTTGTTGATCTCCCTATTCAGCTCAGCCAAACTAAAAAAGGTATGGTTACGTAATCTAGCCAAGATCCAACGTTCAACAAGTAATACCCCGGCCTCTGCCTTTGCTTTATCACGGGGTTTTCTGACTCGGGCTGGGAGGACAGCTGTGTGGTAGTGATGAGCCAGGTCAAGATAGGTAGGATTAATATCAGGTTCATAACGGCATGGTTTAGATACCCCGCTTTTCAGATTGTCTGGAACTATAAGCTCAGGAACACCACCAAGAAAGGAAAAGGCTCTAATATGAGAGCCAATCCAGTCTTCAAGTTTTTGGCTCATGGTGGCCTCGGCAAAGGTATAGTTAGAGGCACCCATAACAGCAACGAAGATCTGCGAATCATAGACCTCGCCTGTAAGCCGATCGACAATAGGTACAGTCTGACCGGCATAGTCCACAAAAAGCTTTTCGCCAGCCCGATGGTCTTGTCGCATCACCACATCTAGTTTACCTGTCCATTTTTTATAATTTTCACAGAACCAGCTATACTGATAGCCGTCTGGCTGCTCGGCCTTATATTCTTCCCATAGTAGGGCCAAAGTTACATTTTTGCGCCGCTTTATCAAAGTATGGATTTGTTGGAAATCTGGATGGGATAAGGATTTTGGGCCAGGTTGAGAATCGGTGAACAATAATTGTTCCAAGGCAGTATCATCAAGATCTGGGTTTATAGGCCATGTGATACCAGCAGCCCTGGCTCGTAAGATATAATCACCGACAGTGCTGCGGCCAATTCCACAGCTTGTGGCAATCTTCCGATTGCTTAGTTTTAATTCATGTTTGAGACGCAAAATCTCTCTTATCTTTCGCATAGATATTCTCTTTCCAGGCATAATAAATCCTCCTTAAATTGAAATAAAAAGAGGCTTCTTATCACCTGGTTCTATGCGTCGCTTGTTGTTCTTTTTTAGTGGCCGGAATGGCCTGGAATCACTGGCCGAGATGAAATGGAATCAGTGGCCGGAATCAAATGGAATGGGTGGTCGGGATCGTCTGGAATTCGCA
>CAYUCH010000264.1:0-2661 GCA_964443295.1 uncultured Desulfobulbia bacterium | reverse complement strand
AAAATTTCAAGCAAGGCTAATCTCAAAAACCTGTTTGCCAAAATAAAATAGCATCAATCTTTGGCTTGGAACATGGTTGCCTTGCCCTTATCAAAGCGTTCTGAATACGCTGCTGTATTCTCCACCCTGCTTGGCGCCAGTCTCTGGGGAGTAATCTGGTACCCCCTCAATCTTCTTGAGGCAAAAGGAATAAGTGGGCTATGGACCACGTTTCTAGTCTTTTCCCTCATTGGCAGTGCTTTTCTCCCCGCCGTATACATCAGTTGGCGAAGAGGTAATTGCCCTCTCTCGCTTCTTCCACTGGTTCTTCTCCTTATTTTCGGTGGCCTTACCAACCTGTTATTTTTCCTCGCCCTTACAAAAACATCTGTGGTCCGAGCCCTGATGTTCTTTTATCTCTCTCCCATCTGGAATCTTTTCATTGCCCACTTCTCCAAAGGACATAAAATAACACCACGAAAACTTTTTGTTGTGGCAATGGCTCTCGGTGGCGCGGCAATTTTACTGGGCGCTCACAACCTATCCCTGTTCACGTGGAATACCGGTGACACCTTTGCCCTACTGTCTGGTATCTGCTTTGCTATTTCCGTTATCGGTCTGCAATTAAGCCCAAAAACTCCGGCCTGGGCCCTCACCGCTTTGCATTGGATAGGCACAGCATTCATCGCCCTTCTCGGTATTCTCATCATGCATCCCATTCCTCCGACTTTTGCATCCTGGCCCGCCTGGTTGCCTTTGCTCCTGGTCTTTGCTTTTGCCAATCAGGCGACCGCCTCATTGTGCATTCTATTTGCACTGACGAGGCTTGAGAGTTATCGAGTAAATGTCCTCATGCTTACAGAAATAATCGTTGGCGTCGCGACCTATGCTGTGTGGAGTGGATCGGCCATTGCAGGGCACGAATGGCTGGGTATTTGTTTCATCATAACAGCCTCACTCTGTGATAACATGCCCGGTAAAAGTACAAAAAAAGGCCCGTCAATCAACTGACGGGCCTTCCTCATACTCCTCGATGAGCTACCAAGCAATTACAATCTATGGCGTGGTAGCTGTCACTGGTCCCGCAGGCACCAAAAACAAATTACCTGTGACATCCTCGCCGACAAAGTAAAAATCATAGATTGTCGCATTGACCAGACCACTCACTGTACATTGATACGTTGTGGCCGGATCATCCATACTGATAACCCCTCCTGTACCCACAATAGCACCACCACTTCGATCTCTGACCTGCTCCGAAGATGGCGCTGCGCTGCCATTGGGAACTGCAACACAATACCCATCACACACTTCATCCACGGAGGCTGAGCCAATCCATGATGTTCCCAGAGTATTGTCGAATTGAGCCCAGGCGACATCAACAGACGGTGGGGTTACATCCGCTGTTGTTGCCTGTACTGGCCCGGCTGGTTTAGACATAATATTGCCCGAAACATCCTCCGCAGCAAAATAGAAGTCGTAGTCCGTCTGTTCTGTTAAGCCACTAACTGTACAATTATAACTGCTATTTGGATTGGACATCGACATATTTCCACCGATTCCGACAATGGCCCCACCAGTACCCGCCTTTACCTGGGTGGTAGTAGGTTTGGTATTACCACGCAATACTGCAACACAATAACCGGTACCCACTTCATCAATCGAAACCGTACCGCTCCACCTGATCCCAATGGCGTTACCCTGTTCAGCCCAGGCAACATCGACACTTGGCGGAGTTATATCAAGGGTAGAGTCAGTTATCGGACCCACAACATATTCCATTAAGTTGGCAGATGTATCTTCAGCAATAAAATAAAAATTATATACTGTCGCCTCCTGCAGATCCCTGACCCGGCAACTGTTTGCAACGTTCTTCACCATTTCCATGGAACATCCGGTACCGTGTCCATCAATACTATTGTCATTCACAACCTCCTCCGGTGTTGGAAAGGAAGCGACGGCAGACAGGGCAACAATATACCCCATGCCATCTTCACTAATGGTTGCTATACCAGTCCAGGTAGTATGGGTAACATCAATACGGGATAAATCTGCCACCAACTCAGGAGGCATGCTGTCCAATGTTGTCGTGGTGACTGGCCCACTTACAGTTGTCTGGAGATTCCCCATGGCATCACGGGCTGTAAAATAGAAATCATAGGTCCTGGTTTCGGTGAGACCTGTAACAGTACAATTGGCTGTGTTATTAGCCACCATAATTACTTCGCCGGCGATTCCCCTGACCACATCCTCATCACTCGTCATTATATCCTGAGGCGTAGGAGCATCACTTCCACTGGAAACGGCAGCGCAAAAACCCACGCCATCTTCGCTGATTGTTGCAGAACCTGTCCATGTTGTACCATCAACACTCACCTGCGCAAGAGCAACGGTTGTGGTTGGTGGAGTACCGTCGCTGGATGTAGATGCACTTACTTTTGAACCGGCGGCCACTGCATCGCTCTGGACATTGCCATGTTCATCCTGGGCGACAAAATAAAAATCATAGGTTGTACCAAAGGTAAGTCCTGTCACGGTACATGCTGATAAGGAATCTGCCATCATCTCAACCGTACCGCCAGTACCGGCGATATTGGCATGACTCCCCATAATAATTTGAGAAGCTGTCGGTGCGGTGGAGCCATTAAGTAATGCGATACAATAACCGGTGCCATCCTCATC
>CAYUCH010000263.1:0-2799 GCA_964443295.1 uncultured Desulfobulbia bacterium | reverse complement strand
CGTCATTTATTTTTACAATTCTCCCTCAAACACCACTTTCGATCATAACTCCATTGTGGCCAGGCTCGGGCCAACCTGGACATAATGACCAATCACCATGCCATCCAGGTACGATCTTGAAAACCCGACTATACTAGCATCAGAACCCCATCCCACTGGTTTCATACCGAGATTACCGTCAACACTATTGACATACGGTGCATATATTATACTTTCTCCTTCTGAAATCATTATTCTTTTAAAATCTGATTTTGCTTTATTAAACTGATTTAAAAAAAACTGATAAGCTTCTGCACGACTTCGAAATAAATTATACGGGTACTGGTCAACGCAAAATTCAGAAACAGGTACAGAACCAATACAGGCATTCATGCAATCAGCCAGACCATTACCGCGATCGCAAGTGTTCCAATACCAAGGAGCAGGCTCACAATAAAGCCTACCGTTCACAATATAATAATCATAATTATCATTACAGAGCAATGCGAACACCCTCCATCATAGACAGTAGATTGAATGCAATCATTGTGTATTTCTATTTCCCTAGCTATACAATGTGCTTCCAATGCCGCCCCATCATCCCATTTGAACTTATTCGCTTTGAACTGGTTCAAACCACCCTCTATGGCAGCCCAAGTGCTAACATTTCCAAGGGTAATATGAGTGTAATAGTCATCAGAGCCATATTCGGTATTACCAGGGGCGTAAGGGAGGACTGTATCAAAATATTTCACTGTAGACATTCCACCGCCAATGCGGAGTTGCTGGATAATACCACTCTCAAGGGCACTCCCTAAAAATGTTGATGCCTGTAATAATTTAATTATTGAACGAACAACATCATTCCCTGTTGTTAAATTAGCGATAGGTGAGATGAAAACATCACCGACATCGATATGTATTTTTTTATTGGCGCTGCTTGCGACAACCCCAACTGCATGATGCACAAACAATTCACCTTTTATCTTTGACAAACTCATCAACAAATTTGATCCTACTGTTGCTTGATGGATATACCTAGCGGCCAATAAGGCATATGATTTTTTGCTACGAATGTACCAAGGAGGGGTATCCTCAACACTCGCAAGCCGTTGCAACTCCTGAGCTAAAAGAGAATCTCTTTTGTTGGTAAAAGAATGGAACCCATAGACAATACTTGCGACCCCATAACTATCAGTTACACCTCCGTAGGCACTTACTGTATCGGCGTAATATTCTGAAAAACCGTCCTGGCAGGATGCAGGATCATCCTCACATTCTTGATATTTCGCAGCATATTTATGGTTGATAGTGACAATAAGCTTTTTGGGGTCTCCACTATCAGGATCAATATCAGGATTATCAGGATCTCCCCTTGCAATTTCTTCATCTCCTACATATAAAACTGCTTCATCTCCGATTCTTGCAACCGACAACTCCTGTCCTTTAAGTTCTTGAAATGTAAATTCTCTTTCAATATCACCAGCCTGTACTCGAATAGTTGCTAAAAACTGGCTTGGAACAGTCCGCCAAACATAAGACTCTGTACTATGAAATGTCAGATTGTTAGGTATAATTTTTTTACGACCAACAAAATTCTCAATTGTAACAGTTGGGTTATCAGCAAACCAATCAACCAAATCAGAAGCATAATTAGACAACCGATTTCTCAAGTCATTCCTGGAAAAATAATCTAATCTGCTATAATTGACACTGTCATCTACTGTATAAAGGTCAGTCATAAAACTAGTTTTATTGAATCCAATTATTGACAAAACATCTTCAGTAGCTGATCTGATTTCATGATATTTAAAGGCAGGATCAAGATCAACTTCAGTGTCCAAATGCGCTCTTACCCAAACACGTGAAACTGTAAAGGTAGTATCTTGATAATCATGGGGGATACAACCAAATCGAAGAACTTGAGACAGACCTTCTACACTTGCTGTACCCTGCAAGCCTAGCCAATTTTGTAATGATGCACCTCCAACTACGGGGGAAAAGGCAGGAATTTCCATGGTCCCGTAAACAAAATCAGCCCGGATACCGCTAAACCATAATAATCTGACCAAAAGGGAAGCCTGGTCAAAATCATTGCCACTTTCATCAAAAAGGGTTAGTTGAGCGCCTTTTTTCAGATTATAATATGGCTTGTACTGAATACGCTCTGAGACAAATTTGTAAATATTTAGTGGATCAAAGTTCAGGGCTCTGGCCATTTCACAGACAGCGTGATCGTCATAAGTACTGCAATCCAAGGTCTCAAAATCAGTGGGAGGTTCGGCAGGTGCACTTGTGTCAATACAGGCATCTGGGCTACTTGAAGTACAGTAAAAACTAATCCCCTCACTTATTGACACATGCGCAGGGAGCCCGATAGACCAGGCATTTTCACTGTCTTCAAATTCAGACCCTGGGGTGTCAGCCATGGTGCTATACTGAGTATCAGCATCTGGCATTGAAAAAAGTTTTACAGCATTGGCGGAATAGATTGGGAATAGTATGATACTTGTGAGGAAAGCAGTATTAAAAAAAAGCGAAATTTTCATGAGCACTTTAAGTAATTTTTCCTGCATTAAGTTTTTTCCTCATATTAAGTTTTTTTGACTTTTCAGGAAACTTGAACGTAAATGTTTACAATGCAAAACTGAAAGGTTATTTCGAAGACTTCTTTGAAAATTCTCTCAATTTTCTTGTTTATTTATTTAGGTGGCTATTGCACGGATGACGATGTTTCAATCCATCCTGTAGAATTCAAATTGTCAAGCAGAGGTGGCCTGGTTTGTTTGGACAGGATCTACCTTCCTTTAAGTGGAATGT
>CAYUCH010000262.1:0-2818 GCA_964443295.1 uncultured Desulfobulbia bacterium | reverse complement strand
TGGGTGGCCGGCTTCGCGTGGAATAGGTGGCCGAGATCAGTGGAATACGCAGCTTTCTCGCCGGAGTAGCCCACAATCTCAATGAAATTGCCATTTATCAAACGAACAAGAGTAAATTTGTTGAGGCGAGGAAACTCCTCTTTGAGGCCTTGGACATTTATCGAGGGGAAGACATGGTTGTTGAAGTATCTAAAACCATGAATAATCTTGCCACCACCTATCTCCGGGAGGGGAAATGGTCACGGGCCATGGTGCGCTATGAGGAATTACTTGTCTGGGATCGACAAACTGGAAACCGCCTTGGAGAGGGAATTACCCTCTATAATATGGGACTATTGAATGGTAAGTGGCTTGGCAAATCTCGACTGGCGATTCAACAGTTGAATGATGCATTGGTGATCTTCAGGGAACTGAAGGCTGAGAAATATATTCAAGCTGTAGAGAATATAATTAATGGGAGCAGGGCTGGAGAGTGAGTGTGCGTTTTTCCGCTGACCGCCCTTTCTAATAGCTGAACGAGACACCGGCAGAGTAGGTGTTTACTTGATGGTTATAGAGGTAAACCTCTTCATTGTCGTTATTGGAATTTACTCTGAGATATTGATAACGAAGATAGGCATTCCATTGCTTCATAAAGTTATACCGCACCTCGGCATCCACTTCACTCGATTCCTCTGCCTGTTTTTTATCTTTGTATTGTCCTTCTGCATTTTGGGCCAGACGGCCGGTATATTCCGTGTCTTTATAAGCGTAAGAGACTCGGGCGGTCACGGGTAAAGTGGACCATGAAAAAGTGATATGGGACGCAACTCTGTAGGCATTATAGTCGTAAAATTTTTCTATATATGTATTCTCAGAACCTGGATTGAGCGGATCAGCCAAATCGAAATGGCTTTGGTTACTGCGATTGAAACTACCACTGAGGTCCAGTCCTAGGCGAAGTTGATTCATGCTCAGTGGGACATAACTCAAACGCAGGTCAACTCCTTCTAGTGTGTCCCGCTGTTCTTCATATGGGTCTGGAGCACCATTTGGTTCGACTAGTTTGTTGCTATCGAGATTTTTTGCCAGGTAAAAATAACCTGCTCCCCAGGAAAGGCCTGAGGCTCTGTCAAAGTTATATCCTGCTCTCAATAGAACTCCCTGGTAGTCGCGTTCGTCAATTTTTTCGCCATCATTTGCATAAGGGAGTAATTGGAAAAAATTGGGGTAATCTCTCTGGTAATATTGCATGCCAAGGTTCAAAGCCCCTCGAGCATTGCCAGAGCCAAAATTCTTAGCCCGGAAATTGAAGCCAATGCCTAAATCTTCGTAGTTGTATAGACCGTCACCCCAGTCGCCGCCTTCCACATCAATGTTATAGGACTGAGTATGAAAGATAGAGGGAGTGAAGGAATATCTGTCTTGATCATCGAGGTCAAAACGAAACATGGGAGTAATGGTGTGGGGGGTGGATTGGGTTTTTACCCGGGTTCCAACTTCGTCTGAATAGAAGTCGAGCTTTTTATAGTAGCTGCCGTTGTACAGGCAGATGAAAACGGCTTCTTCATTCAGCGTATACGTGGGAGCCAGTATGGCATTGAAACCGCCACCATCCAGGTCCGCACCGCCAACCTGGTCAGAATATGAGTAATAGGCACTGATACTGGAAACCATGCTGGTCCGCTCATCGATTGACTTCCAGATATCGGAATAGGTGGAGGCGGGCAGGTCTTGTTGTTTGGACGCAGAAATGGCAGCAGGATTATCAGAAGCAAGATCCTCTGCTTTCACAATAGATGCGTTTCCCGGGAATAAAAAGACCCCACACAGGATAAACCAGACCAACAACAACTGACATGATGAATGAGATCGAACCATCTCGTTTCCCCCCATGGTTCCATCATTTGATAAGTGGTTCATACTTTAGAGAAAAAGGGTGGTTCTGTCAATAAGGAATGTCAGGAAACACAGTGATTTCACTAATAAAAAATATTCACTATTGTTGCCATACCATTCTCGACATTGGAATAAACACGGCATCAATGATTGCTCTGTCCGTATTCCCTTTATTGAAAACTATCTCAATATTATTGTCACCGATTTGTCCGGCATCCGTTTCGTTGGCTCGGAGTACATCCCAAATGTCCTTAAATTCTTCATAGCTAAAACTATGTTCCGAAACACCTTGATTGCCCGATATGCCCAAATCTGAATTGCGTGCAATATGACCATCTCCCAGCACAAAAAGTTCTACGGTGCTGATTTCAGTGCCGATTGTTGAACTATCCGTGTTTGCAGTGCCCTGCATATAGATGAATGATCTCGGATGGGGAACATTGGCGGAGGGGTTGATTTTCGCCCAGTATTCATTTGACGGTGCGGATTGCCAATTGGAAGTATAAGTATACTGTTGTTCGATGCCGTCAGCAAATATATCGAGTTTTTCGTTAATGATGGTTTGTTGTCCTGCATCATTAGCACTTCCGAAGGAGCGTGACTCCAAAAGGTATGATCCGGAGGGCGCGGTAAACTGAATGGACATACTTTCCAGGGAATTATTGCTGCTTTCTATGAACCTGCTGTTTGCCTCTGTAGGCCTGTCGGGGCCTTGGGTGTTCAGCCATTCACTCCAAGGCAGGTTACTTACATCCTGGCTGTTTGACACCGTGGTGTTCAGCGTGGTTGTGAAATTCATAGAGGTCAAACCTTTATGGTCCCCTCCTCCCCTGAGTGAGACATTCAGAATCTGGATGGTTTGATTGGCTGGTCGGAGCATATACTGTTGTGCCCTGACCCAGTTCCCTTCCCGGTCTTGCAGTACTCGGCCAGCTTGGGC
>CAYUCH010000261.1:0-2862 GCA_964443295.1 uncultured Desulfobulbia bacterium | reverse complement strand
TTATAAATACAAAAAGGGCTGTCTCAATGGGGACAGCCCTTTTTTTCGTCTTATTTTCAGCAATCCAGCTTGTAATTCTCCAGCCAGAAACTACTAAAATCCCAAGTCAGCCAGCAAGTCATTGACACTGTTCTGATCCAGCGCTCCTTCACCGCCGACTTCAGTGGTGGTCATGCTCTTCATGAACTGATCAACATCATTCTGAGCCAATTCTTTTCCCTCTTCATGGGAAAGGTCTTTCGCTTTTTCTTTATGTTTAAGCTGTGAGCCGAAGGAAACAACAATACCAAGCAACTGTACCTGAAAATCAGAAAGAAGCTTGATTATCTTCAGAATCTGCTGACCAGAGATATCCTGGAAGCTTAACGCTTCAGTTATTTTTGAAACATCAGAACAGATGTTACCGGATGCTTCAAATGCATCTTCAATTTTCTGAAAAATATCCGCCTGGTCTTCTCTGGTCATGGAGGTCACTTCAGCACCTTGCTGCACAGCTGGCGCAGCTGGCTGGTCGGGTAAGTTTTCCAAGTCTTCTACGAGAGAAAGTGTTTTGTCCAGTAATCCCCCAAGCTCACCAAAACGCGGATCGGCCTCGGCCTCTTCGGCTGCTGGTTCTGGCTCTGGCTCTGGTTCTGGAGCTTCACCCTCAACTTCTATCTCTTCGGTTGGAGGAACTTCCAGGGGAAGGCTTTGATCTAAAAAGATGGTATCTTTGTTCTTTTCCATATTGCCGAAAAGATTTTTCACTTTATCATCGGAGCAAGCCCTAAAAAGAGCCCCGAATATATTCGTTAATGGGATAGTGTAAAAATTATCCTCATCAGCCTCCAGTTCGGCAACCTTTATGCTGATCTGATCCACAAAAATGTCGGTGGAAAAAATGGTCTCTGCATTTTCACGCGCTTCGGTAAGGTGATCTTTGACCGTTTCATTGGTGCACAGTTCGTACATGGTCTGAAAAACCACATCAATGGGGAAAAGGAAGCGAGTCTTCTTTTCCTTGGGCGCGCTGACTTCTTCTTTCACCTCTTCTGTAGGAGCAGCTGAGGCAGGCGCAGCTTCTTGGAGAGCCTCTATCAATGCCTTGGCCTCTTCCACACCAACTTTAATTTCTGAATAAACCCGCTCTTCAGTATCTTTCCTGGATTCAGTCTCGCCGCCTTCTACCGACCCTTCTCCTCCATCATCTGCCTCTGCACCTGCCTCTTCTCCACCTTCTTCTTCAGGGGGAGCAAATGCCGGATGATCTTTCAGCATTGCCAGGAGGTCTTTTACACCAAATGACTCTCCCTGCACCTTCTCCACCTGGTCCATAATCTCCATAGTGGCTTTTTCCGTCATAGTGACGATGTCATGCAGTTGCTGCTTGGCGTTTTCAATCTTTTCCCCGGCCTCATCCAACTCCACACGCTGTCCGCGTCGATCCTCGGCGGGCAGATCACTAATAGTGGTGCTGAGACTCTTGGCCAATTCACCAATCTCATGATAGATATCATTTGAAAGGTTTTTATAATAGTCATCTTCACCATCACCGTCGATTTCAAGATCTGGTGGCAAGGCCTTAAGACTTTCTGAAATTGGGACAGAGACCTCTTTCTCCACCTCGACAATTTTCTCTACTACCTTTGTTACACTACTTTCTTCGTGGGGCAGGACAGTAATGTTATAGATAGCTTTTTCAGTAGAGATTCGAAAAAAGCCGCTACTTACTTCTAAGTGAACCTCAGGTGCAGATTTTTCTTCCATGAAAAAACTCCCTTTCGTTATCGGATCCTATAGTTTTCATGAACACTCATTCATGCCACAGATTTATCTGATCAGCCGTCGAATAAGCAGTGAAACGGCGATAGTCGCCCTATGTGAGACGACCTGATCATACTTAGATGGGGTGCTAATGAATGATCATCCTATTTTTTCATTCTGCCGCAGAAACATACACCCACTTCATACAAGCCTGGCTCGAGACTGCTGGGCAAACAACGTACGACCATGCCCACCACTTTTAAAACGCCTATGTCCGAATCATTTGAGGAGGCCTGCCAGTCAGCTACCCCTTCTTGCCATCCCGGAAATTCCAATACCAACATAATCTGGGTTGCCACCTCAATATGTTTTTTGGCAAGAAAGCAAATGCCTCCTGCGCCAATGTCCAGCAACTTTCCCTCTTGATCAATTACGATTTCGGACAAATCTTTGAAAGCGCCATAATGAATATCAACATCTTTAGGCAGTCGTTCATGCTGTCGCCTTTCCTCAAAATGCTCCGCACCACCTTCCTGCAGCACCATGGCTACCCACCTTTTTTTTGCGCCGCGCCTAAAATTATCCAAGCCCGACATGCATTACAAGGCACCCTCCCCAGACAATATGTTAATTCTACCTAATTTTCCCCAAAACGTACACGATTTTAAGTAGTTAATCAGGAAGACGTGGTCAAAGCAATCCTGATTTTTCAAGGATTTGTCAATAGGTCTGGCCGTTGCACTAAATCCTCAGGACGATCTACATCCGCCAACGTTGACAATAGAAAACAGGAAAGCCCGGCCTGTTCGGCAATTGCCATGGTTTGCTGGAACACAGTTTCGGTGCCCCAAGATACACCACGAAACAACTCAGATGCTTCAGAGGAAAGACCGATCAGATAATATCCTCCATCTTCTGCAGGACCAACCACCATATCAACAGTGTTCAGGGCATTAAAAGCCTGCTGTAAAACTTTTTCCGAGAGATCTGGGCAATCAGTTCCCACCATTACAACCCGGTCGACCTTTCCGGCAAATGCCTCCTGAAATGCTTTTGCCATGCGTTTGCCCAGATCACCTTCCACCTGGCAGGTATATTCCGGGTCCGATCCCAACCATG
>CAYUCH010000260.1:0-2892 GCA_964443295.1 uncultured Desulfobulbia bacterium | reverse complement strand
ATGGGTGGCCGGCTTCGCGTGGAATAGGTGGCCGAGATCAGTGGAATACGCAAATTAACACTACCATACTTATAATTAAGGAATCGATTAAACACCTATTGATTATCTAATTATATTTAGGAGATTAGCAATGCCTCTTTATGAGTATCGTTGTCAGGACTGTAAAAAAGACTTTGAAACCATTGTTTCGTCACATACCAAGGCTGATGAGGTTAGCTGCACAGCATGTGGGAGCAAAAATGTAAAACGGACAATTTCCGCCTCGAATTTTAAACTTGCTTCTGGAGGGAGCTCAATACCAAGTGGCGCCTTATCTGGTTGCTCGTCCAAAGGAGGCTTCTCCTGAGCATGACAGAAATCAGCCCGTGAGGCTGAATACTTGAACATCAGATATACTTGGGCAGAGCTATTGTGGTTCTGCCCTTTTTCTTAGAAATACAGCCGATATTCTAAAGCTGCAGCATAAGGTAACGAGCCAAACTCAGAATGTATACCTTGTTGGTCCGGAGTATCTCCACAAGGTAGAGAAAAGGTAAGAGCCATATCGGACTCATCTGACAAGGAATAGACACCGTATCCACTCCACAATCGCGAGCTATCTGTCCAATTGACGAGCAAAAGGACCTGACCGTATAACAGCGGTGTAAATTCATAGGTTGCGGACACAGCTGTATAATTCTTACCAAGATAGCCACCATACTCTTCACCAGTGAAGAGAACAGTACTCGCCTTATCCATGGTGCCAAATCCTCCACCGTGGTAAAAATACTCAAAGCGTATATCCAGGCTATTGTCAAAACGGTGCTCCAATCCCAGACATAATTCCAGACGATCATCCCCCTGCCCTTTATCAGGCGAGGCAAAATGGCCTTCCGTTCGAATTCCCAGCCATTGAATAAACTCCCCTTGAAACGAGCCTCCTAACACAGTCTCTTCATGAATGGTACCGGCCAGAAATGCCCACTCCCAATCCCATCTATTGGTGACAAAACGGGCCAGTAAAGAAGTATCTCGCCAATCCGGCTCTTCTTCCCAACCAGTGTCTGCTTGCTTATCTTGATCATACGAGAGAACACCTATCAGGGAAAGTTGAGAGAGATCACCCAATCGTATTTCAGCCCGGGCCGCGTCAACTCCTGATTTATAGGAACGGAAAAAGGTTTGAGCCGCAAAAGGAGCAAAAAAATCATTGGGTGTGAAGAAAAAGGTTGTGGCCAGGTTCACAGGTTGCCGCCCGAATGAAAGATCGAGACGTGTTGAGCGCCACTGAGCAACCAATGTATCTAAAGAGAACTGGGCAATGTAATCATTTTTCTCAGCCTGTTGCCAGGTGAACAGATCACTCCGTTCAACGTCTCGGAGATTCGATTCATCGGAATTTAAAAATAAAATCTCCTGCAAAAAATTCATTCCCACATTAATTCGAGGCCCTAAAGCACCGTCGCCAAGAAGGCGAAAAACTCCTCCTCCAGCCCCTTCATCTTTTTCTTCAACCAATGGATTACTGGAATAATGAAGATAACTCCCAGATAGACGCGCAAAACCACGGAGTTCAAAATTTGCATTTTTGCCATGCCACTCCGATATTCCCCAGGCGGAACTAGAAAAAAAGGAAAATGCGAGAAATATGAATAAACATCGGCAGATCAACCACGCACCTCATCGTCGATTAACTTACCATCTTGCAATGTAACAATCCGACGAGCCCGATCCATGACTCGTTGGTCGTGGGTTGAAAAAAGAAAAGTAACCCCCTTCTCCTTATTTAACTTCTCCATGATATCCAAGAGAGTATCAGCGGTGGTTGAATCCACATTTGCTGTGGGCTCATCGGCAAGAACCACCGCTGGCTGAGGTGCAATTGCCCTGGCTATGGCAACTCGTTGTTGTTGGCCGCCTGAAAGCTCATCGGGCCGCCTGTCCTCAAGACCATTAAGTCCTACTTCTTCGAGTACTGCCATAACTGTTTTTCGACGCTTTTCATCAGGAACATCCTGTAACGCCAACACAAATTCAGCGTTCTCATAGGCAGTCAATACGGGCACCAAGTTATATGCTTGAAAAACAAAGCCAATACGATCCCTTCTGAGCCTTGAGAGTTCTCCCCTGCCTAGACTTCCCAAATTATTTCCTTCCAGTAACACTTCTCCTGTGCTCGGAACATCAAGCGCGCCAATCAAATTCAGAATGGTTGTTTTTCCTGAACCTGAGGGGCCACAGAGAACGGTAAACTCCCCCTTTTCAATGGTGAGGGAAAAGTCATTTACTGCTTTAACCGGCACTTGCCCTTGGATATACTCCTTGCTGACGTTCCGGAGTTGCACGGTGGGTATATCAACCATATGTTCTCCTCTTTACTTCACAATTCAAACAATTCAATTTCCCACGACTTACAACACTTTCAGACTTTCAACCGGAGGTATCCGCCCTGCCCGCCAGGCAGGATACATGCCGGCTAATAGCGTAAGCCCAAAAACTCCTAATAGAATTGCTATGGCACTTTCTTTAAAAAGTCGCAGTTTAAAAATCGGATCAACAAGCACTCCTCCGGCACTGTAGTCATCACCAACTAAATTTGTAAAATCAATACCGGTTGTACTCATATAGAGGTACCAGGGGGTGGTAAGAACAATGCCGAAAATGAGACCAAAAAGTCCAATCCACACGGACTCCAGCATAATGAGACGAATTACCTGTCCAGGAGTCATGCCGATGGCCATCATCACACCAAATTCACGGGTGCGCTCCAGTACACTCATAAACATTGTGTTAAAAATACCGGCCGCAATGAGAATTCCGACAAGTACCTGAAGGATATAATTACCGGCCCGATCAATGGCAATAAGGCCGGCCAGATCTGCCTGGGTTTCTTTCCATGTAAGGATCTCTTGC
>CAYUCH010000259.1:0-2906 GCA_964443295.1 uncultured Desulfobulbia bacterium | reverse complement strand
CCTCCTCGGGTATAGTACCCTTATCTTAGTGTCCGTGAAACTGGGGTTACCTCAATCTGTCCCCTTTTTCATTCTAGTTTTAACTCTTCACTCTCTCCTGCCTTTCTCCAAAAACTGCCGTACCAACCCTTACCAAAGTGGCACCTTCTTCAATGGCCACCTCAAAATCCCCAGACATGCCCATGGAAAGTTCCACAGGAGAAATGCTCCCCAAAAGTCCAGCACTAGCCAGTTCATCGGTCAAAATCCGCATTTGACGAAAATAAGGCCGCACCTCTTCCGGGTCTGTCTTATAGGGCGGCATGGTCATTAAACCACGCACCTGCAGGTTTTGAAATTCGGCAATCCCCTTTAACAACTCAGCAGCTTCCTCTGGCATCACACCAGATTTCTGCTCTTCTCTACCAATATTCACCTGAACAAAAACAGGCAAAATCCGATTGGCTGAAGCAGCATGGGTATTCAATTTTCGTGCTAATTTGAGTCGATCAACAGTTTCAATACAGGAGAATTTCTGGGCTGCTGATCCTGCCTTATTCGTCTGGAGATGGCCAATGAAATGCCAACGTATTTCAGGTCCGAATTGTTCAATCCTCCCAAGGGCATCCTGCAGATAATTCTCCCCAAAGAGAACCTGTCCTGCCTCTATGGCTTCCTGAATCAGATCCGGATGTTGCCGCTTACTGACTGCCACCAATTGCACAGAATCAGGATCACGGTCTGCACGTTTTGCCGCAGCAGCCATCCTCTCTCTGATTTTGTCGAGGTTTTCACTTACCGTTGCCATTTATTACACCAGGGGGAGTTGAAATAATTTCCGGGCATTTTCAGTAGTCTGCCGAGCCAGTTCATCCAACGAGACCATTTTGATATCAGCAACTTTCTGAGCAGTATACGGAACATAATGGGGATAGTTTGTTTTACCACGTTTCGGCACGGGTGCTAAAAATGGGCCATCAGTTTCCAGTAACAGAGCTGATAACGGCACAGCATCAACAGCGTCCTGCAGGGCCTCCGCCTTATTAAAGGTCACTACACCTGGTATGGAAATATAAAACCCGAGCTCTAGGACATCCAGGGCAAAATGCCGATCGCCGGAAAAACAATGCATGACTCCACCGGCTGGAAACGGCCCCTCCTCCCTCAGAATGGCCAGAATGTCATCATGGGCTTCTCGATCGTGAATAATTAACGGCAACCCCAGTTCTTTACCTAAGCGAACCTGGGCGCGACAATGTTCGAGCTGCTGTGGGATGGGAGAATAATCCTTTACATAATCCAGCCCAATCTCACCATAAGCAACAACTTTTGGATGTTTGGCATATTCTCGTAATTGTGCATATTGCTGATCGGTCAGCTCTTTGACATTATGGGGATGCACGCCAATGGTGGCAAAGACATCTGCATGTAATTCGGCAATTTCAATGGCCTTTTTAGAGCTGGGCAGATTAATACCCACGGTGATTATCGTGTTAACGCCATACTCCCTGGCCTGGGCGACTATCTGCCCTGGATCCTCGCCTTTATACATATCAAGATGGCAATGGGTATCAATGAAGCCGACATTGCCTTCAACACGGGGAATGGGAATCGCTTTCTTTTTCTTGCCCAACGTGAATTACTCCAAAATTTAAATCGAGAATATCATAGATAGCACGCGCGGAAGGTATACCAAATTCTCATTATGGTGGCAAGGGAGAGGTGCAAAGGCTTCATTTGCCATAGCCCTACACATAATTATTTTAAATAAATAGGTACCCTTCCGTGCCACTTTGTGATAGATATCTGTCCTGCATTTTCAAAAAAAAGAGAAAAACCATTGGATTATATATGAAAAACAATTTACTTAATTGCTGGGAAATCTTGGAGTGTGGCCGCGAAAAAGGAGGTCACCAAGAATCCGAATTCGGTGAATGCGTTGTATCAAAAGAAGACATGGGTCATAGCTGCTGGGCAGTTGCCGGCACCTTCTGCCTTGGAGAAGTACAAGGAAGCGTTGCCCAAAAATTAGGATATTGCTCCTCTTGTGATGTTCACAGACTCTATAATCGCTCAACCGGCTCAAAGGGCAATGAGATCCGTGCGCATCACCCGGACGAAGAATCTAGATATTTGGCAATTATGCTTGATAGGGCAGAAAAAAAACGCCAGTAACCATTACCATCAAATTTTCCTGCCCACAAAGCCATCTGACACCATGCTCACCATTTTTTCCATGATCTTACGGCATGACATCTTTCCTTTCCCCTCACAACTCGAATGCACCCTTGTCATGTTTAAATCCCCGTGTTACAAATTCCTCTACTAATATTGCCTCGTAAAATAATGAAGTATTACAAACCCGTTCAAGGTGTCTCCATGAATAAATATATTGTCACTCTTTTTACCTTATTGTTTTTTCAAATAACAACAGCGACATCGGTCTTTGCCGTGGGATTTGGTTTTTATCTTCCTTTTGGAATTGGTGAAAGCGATACAGAAATAGAGAGCGATTTTGGGACAATTTCGAGTGAGTGGGATACCTCATTCACTGGTCTTGGTTTTGTTTTTGACACTAACCCAGCCGGCCATCGACTATTTAATTATCGTTTAAATTTTGGATACGAAGCCGGGAACTATGAATTCAACAGCAATAACACAGATTATTATCGATTGGTGTGCGATAATAGTTTTGGTTTTGGACTTATTAAAACTGAAAAATTCCGATTGTGGGTGGGCCCACGAATCAGAATTGCATATATGAAAATCGATGAACGCTATGGTGACACAGCCGATCCGTTTGGCCTTGGAATCGGTCCCGTGGTCGGGTTGAATTTTAATATCGGGCCTAAAGTTACCTTAGGCTTTGACGTTGGTTACCGCTACACCAAATATTGGGATGATATCAGTTCGGAAAGAATTGATGA
>CAYUCH010000258.1:0-2918 GCA_964443295.1 uncultured Desulfobulbia bacterium | reverse complement strand
TGTCGGCTTCTTTTGCTGAAGCAATTTATTGTGCGTCAGCGTTTGGTTCTCTATAGAGCAAGGCCCATGCCAAAAAAACATAAAATAAAATGTGGTGCAATATCAACCGGTTACGGCCGGATACAATCTCCATTCCTATTTTCCGGAATTCTAAAATTCCGACAATCCGGTCCGGATTTCCGGAAAATGCAAATTAACGTGACAGGATTTGGCACAAAAAAAACGCCCTCTCCAATAGAGTGGGGAGGACGTTTTGTTCTAGGTTGCTTTAGCTTCGTTTACGCTCATCCAGAAAAGTATTTCCAGTAACGAAAGCCAAAAACGCCAGCAAGTTCAGAGCCCATCACTAATCTATAAACAGGTCCAGGCAGGTCAAAAGTAGGAGCTTTAATCCGATTAACACAGTTGCTATTGAGCCGCCAATAGAGCACTCGACTACGGTAGCATCAAATCCTTACTCCAGGACCGCCGCATTATCTACTGTATATATTCAATGTTTCCTAAGATCCTTACCTGAAAAAACTAAATGAATTCGACACCACTCCATAAATCCACCGATGTCACATTCCTGGAACATACTGTGAAGTCAATTAAGATCTCTTGCATTTTGCCATCCTGCCAACACTTTCACATATTTTTCCGTGTAAAGGATAGGAATTCAACTATATGCTTATCTGGATTTTTAAAACTGACACAACCAACAAGACCCCATATAATGGGACAGGATCGGACACAAAAAAACGCCCTCCCCAATAATTCGGAGAGGGCGCTTTGTCCTAGGTTCTTTAAATTTGCTTTACGCAAATCCAAAAATTATTTCCGGCGGCGAAGGCCAAGAAGGCCAGCAAGACCAGAACCAATCAATAACATAGAAGCAGGCTCAGGTACTGCATTAACTTGAACTACCCAGTTACCGATCTGGCCGTCAAAAGAACCACCAACTACGGTAGCATTCCAATCCATGGTCAAGGTGCCGTCGCCATTATCAACTGTATTTACATTGGTGGCGCCCATGTTGAATACGTTTCTATTCCATGCACATTCCCAACCAGAGAGGTCAGAACCAGCAACGTCTACTACGAGCTCAGCGCTTGTCCAGATGTCTACTGGGCCAAAGAAACCAAAATTAAATCCAACTACTGAAGTACCTTCCTGTCCTGGTCCGGCGTGAGCTTCAGGAGATACAAGGTCACCAACACGATTAAACTGATCACCGTTGCCGCCTAATGCAGGGATATTTCCGTCGCCCATGGCAAAAGCACCAGCTACTACTGTAGTGGTCGCTGCTTGTGCAGAAACTGCCATTGCCAATACCATTGCTGCTGTCAATAAGATCTTTTTCATTCCTAATTCCTCCAATTAATTTCTACCAATATCATTTGGCAATTTACGCCGAGTAACTACCATAGTTCCCGGCACTGTTTCCTTCCTTCAATTTCCAATTTCTCATTTTACCGTCAAAAGCCTAGGATCTCTTGTCGGCCTATTTGCTTACCAGCCCTTTTTAGACTAAAAGCAGTTAGGTCCTTCTATAGCAAAAATTGTGCCAAATATTGGAAAAAACAAATACTCCTTTAACATCAATATGTTAGAGCAAAGTCCTAAAATATATTTATTTTTTCGGTATCGTAAATTTCCGGGAATCCGGACCGGATTCCCGGAAATAGTACACATATTGAAACCTCGACATGTCGAGACAAAAAGACAAGATCTAATAAAAATCACCTAGATAGATTTCCTGTCGGTTTCTACTGACTCCAACCACACCTAAATTCTACCAAACAGCCTCTTTTCCTAGTTATATCATGCAAAAAGCAATTACATTCAATAGTGCAAAGGCCAGGTTTCTTATTAAATGATAGCTGAGCCAGTCAAGTTTCTTAAAACCATTTTATGACACCATATGCCATGAGCCTATAGGTCAAAATTTCCTCCGGCACATATTTTGCATGATAATTGGCTTTATATACCATTTGCGCCCAAAACGGTGAAAATGACCAACAAGCTAGTTAAAAGGAGGAAGAATGATGAAAAGGATGTTTTGTTACTCTGCTGTCACATGTTGCCTGGTATTACTTGGGGCAGGCAACTCTTTGGCAGCATACACTGAAAGCTATGACCCAGGTACTGGCACCTATGTTCGCAACTGGGACAATGGTTCCCTCAGCTTTAACAACCTCGGGTACGCTCCCGGAGGCCGAACTCCCAACGACTTCAGTCAAGGCTTTGACCCAGGGAACCTCCACTACAGGCAGGATGTCTACACTGTCCCTGCGGATGGGATTACCCCTGACAACATTGCCAACAGTGCGCCTTCAACCCTTATGAGAGACGACTTTAGCAATCCGGGTTATCAATACACCAACGCAAGCCTCGACGGACAAGTGCAGTTTGGCCCTTTCGGCTACACAAGCCCGGCCGGCTCCCATTTTGGATTATCCGTAGACCACGATGGCAATTATTATGCCCGCAGGCAAGATATGACCTTCGGGTACTACGATTTTTTCCATTACACTGACACCACCGGCACCAATCCGGATGACATGTATTCCACCAAATACTCATTCCAACCGAGAGCAATGTCAGACGGCTACGGTTGGTGCGGCTCTGAATACACAAGTGATCCCTTTGGCTCAGAAGCCATGGGCGGACAACTCCAGTTTGATTTCGGCTTCGACGTTTACAACAATGGCGAGTTTATGGCGACCATCTATGTCGAAGACTTTCAAATGCGGGCCTATGGAGAATTGACCGTACAGGCGGGTGCTTTTTCCTATACCGCTCGAGCTGGCATGAACAACACGAACCCTGCCACCGGAGAGGAAGATCCAGATTTTCTCAACCATGCCTCATTTATGGGTGGTGGCATTGTTCAACCAACCGCTTGGGTTGATTTAGATGGCGACGGAATCAGGGAA
>CAYUCH010000257.1:357-3011 GCA_964443295.1 uncultured Desulfobulbia bacterium | reverse complement strand
TGGGTGGCCGGCTTCGCGTGGAATAGGTGGCCGAGATCAGTGGAATACGCACAGGTCGGACAAATAGACAATATGAACTAGTTCTTTATCAACAACAGCCTTTTCCGGATAATGATGCAAGGCAATGGCTTCTGCCAAATTTTCCGGCATATACCATATTTCAGCCAGACGCCTACCAACCTCCTGGTGATCCACCCCCAAAGCACTTCTTTCCTGTTCAACATAGTCGAAGCTGTCCTCTGGAGATGGCTGATAAAAAAGCGGCGATGACTTTTCAAAATAATGATCAAGCACCACCTTGCCAATATCATGGAGCAGGCCTGCTGTATAAGCTGTTCCAGCATCGCCCCGCCCGGTAAAATGAGATATTACTTTTGCAGAATGCGCCACTCCGAGGGCATGTGTATATAGTCCTCCTCGCATAAGGGCGTAGCCCCCCTCTTTTTGGGCAAAAAAAGAGTCCACTGCAGCAGAGACTACAGCCTCTAACAAATGAGTTTCGCCTAGAAGCAAAAGCGCTTGATCAATGGAATCAATATATCTTTTGGCACCTATGGCCACGGAATTACAGAGAGTAATTACTTTAGCACTCAAGACTTGGTCACTTTTCAATTCATCAGACAGGTCTTTGAGACAATGATCTTCTTCCCTCAAAAGCCGAATAATTTTAAGGGCAATCTGTGGAATAGGCTTGATATTATCGATCATCTCGTCAATTTCTGCACTGCTTGGCCTTGTACATTCCTCAACTGAATCACCCTTCTCTTCATGATATAATGGTGTAATCGAGGCTTGCCAGGTTGAGGTGTCGAGAGTAAGTTTCGAGCCCATGAGACCACCGGTCTCCGATTTGACAATTGGAATATTGTCTCTCTTCAGTATCTTTTCAACCACCTCTGTAGTTCTGCCGCCTACATTAAAGTTAATATCCTGCCTTGATATTGGCCCAAAAAGTGCGCCACCGGCAATTACCGCCTCCAAGTTCTGTTTTTGAGCACCTGCTTTTATAAGTTCACCAATAAAAACAGGCAACCCGATTGAGGCATAATTCTCCGGCTGATACCCTGCATTACCTCCCGTGGGAGCCGGTAAGAGCAAATGAATCATCCCCCCCACACCGGATTTACTATCGGAAAGAGACACAGCCACACAGGTTCCAAGGATGGCAACCAAACTTTTTTTGCCTTTGTTCTCGATTCGAAAACTCCCGGAACTAACATATTCTTTTGACGAAAAAGTCATACGATTATCTCTTCATATTCAAAATATGGCTCATGCGAAGTGCATCACCCAAAATCACAATAGCAAAGCGCTTGTGGACAAACAAGAAAGATACTTCATATTTCATTGCCCAAAAGGGATTACCCCTTTTTCCCCCTACCGTGTCAAAAAAGACACAAATAAATCATCAAAGTCAAAAAGTGCTGCATGGATTTCACTCTATATTTCTTATTAATTCAATGGGATGTATCCAATCATGGAGCTTTAACAATCATTGGCATGCTCTTTGCTCTTGCTTAATTTTATGATTGGATCGATATCTCTGCATAAACGCTTGCCCATTCTCTCTTTACTAGCTCTCATGGGTATGCTCCTGCTCTCCAGCTGTAATAATGAGACTGTTGGTTCATTCTTCCAGCCACCATCCTCCTCAACTGTAAAAACTGTAGTGCGAACAACTATCCCCCTGGCGTATGCTGCTTCAGCTGCCATGGCAGCTGCCCATGGAAATCCTCCTCCCAATGCTCATCTCAGCTCTGAATGCACAGAATATCCCTGTCTGTCCGTGCTGGCTTTGGATCTGAGCCCTGGTGATTTGCCATTGGATTTTGGCGCATCAGGGAGCATGGAAATTCTTGGCCACTGGAGTACTCCGGATACAGCCATTCTCACTGTTCGCTTTACCGGCATAGATATTGACGGTTCAAATATTCCTTTTCATGACGTCACTCTCTTCCCTGTGTCTCGCACTCTAAATGGTTTAACATTGGTCTATTCCAGTATTGACGTCAATGTGGGAACTGACGCTATAGAGCCGGCTGACTTGACGGCGAAGCAAGTCGAGGCACAACAGGAACGCCTCCATATCATCATTCCAGAAGATCCCGAAGAAACCCTGGACCTCAAGCTTGATGCCTGGGTGGTTGATGTAAATTTTGCCGGTACGTTAAATGATTTACGAGATGATTCTTACATTATGAGTGGTGGGAGTGAGAGAATAACTTTACCTGGCAATTCAATGTCCGCGACCTTTCTTGCCATGGCCCATGCTGAGTTGGCAAATGACTGTAGTATGAATTTGGTGAGTGGAGTAGGTGCATTGCAGGAAGTTTCAGTTAATTCGTCGGAAAATCCTGAAGTACTCGGTCAAGCCCTGATGGAATTTGAACCTGCCTGCAATGCCCGTATGAAAATCCTCTTAGGAACCGGCTCATTCCTCTTTTCAACTGGTTCAAGCGTACCTATACGTCTGGACCTGCCCTAGGAAAAAACCTGCTCGAGATAATATTGGACATTTTTGCTGGAAAGCCGATACCCTGTTAGTGGCTCATTCCTCTTTTTCTGTCACAAAAACAAGGATTCTGAGGTGCATTTTTTGGTGTAGAACCTAAAACCTACTGGTGAGCCACTTATATCCACAAGGGGCACAAGCA
>CAYUCH010000257.1:0-257 GCA_964443295.1 uncultured Desulfobulbia bacterium | reverse complement strand
CCCACAAGGGGCACAAGCACCCACAAGGGGCACAAGCACCCACAAGGGGCACAAGCACCCACAAGGGGCACAAGTACCGTTCTAACAAATATACCGTCATAGATGTTTGAATTATTCAATCTAATATATCGTAACCCGGACACATTATGGACTGCCCCTTTTGTAAACAATCACTACCTGGATCAATTTCAAAAACAGACACCTGAGCTAGCCCCGTTTTCACGGACAGTTGGTTAAGCGGCATTTGCCAAGACTTC
>CAYUCH010000256.1:0-3021 GCA_964443295.1 uncultured Desulfobulbia bacterium | reverse complement strand
AAAGCCCAACGGTGATTGCAACGACCCAACAGCCAACGCCAAAAAAAATCATGATAAAGCCAGGTATAACAAGCTCGGCAACCAAAAAAACAACACCTATTAAAAACCAAATAAAAGCCGGGGTGACGTTCATAAAACCCATAAAACCTCCTTACCAAGAACGGTTAATCACACTACATTTTTTACTAATTTATTAATTTAACATAACCGAATTTTTTACAACTTGGCTTTTTAAAAACCAACAAAAAAATACTCATTTTTCAATAAGTCCTTATAGGCCTGTTTCCGCCACAGGAGTCGCGCCAATGCTCGTGCCTGCGCTTTTCACGCCGCCTGTATAAAGCTTCACCGGGAAAACTTTTTTCTCTCCTTTATTTTCCAACTCTTCTGAAAGGATGCGCCTAAAGCACTCTTTTTTTACATCTTCCCCCCCCGCCCGTTCGGGAGTGAGGGGGGGGAGGAAGATGTTTTATTTATTTAAAGGCAAAAACCGTAAAGCCAATACTAAAAGGAGGTAGCAAAATGGTGAGAATTACAGAGCATTGTTACTACTGTGCCGCAAAAACTCAAAACACGGTCTTAATGGAGTCGGAGATAACTGGGATGTTGCCAGCCCAAAGATGTATCTGCTCCAAGTGTTTATTTATTAAAAAAGCCAAACGCTTCTTGTTCATGGACCTTTCGTCCTTGCTCCCACGGAAAAAGAATGTCTATTCCTACTAATTTTAAAAGCTCATTCAGCATCGAGGAGAACTGATATCAAATTATATCAAATGATATCAAAAAATGCTTCCCTAAAATTATAAATTGTCATACAATATAGTAAGGAGGGCCTTTGTATGCTCAATGTAGATAGCGTGCTAAGTTGCATGAATAATGTTGTAAACACCGTGAATGATCTGAAAAGACGCTACGATGAACTCTCACTTGAGGAAGAAAAACTCAAAGAGGTAGGATTTCTACACGCTCTTCCATTTTGGAAAAGTAAAAAGTATTTGTACTTGCTCTATACTGATACAAATGGACAACGCCAGCGACGCTATGTAGGCTGTAATCCTGCCAAAATAGACGCGGCGTTTGAGGAAATTCAACGTGCAGAACAGTATGATAAACTTATTATGAAGCTTGAGGATATTAAGGTCCGATTTTCTATTATCGAGGATAATATGCGAGAAATAAGGGCTGTTTTATTAGACCCGCAAGCAAAAATTTGAAATATTTGCGTTATGAAAGTATTATGACCAAAAAGAAATAATACTTTCACAACGAGGAAGTTTTTTTGAAGAATACTAAAAAATTAGAAGCCGACAGTGTTCAGGCTAATACGGAAGAAAAATGCGGTTTTTTTGTCCGGTTGCCCACGGACCTGAAGGCGGCTATAGACAAGCATTGCTGTGGAAATAAAACTGTATTTACGGAGAAAGTTTTTCGTTATTATTTTGCTAAACACAAGATGAAAATATAGCCAGAGGAGAAACCATGTTCAATCAAAGTACATTACTTGGCAATGTCGGCGCTGATCCAAAAGTCACTAAAACCCAAAATGGTATCAAGGTGGCTACCTTTAACATGGCTACCACTGAAACCTGGAAAAACAAAGCGGGCGAAAAATGCGAATCAACCGAATGGCATCGAATTGTGGCCTTCGGTGGACTGGCCGGCGTCATCGAGGAGTATATAAAAAAAGGTTCCAAAGTTTTTATTCAGGGTCGTAAGCAAACAAGGGAATATGACGATAAAGACGGCACTAAGAAATACATGACTGAGGTTGTAGCTAAAGATATGAAAATGCTCTCTCCGAAGGGAGCTGCTTCGAGCGACAGTGCTATGCCTGAAGAACCGGTTATGCCTGAAGTGCCATGGGAGGATCTGGGAATCGATCCAGACGAGGCACCTTTTTAGTTGAGATAGATGAAACCCGCCTGCCTGGGATCGGCCAGGCCTTTCCCGGGCAGGAGAGTTTCAAGGGAGGTTAATATGAATTTTCTACAGGCCCTTTCTAATATGACTTTTATGGGCTGGGTGGTGCTAATTGCAATCGTGCTATCTGGAGTGATGATTGTTGGGACTTTTGTTTTGCAAATTTATCTTAGACGGGAATATTCTCAAGAGATAAGCGACAGTGAACCTACCGATGATCAGTTTGATGGGTTCGACAATCCTTGGGCGAATCCAAGTGCTTCTGCTATGGTTTCCAGCTTTGAATTTGGTGGAACTGAGGACGATTAAATATAAATATCAGGTTGTGAAAATAACTCTCACAACCTGATATTTATTATGATTCCAATTTTGAACCTATCAGATTAGACCATTTTGACTAATCTTCCCACCGTTTCCCTTCGGCTATTAATTTAGCCATTTTTTCTCTGTCCGCTGCTTCCTTCTCCCTTAATTTAGCGACATACTCATCGGTATATTCCGGGCGTTTAAGCGATGGAATGATTTTGCCGCCCACGTCATGGACAAGATCATCTATATTTGATCCGGCTTCATTCATTCCTTTCTCAAATTTAGATTCCTTCTCAGCGGCTAGTTGCTGCGCCGTAGCGTCAGCTTGATCTTGCCCCAACTTCGCATGCCCGCCAGTTACAGCCTTTGCAGTTGCACTCTGCCCCAAATTCTCTGCAGCATCACCATATTTACCGTCCAAAACTGTTGTATCCGCTGGACCAGGCCCCACTCCAGGAGTTAATCCTGCGTCAGCGGCTTTATCACGCACAAGCTCTGTATTTCCTGCCGCATATCCCCCGACATCCATGTTAACCGGCGCATCGGCTTGGGCGGTATTAACTCCACTGCCGACCTGTTCAAATGATTGGTCGAAACCAGCAGAAACTGGTTGGGTCAACCCGGCCTCTGCATACTTGCCTTCTATCGTGTCATTAGCTCTGCTCATCATATTTATAACACCAGGAGTCATTTTCCCGGCGTTTAAATCTTTATAAGCCTGTACTCCGTTAAATCTTTCATCCTCATTAATCAAATCAGAGGTCACCTTCCAACTTATGGATCCCTCCATGG
>CAYUCH010000255.1:0-3048 GCA_964443295.1 uncultured Desulfobulbia bacterium | reverse complement strand
ACAGGATACGCCTTTTTTCTTAAATCGCCCATACACCAGATTCGACTATAACTCTCTACGTGTGCATAATCCTTTCATGAAAGCTGGTGGTATTCTTTTCTTGTTCTGTATTCTATTTTGTTCTTTCGCTGATCCAGTTCTGGCAGAATCCAATGAAGAGCGTGCTCGACGAATTCTCTTGGGAATAGATGATCTCTGGCGTTCCAGTTCATCAGTCGGTGTCATGACCATGAAGGTGAAGACGGCCCATTACACCAGAACTATCACCATGAAAGCATGGTCCAAGGGCAAGGAGAAATCTTTGGTCCGCATACTGACACCAAAGAAAGAAAAAGGCACAGCAAGCCTCAAATCAGGCAATTCTCTCTACACCTATCTACCTAAAACCGATCGTACCATTCGCTTGACCTCCGGCATGATGATGGGTTCCTGGATGGGAAGCCATTTCACCAATGACGACCTGGTTAAAGAGTCACGGTTATCAGATGATTATACTCCTTCAATCACCTTTGAAGGGGAACGAGATGGTGTGAACATTATGGAGTTTACTCTGCTTGCCAAACAAGATGCACCAGTTGTTTGGGGGAAAATTGAGATTATTGTGCGCACCTCAGATACCATGCCCCTTTCTGCCCGTTATTATGATGACGATATGCTTCTTGGCCGCACGATGATCTATGAAAAAGTTGAAGAAATGGGGGGACGAATGATCCCGACGATATTAC
This sequence comes from uncultured Desulfobulbia bacterium, assembly GCA_964443295.1. Lineage (GTDB taxonomy): Bacteria > Desulfobacterota > Desulfobulbia > Desulfobulbales > CG2-30-60-27 > CAYUCH01. The sequence goes on along the minus strand of CAYUCH010000255.1, from coordinate 2,323 downwards.
GAATTCTGCCAACCGATAAACCAGAGGAATACACAGAATTAATCTATAATGAAATGCAATTTGATTTGGAAATAAAGGACTCCTATTTTTCTTTGCTACAGCTGAGGAGGAAATAATCATTTGTGAGATTTCACCCCAGTTGGCCATTCATTATTGTGTGTTGATTGTTGATAATTATATGAAAAGAAGATCGAGAAAAAGACTCAATTCCTAATAACTAATTATTAAATACACTTTTCCTTGAACCTTGAACCTTGAACCTTGAACCATGCAATTATTTTCAATGGCATTACGAAATGTGAAGCGTTCTCGTCACCGAACATGGGTAACTGTCGGGGCCATGGGCTTTGCCGGCTTTTTTATGATCGTCTATGCCGCCCTCATGGAAGGATTTATTCAAACCACCGAGCAGAATGCAATTGGTATGGAGTTGGGGGAGATTCAACTTCATGCCGAGGGATTCAGGGAGGATCCTGATCTCTACAAACGTATATTTGGTTTTGAATCCGTAGTGGAGAGGCTGGAAAGATCCGGCTATAAAGCGGCTCCACGTCTCTATGGGGTGGGATTGGCAGCAGCTAGTGTCAACTCTGCCGGTATTCAACTTCGTGGTATTGATATTGACAGAGAAAAGCAGGTAACCTCCATTTCCGAACATATTATGACCGGGCATTGGCTTGTTGAGAATAAGCCTCATGAAGTGGTCATTGGCCGCAAATTGGCAGGCATTCTTGGCGTAAGTTTGGGAAGTGAAATTGTCGTTGTCAGTCAGGCAGCAGATGGATCCATGGCCAATGATCTCTACTGGGTCCGTGGAATACTGAAATCAGTGGGTGCTGCCTTGGATGGAGGCGGTTTCCTCATGACCGGTGCAGCTTTCCGCGAATTGATGGCTGTGCCTGATGGAGTTCACGAAATTGCTGTGGTAGGCGTACCGGAAGGTGAACTAGAGGCTTCCACAGCAGAGATTCATGCTTTGTTCCCTGATCTGGAAGTGAAAAATTGGCGTGAACTGGCACCGGTGATCGCCCGTATTTTGGACATGTCCGGCTCTTCTTTAGTAATTATGCTCGTTATCACATATGTGGCTGTTGGTATTCTGACGCTCAACGCAATGCTGATGAGTGTGTTTGAAAGAATCAGGGAATTTGGGGTCATGAAAGCCTTGGGATTACCGCCATTGCGTTTATTCACTCTTATTGGTTTGGAAACCGTCATTCAAATTGTCATGGCTTCGATTCTGGCAATTATTTGTGGAGTACCGCTTTCCCTCTATTTTGAAGATAATCCCATTGATCTCTCAGCCCTTGCCAGTACTTCATCTTCCATTGCAGGCATAGCCATTGATCCAATCTGGGCAAGTCGATTGACCTGGTCATCTGTTGTTTTACCCGTGGTATATCTGGCCTTGATTGCCGGGGTGGCTATTTTGTATCCTGGAGGAAAAGCGGCACTTATTAGGCCGGTTGAAGCCTTGCGACACAGGTAAACAAATACTATGCATCTCTCATCCATGGCATGGCGTAATCTATTCCGCTGGAAGCGCAGAACCTTTATTACCGGTTTTTCTGTGGCATTTGGGGTTTTTCTTGCTGTGACTTTTACCGGATCCGGTGATTATTCCTACACTGACCTGATTAATACCAGTGCCACCATGGGATTTGGCCATGTGGCCATTGAACCGGCGGGCTATAACGATACTCCTTCATTATCTAAATGGCTTGATAATGCGGAAGACCTTCGTATGTTGGCCCAAAAAGTTGATGGTGTCGATGCGGCCTATTCCCGTATTTCCGGCCAGGCTATGTTCGCCCGAGGTGCCAAAAATGTTGGAGGCATATTTTTTGGCATAGATCCCAATGTGGAAAGCCAGGAGCATAATTTATTTCTACGGGCCATCGAGGAAGGAGAACTCTTTCAAGATATCCATGGTCGGGGAGTGGTGGTTGGCGTAAAAATGGCCGACAAGCTGAAGCTCAAACTCGGCAAAAAAATGATTTACACCATTACGGATAAAAACGGTGAAATTGTCAGCGAAGTTGGCCGTGTCTCTGGTTTCTTTAAGACTGGTGATGATGCTGTGGATAGTTCGGTTGCTCTCTTGCCCATTGCCAGATTACGCAACGTTTTAGGGTATGGGGCCCAGGGTGCATCCTATGTGACAATATTTATTCACGACCAGCGTCGAGCGGATCCCATGGCAAAAACGTTGACAAGCGCTCTTGGTCCAGGTGAGCAAGAGATCCTTACATGGAAAGAAACCCAGGCAGATCTGGCCGGCCTTATTGCAATTGATAGGTCCGGTAATTATATCCTTCAGCTA
>CAYUCH010000254.1:0-3083 GCA_964443295.1 uncultured Desulfobulbia bacterium | reverse complement strand
GAGCCACCGGCTCATAACCGGTCGGTCCCTGGTTCGAGTCCAGGTAGGCCCACCACTAACTGGCTAGAAATCAATTCTATTGATGTAATAAAAGGCAAGCGGACAGAAGTGAAAACTTTCTCCAGGCAAGCGTATAGTCCCCGGAGCGGACCAAAGACATGGGTTAAACCCCCTACTCCGGCAAACAAAACCGACTCGGCAATCGAACAATCAAGGTGCGGCTCACAGAATGAGCGCACCTTTTTTCTTTGCCATCGGGTAAGCGGAATACTTATGGAGCAATCTCCTGTTACAGTACAAGACATCCTCAAGGCGTTAAATATAATCGCCTCGTTTTCTCTGGCGGAATCCTGGGACAACGTTGGACTGCTTGTCGGAGATCCGGCGATGAAAACATCCGGTATCCTTATTTCTCTTGACCCCACCACCGATGTGCTGAAAGAAGCCCTTGAACTCAATGCCAATGTTATAATCACCCACCATCCCGTTATTTTTCGACCATTAAAAGCCATGCGCTCCGATCAACCCCAGGGCCGACTCCTGAGCCAGGCTATCAAAGAAAATATTGCCATCATAGGTTGCCATACCAATCTTGATCTCGCCGGCGGCGGGGTAAACGACGTATTGGCTGGTGAACTTGGCCTCCAGGACATTCAGCCCTTCCCCAGCAAGGAAGGAATAAATGCCGATGCCCCCAGCTTTGGCCGTATCGGCCGATTATCCCCGGCCCTTCCTGGTAGTGTCTTCCTGCAAAACACCATGACAAATTTGAACACCCCTGCCCTGAAAGTCGCGGGGAAATTACCCGAAATGATAGATCAGGTTGCCATTTGCGGTGGTAGTGGCAGTGATCTTGCTGAAGCTGCATTTGAATGTGGCAGTGATATTTTTGTGACCAGCGAAGTTAAGCACAGCATGGCACGATGGGCCGAGGAAGCACAATTCTGTATCGTTGATGCCGGGCACTTCCCGACTGAAAACATAATTTTGCCTGCCCTGGCCAAGGCCCTTGAGGCTGAACTTGCCACCGAGGATCTTCCTGAAATTTTCGTTACTTCCAAGCAACAAGATGCTTTTACATATTTTAACCATAATAACCAATCACCACTCGGGGCTCCTGAGTGTCCCCGACAACCATAGTTTCTGAAGGAGAGGGAATTGAAGAAGAACATCAGAAACCTCATAGCGTTACAGGCCATCGATATTGAAATTCAAAAACTCGACAAAAAAATTGCCGAGGGTGATGCCATGCTCGGTGAGCAACAGGCCATTATCGATGAAGCGAAAGAAAACATAACGGCTTTAGAAGAAAAAATTGCCGCTGGCGAAAGCAGGAGTCGTGCTCTGGAAGCTGAAACAGAAGACGAGAATGCCCGCATCAAAGACCGGCAGACTAAGCTCATGAATGTCCAGACCAATCGAGAGTATCAGAGCTTGCTCCGCGAAATTGAAGATGCCAAAAAAGCCAACAACTCCAGAGAGGAAGAAATTGTCCTTCTCATGGAGCAGGCAGAAACCCACCAGAAAACTATCTCCGAAGAGCAGGCCAAATGCGATGCGGGAGAAAAAGAACCGGCAGAGGCAAAGGCTGAAATGGAGCAGCAGACCAAAGAGCTCGATTCTGACAAATCTAAGGTCTTGGAAAAACGCGAGAATAAAGCAAAGAATATCTCCCAGGCATTGCTTAAAAAGTATGATCGATTGCGGGATAATCGTAATGGCCTCGCGGTTGCCGGTGCCACCAGCGGTGTCTGCCAGGGCTGTTTTATGAATATTCCTCCACAGCTTTTTAATGAACTGCTTCGAGAACAGGAACTTCTCTCTTGCCCAACCTGCAATCGAATGCTTTTCCATAAGGCAGAAAAAAAATAGCTGACAGCAGTGAGCAAAGATTTCGTTCTGTAAAAAACACTTGAGGCGAAAGTGGCAAAATCACTTTCAGATATTCTGGCCGTTTTAGGGAAAAAACTATCTAATCAAGATATCCAGCATTTTTTTCCCCATGACGACCCTGCCGATATACGCAAGCTGATTCTAGAAGAGAGCAAGCCCTCAGAGGCTGAAAGATCGCGCTCAACTAAGCCTTCCCAGTCTTTGCCGTTTTCGCACCAGCAATCCTCAAACGAATTTCATCTCTACACAGATGGAGCATCCCGAGGGAACCCAGGTGAAGCGGGCGCAGGTGCCGTCGTTCTAAACAGCCAGGGTCAAGAAGTGCTAACCTGCAGTGAATACCTCGGCCAATGCACCAACAATATTGCCGAGTATAAAGCCCTGATTCTTGGCTTGGAAAAAGTCCAGGAATTATCTGGACAACAGGTGGCCATTTTTATGGATTCAGAGCTTATTGTCCGGCAAATACAGGGTAGATACAAAGTCAAAAATGCCAACCTGAAGCCCCTTTTCAGCCGTGTCCAAGAACTCTTGCAGGACTTTTCCTCCTATCGAGTTTCACATATTCCCAGAGCAGAAAATAAACGCGCCGATGCCTTGGCCAATGAGGGAATTGATAGTAGACTCTAGAATTAAGAGTGCAGGATGCAGGTGTGAGGAGAATAGGGATACATGTCTCCGGTGAATTTTCCGCCGTTCTTCCGAATTCTATTTACTGCCCCTGAATTCTTTACTGGACATATTTTAAAACCTGCACGTTTACAGTATATAGAGGCATTCATACACATTGACGTATTTATAGTTTTGGAGTGGGCGCATGATCGCTCCGGCTTATAGCCGGGGAGGAAAGTCCGAACACCACAGGGCAGGATGGTTCGTAACGCGAACTGGGGGTGACCCCGAGGAAAGTGCCACAGAAAACAGACCGCCATGCTTGTCATGGTAAGGGTGAAACGGTGAGGTAAGAGCTCACCGCCTTCATGGTGACATGAAGGGCACGGCAAACCCCATCCGGTGCAAGACCAAATAGGGAGACGTTTGAGGGCTGCCCGCCCAATGTTTCCGGGTAGGTTGCTAGAGATGTCGGGTGACCGGCATCCCAGAGAAATGATCATGACCCCTTTTGGGGTACAGAATTCGGCTTATAGCCCACTCCAATTTTTTCAGTGCAAAGTGCAAAGTGCAAAGTG
>CAYUCH010000253.1:0-3103 GCA_964443295.1 uncultured Desulfobulbia bacterium | reverse complement strand
CGAGTCTAATTTATTAACAGACGTGTCTCATTTTCATTGACACATTCCGATGTGATGATATCTCGTTGGTGTTTCGGCTTAGAATGAAAAAGTTAATCCACCAAAACGGCAACCAATACAATGCCCCGGCACTGAGACTTATTATACTGCCAAACTGAATTACAAAATGAATTCTGCGCCAAATATCATATGTCCCGTTGAATGCATATCCAATAACCAGCCAGCAAGAGATTATGACAGGGAGAAGAGTGAGCAGGAAAGCCCATAAAATTTTTGAAACTCGCTTTTGAGAATACTGCATTAAACGGGCAAGTATAAAAATTCCCATTACAACAAAGAAGGTGAAGGTAGTGTGGAATATGAGCCTGAAATTTAGCAACAGCGACAAAAGAAACCAGCTGGATGTTACTGACACCAATAGTATGGCGTTGCCGATTACGGCATTGACTAGGATCAGGAGTGGTGTTCGAATTGCTGTCATTGTTTGCTGTGATGTTATATTAGTGGCCAACACCCCATATAAATCAGGCACGCGCCCAGTCTTTGACGAAAGCATCGCAACTGAAATTCGCCTTGACCTCAATGCGTTTTTGTGTGGGACTCCCTATATGTAAATTGTTACTTGGGTCATTAGAATTTCTTGCCTTTTGAGCTACTTTCCAATGTATGAAGAACACGACCACGTCAATCAGAATCACAATGCAAGACATGATAAAACTTTGAATTGCACTCCTTTTTTCATTTAAAATTTCTACGCGGTAACTTTCATTCCTTAAAGTGGTAATCTCTTCTGCTGTGTATCTTTCTCTTTTTTCTTTATCCCAATTCCTTGTGTATATTTCGTTTGACTGGTGCTTCTCGAAATCGTAGGAACTCATGCAAAATTCTGGTGCGGAAAACTGTATGACATCGTAAATGGCTATTCCGAGAGTGATTGCAAAACAGGTGATTGTAACGAAACAAACAGCCAATGCATAAATTTCTAGTAGAGTTTTTTTCATATTGTCTCCTTTTTTGCACTACAACCTCAATGACCTACCCGGCAAGTGATTGGCCCAAAACTTTCCGGCAGGAAGGTTTTAACTACACCGAAAAAACGGCAAGGCTCGCGAATCAGCATTTTTTATTGAGCGGGTTAGATGTAAGCCCGGTTACGGTCAATTCGCCTTGCAAGCTCACTTGAATATTTATGCCCCAGTGAATTCTTGTTAAGTAATGCCCATTCAGATAATTTTGTGTTTCCTGTTGGAGGAGAATCAACACATAATAAGTCCGCCATCAGCCCTTTAATTTCTTCTTTTGTTATTATTACATCTTTTACAACCTTACCGACAATTGAACCGACCATATGTCCTATCTTTGGCGTAACTCTGATTATTGGTTTGCTAACACCAATAATATCTCCTATCTTCTCCACCAAGGACCTGTATGAATATGTTTCCGGACCAACCGCATTTACGATTGTATTTTCTGTTTTTTCACCTTCCTCAATTGCTAATTTAGCGAAATCTTGAACATATATTGGTTGGATTCTGTAGCTTCCATAACCAAAAATGGGGAATATAGGCATTTTTCTTAATAGCCATGCGATATTATTGATGAGAATATCCTCATCACCAAAAATAACAGCAGGTCTCAAAATTGAATAGGACATGCCTGATTCAATTAATGCCTTTTCTAAAATTGCCTTTCCTTTGAAATATTCTAAATTGGATTCCGAGGATGGATTTGTAATGCTGGTATGAACAACTTTTGCCACACCGGCTTCTTTGGCCGCAGCAAATAGTTTCAATGTATTTTCCACGGCATCTTGGTGAGTAAAGTTTCTATGATTAAACCTAACCCAGTATGTGTTGTATAATATTGAAACATTTCGAAGAGATTGAACCAGTTTTTCATGGTCGTCAAAGTTAAATTTTACAGCTTCCAATTTGCTTCCAAAATCATTTTTGCGAGTTGGAGAATTTGTGATGGTAGCGACAGGCACTCCCTCCTTTAACAATAACCTTGCTATATATTTTCCGGTAAAACCATATGCACCAGTGACCATGTGTGTCTTTTTGTTTTCCATGATGGTTCTCCTTGTATAAAAGGTTAGTTTTTTTTCAGGAATATTTTTTTGAGCATATTGCTTTTGAGGTCATCAATAGCAAGTAATGTTGCCACCAAATTGTCTAAACTATCAAAGAATTGCTTTAAGGCCAGCATCCGTTCTTTATAAAAAGCTGACGTTTGTAGGTCTTCCACATTATCGAAATTCTCCTCTAGTATTTCGATGCTTTCTCCAACCGACATGATTGCATGGTTGAATTCATTTTTTTCTCTTTCGCGCAATATCCCTTTCACAATCTTCCAGAAATCTGTTTCCGCAATGTAATAATCTTTTCGGTCACCCAAGATTAACTTTTTATGAACTATGCCCAGGCGTTCCAGGTTCCTAATGTTTGTACTGACAGCTCCTTTGCTTACTCCGATTTGTTTCACTAGCTCATCAAGGGTTACAGGCTCAGGCGATAGATAAACAGCACCAAAAATTGCCCCCATGGCCTTAGGGAAACCCCAGAAATGAGTTATTCGGATCACTCCCTGAATAAAATGTTCTTTTGCTTCTATAATAGTGTTGTCCATTACCAACCTCCATTTCGTTCTGAACGTTTAGTTCAAACTAAACAAACTATATCGCAAATAATATAACATGTCAAGTGTGGCAAATCTTAATATTTGGGGTTGGAATTATTTGGAGGATTAGCAGTGTAAAAAATAATTATGAGCAGGCTAAAAGAGATTAGCTATTTGCCTTTTGAAACTTGAATCCAAGTCACGTATCCCCTGGGACGGGTATCCCGGGGGACGTGTTTCATTGTTACTCAATTTTATTAAATTACTTTTCTCATCAAAGGAAAAAACCGGCGCATTTTTGGGTAAAGTAAAATCGGTTTGGTCTATGGCTTTTTGGCTTTCGGCCATCAAGACAAGGGTGACCTCTTTTTTTACACATTTCTGATAAAAGTCATCCAGGCCATCGCCATCCAAATCTGAAATACCGAAAAAAATATGCGAATTCCAGACGATCCCGACCACCCATTCCATTTGATTCCGGCCA
>CAYUCH010000252.1:0-3111 GCA_964443295.1 uncultured Desulfobulbia bacterium | reverse complement strand
CGACACCAATCCTGCAGTTAATCCCACCGCCGTAGAAACCTGCAACAACATCGATGATAATTGCGATGGAAAGATCGATGAAGGTTTTGATAATGACGGTGATGGTTTTGCATCCTGCGCTGATTGTGACGATGCCAACCCGGCAATACATCCAAATGCCTTGGAAACATGTAACAACATCGATGACAACTGTGATGGCATGATTGATGATGGCTTGGACAGTGATGGCGATGGATATGCCGAATGCGTGGACTGCAATGATGCAGATCCTACTGTGAATCCCGGCGCCCATGAACTTTGCAACAATATTGATGACAACTGCGACGGACAGATCGATGAAGGTTTTGACAATGATGGCGACGGCTTCTTAGCCTGCGTAGACGATTGCAATGATTTCGACGCGAACGTTTATCCTTTTGCCATGGAGCGCTGTGACCAGATCGATAACAACTGTAATGGAATAGTAGATGAAGGGGCTTGCTCAGAATACATCACAGGTTCGCATCCATTTATTGTAGACCCTGAATCAATCAACCAGGCCCAGCAAGCCCTCCTCGCTGATCCCAGCCTTGCCGCGGTTGTTGATAATGGCGAATTCCGGCCTGGCTACATGGGAGGAACCGAGGGTAACGGATATCAAGACTGGGAATATGAGTGGTACCCAACAAATGGAGTGCCCGATAATTACCTGCCAGGCCTACAGCTCTTGGGAGAAAATGACGGCGAGCGGGAACTCTTCATAAATCAGGACAATATTGACCAAATGAATGGTGATGGCTTTCTGGCTTACGTTGTACAAGTCGAAGAAGACCGATTGAACCGTGCTATCCTTGAAGCCCATCGACAACAGACCCAAGGTGAACTTCGAGCCTCCATAAATGACGCTCTCTATTCCGGCGATATCAGAGCCCGGGATGACATTCTCGCTCAGCAGGCTGATGCCCAATCAGGCCGGGTACTTATGGATCAGGCCGGCAACTGGGTCAGGGTACAGCAATATATTTTACGTCCCAACGACACAACCATCCAGGTGCTCAATGTCAACCTGCGCGGCGGTGGCGAACACGCTGGTCTGTCAAGCATGGATTTCACCACCACTCTGAACGACCCATTCCCGCTGGATAATGACTTGCGCATGCTACCATGGAGTGATTGGCTGAACACCCGTGGACCCCAACTCCCCACCGGTCAAGGTGAAGCAGACATACGCCACATAGACAGTAACAATGATTCCCTGGCAAGCATGTCGGTTCGCTTCACCGCACCTTCTGGAGATTATCTGGCCGAATCCCGCACCTTTGGTCCATCCACAGAATGGTGCTGTGGGTATGGCCAACCAATCACCAGTGAAATCCTTGAATTCTCAATGGCCGGAGAATCGGGAATCTATTCCTATACAACGGATTGGCAGAATGCCACCCCCAATGAATACTGGGTGTTCCCGGATACCGAGTTCCAATACACACCACCGGGGAATAACCCGTCACCATTTTACTATATGCACCGTACCGGTCCGTATAACCAAGATCCCCAGCTTGACGAGATCGCTCCTCTGATCATGACCGAGTTTTTCGTAGTTGGTGACGGACATATTGCCCCTGATTCCTCAATTGAAGAGCCAGGCAACCAGGGTGTGAGTAATGATGATTACAGCTGGACAGGGTATACCGACATCTGGGATGCGTTGCGAACCAACGAAGCTGATGAGACTGCGCCCTCGATAGGCCAAAACAATTTGGAAATCACTTTCAAGCAAGGATTTTCCGCCAATGCTTCCATCGACCTGGTTTATATCCCCATGTCCCGCATGGCCTGGAATCCTTCGAGGACTTTCATTTTTCCATAGGCAGGAAGACCTCTCATTTATTTCCATTTCCAGTGGTGAAAAAAATCCCCTTCTTTCACCACTGGAAATGGTGCTCTTCATTGACATATCATTCAATAACCAGCTACTATAATTTCTATACTCTTTCCACTTCACCCGGGACACTTGAAGGAGGACCAATGAAAGGTCTGTTCGTCTCTTCCCTCTTCTGTACTCTCCTAACCTTATTTCTAAACGTTCCACTTTCCATAGCCGGTCAACTTGTGACCATGGAAGACAAAATCTGGGCCCAAAAAATTGTCGCCCAGGAGACCTCCTTTCAAAAAATCTGTCTGCCCAACACCATTGCAGTCCTCTACTTTATAAATAAAACCGAAAAGGATGAACTTGATTTACTGCAGAAAGGCCTCACCCTGATGCTGATCACCGACCTCTCCAAAATCCCCAGGTTCAAACTTGTGGAAAGAGCCCGTATACAAGCCCTGGTAGATGAGTTGCATTTTGAAGAAAAAGAGCTGTTCAATAAAGACGCCCAAGTGAGGATCGGCAAGCTTCTTGGAGTGGAACATGTCATTGGCGGCACCATCAACCAAACCGGACCCCAGACATTTCAAATTTCATCGAACATTCTTAAATGTGGATCAGAAAAAATCATTGCCTCTCCCAAAGCCAGTGGCATGCTCATGGCGGATCTCTTTCCTATGGAAAAAAGCATCCTTTTCGAGATTATTGATGAGGTGAACGTCGAACTGTCCGATCAGATGCTCAAAGAACTCCAAGCACCTCTGAGTAACGATCTTGACGCCCTGTCTTCATTATTTAAAGGCCTTGAATTCAGTGATCGAGGTGACATGTTCGAGGCCATGGCAAGTTTTGAAGAAGCGGTACAAAAAGGTATCGATCCAGACTTTGCCGAAGAATTCATGGAAGACATGGCATTCCAGGAAGGAGACCGACCTGAGGAGGAAGAGCCGGACCCTGAGAGGAAACCAGAGGAAGGCGAGCACCCACACGATGGTGATCCTGAACATGAGGGTGATCCTGATCACGAAGGAAAACCACCATTCGAGGGTGATCCGGAACATGAAGGCGACCCTGATCACGAAGAGAAACCACCCCACGAAGGAGAACCAGGACGAGAGCACGACCCTGAGCATCCCAGAGAACCAGGCGACGAAGAATGGCACGATCCGGAAAAACCTGAAGGACCGAATGACGGTGAATGGCAGGATCCTGAGCATCCCAGAGAACCAGGCGACGAAGAATGGCACGACCCTGAAAATCCT
>CAYUCH010000251.1:0-3316 GCA_964443295.1 uncultured Desulfobulbia bacterium | reverse complement strand
CATCTTTATAAAAAAGGGCCTGGTCCGTAACTCTGGTGTATTTGATAAAATCTTCGTCCGGGATAAGAGATAAGATGGCATCCTGCAGGGTGGATTTTCCGGCTGCACTTCTCGACTGAATGAGTACTGATAATGGGTCGGCAAGTTTCCTCGAAGTTGCCGCCAGATAGCCCACCAGCTTGTTGACCTCTTCGCCGGTAACTCCCATGGTTTCAAAATCGGTGAGAAGTTCGGTGAACATATCCGGGCAGTTTAAAAAGGAACGGGCGATCTTTTCATCAGCCTTGCTTATCTCAACAGTTGCTTCTTCTTGCGCTGCCGGTCGCCAGTCTTCCACCAGAAAGAGGATTTTACCAAGATCCTCCTTGACCAGTTCTTCTGGTTCTTCCAAAAGATTGGCGCAGAGTTTGGCGAACCATGTCCGGGATCTCGTGGAATAGAGATCGATGGTGGTCAGTTCAAAGGGTTCTTTTGGATTGCTGATATCCTTGGCAACTTTGATGGTTGCCTTGAGTTGGGTATCTCCCCGCTGGATACCTTTTATTTGATACTGCCGAAGGCCGTAACCCACCGTAAAGCCATGATCATCTTCTTGGAAAAGAGTTTGGGTTCTTTTCTCCAGCTTCTCGGATTGTTCGACTGAAGATGGATTTGCATCTTTCAGGAGGTTTTCGAACTCTTCCGGAGTATGGCGTTTGAAGTAGATATTGATGTCTTTCTCCGGCAGAGTGACGATATGGGTGATGATGTTTTGTTCTTTTAAAAGAGAGGCTGTTTTTTCTGCCCCATCTTTTCCTGCTTCATCTGCGTCAAAGACCAGATACACTTCTTTTATATTGCGGTTAAAAAGAAAAAGATGATCCTCAGTAATCCCGTTGACACCATAAGCCGGGACAACATTTTTAAAGCCCTGGTCATAGAGGGTTAAAGCATCGATAATGGATTCCGTAAGAAGAATGGAGGAAGACCGTTTTGCAGAACTGCGGGCCGGATTGATCAGACCTTTTCGAGGGCCGGGAAGATAGAGGTGGTTTACTTCGGCTTTCTCATCGATATTTCTACCGTAAAGACTTACCACAGCGCCGTCATTGTCATAGAGCGGAAAGACCACGGAGTTGTAAAAGACTTCATTGCCTTTCTTATTCAAGAGACCAAGCTTTTTAAGGGTTTTGATTATCTGGTCATCATCAGGCAGGATGTCACGGAGCGAACCATTAACGAAGCCAGCGCCGAAGTCTTTCATACTCTGCAGATCGTTTATGCCTCTTTCTTTCAGATATTCCAGGCCCCGGTTATCCTTGGTAAAGGTGTGCTGATAATAGTTCACCACCCGGGCCAGGAGTTTTTGATCTTTTACGGATGGTTCTATCTTTTCTTCTTTAACTGCTCTCTTGGGCGTGGTCGAAGCCTGGCTGGAAAGGATTTGCACAGCTTCTTTAAATGCAACTTTATCATGCAACTCCACGAAGCGGATCACATCACCGCCGGCTTCACAACCAAAGCAGTTCCATAGATTGTCTTGAGGATTAACGGTTAAGGATGGGGAAGTATCATTGTGAAAAGGACAATGGCCTCGGTAATTCACCCCCACTTTCTTCAGATCGATGCCGCAGGATTTCATGAGCGGCACCAGGTCAACACTTTGCTTGATGGCATCGATTTGTGATTTTTCCAGCATCTTTTCTCCTTGCCAAAAACCTTTTGTTTCAAAAACCTGTCAAGAACAAAAACGCAATGTTTCAAAAATAAATATCGACACCAAAATATAACAAATTGTTATACTGGTCAAGCGCAAAATCATGAGGACTGAAAAAGATGGGGTATATTGTGTTCACTATGGCACGAAAGAAAAAAGCAGAAGAGCAGACAGAGCACCCCCTGGAAACCCTTGGGCAAAGGATTGCTAGAAAGCGGAAGGAGAAAGGTTTAACCCAGGTTGAACTCGCCAAGTTAATGGACCTCAGCCAGGTTCTCATTTCCGATTATGAACGCGGAAGACTGCGGCCTAATCCTGAACTCATTGTCAAATTCGCAGCGACCCTGAAAATGACCACAGATGAATTGCTCGGAGTAAAACTCACTTCGACTGACGACAGTAAGCTTAGTTTGAAGACTGTAAGAAGGATGAAGAAGATAGAAGATTTATCTCCTGCGCAACAAAAAGCCCTTTTTAAAACAATCGATACATTCCTCAAAGGTGCAGAGAAGTAGACAGAGGAAGGTCTTTGTCTACCGGTTCCAGCCGCTACGCGTCTTCCACTGCGGCATCCTTCAGCCCAATCTAATTTAATCACCCCAAACCCCTCTAGGGAGTTCAAGGTAGTGGCTGTCACATTTTTTGCAGTCTATGGACGGCAGGCTACGCCATCAGATGCCGTCCCTTCCGGTCGAATAAAATAGGAATATGTTTAATTGGGCCAAGCAAGGTACGGCTTCACCACGCCAATTCAAACATATTCAATTTTATTCAACATACCTGCAAAAAATCCGCCAGCCACTGATCTATTACATCACCGCCCGACCACCCCTCCGCCTCAAGGCTCCCCAATAAAAAAGACGGTTAAGAAAAAATCTCAACCGCCTTAATGTTATAAGGTGTTGTGTCACCAGAATTTCGGAATTCCTGTTAATTTATTTCGGCCCCTTGATTACCTCACCACGAATTCCATAAATAACAAAAACTGTTCCAACAAATAAAGATGTAGCAATATTTAACTTCTCTAGCATATCACCATGTAATGGTGATATCAAAAGATGAATCCCTAAGACGATAAAGCATGTCCCAAGTATAAAGCCTGCAATTCTTAATAATGTCTTTTTCATATTTCTACATGCATTGTAAATAGCAATAACCGTTCGCGCCAGCCCAAAAACCAAAAGCACCTGCACCCACAACACCCATAGCAGCATTGAACCTGCCAAATTGACCTAATGTGCGTAATTGCCGCGCACCAACCTTATAATTTAAATTAATATTGCGTGCTCCGGCTTGCCTCAATTTGAGAGAAGAATACTTACTATTTAGATCGTTTGCTAACGAAACGGCACTAAGTGGATTTAAAGTTCTAGCCCACTCATAAGCGCTCCCATAATTATTTTTCAGACAATCACGCATGCATTTTTCACGATCACAATCATCAGGGGAGAGCCCATAGGGGTCAGTTAGATTAATCGGATTATTCTCGGTATAAAGGTATGGGTTAATACCCCCAGCCAACCCGATCGGGTCAGCGCGGAGGTATCTTCCTGACGTAGGATCGTAGTATCTGTGGTGATTATAATGGAATCCTGTTTCCTCGTCAAAATATTGTCCCAC
>CAYUCH010000250.1:0-3425 GCA_964443295.1 uncultured Desulfobulbia bacterium | reverse complement strand
AAATTGCCCACCCCATTTTCTTCAGAAAAAAGACGGACGTATCCCCAAGAAATACACATTTATATTTTGTACTTGTTATCCATTTTCATCATAATGCAGTAAAATTATGTATGCGTGCAGTACTCAGGACGCACTACTGCCTTTAATGATGCAATGTTTAATATTTGGTTATGGAATATTTAAGAAATGTTTAGAATTTGTCGCCCTCCCCAGGACGAATTGGTCGGCTAGAGTATACGACTTTTTTTCATAAAACGAGTAAAAAGATAATTTTTTTTATTGTGTTATTTCAACTAGTTATGGGCGAGAGTGATTCTTGTTTTCCATAAGGCTGTTTTGTGGTGTTGCAAATGTTCTGTTAGAGAAAAAATGCAATACCACTAGACAGATTGAAAATGCGTGCCGGTGTAGGAACGGTGCAGAAAACAATGTTTGCATTTCTGTATTCAATGCAAGGTGTTGCCAGAGAATTTTATACGGTTTACATTGATCTGCACTTTTTGAGAATATTTCATTTTGAGATATGTTCGGATATATCTTCTCTTATTTTGGGGTAGTCATGAAAACGGTTTGCAATATGTGGATTAGATTCTTTTTGTGCTTCACGGTTCTAGGGTGCATCCTTATCATTACGGGCAGTGGTGCTTTTGCTGATGAACCTTTGGAGGAGTGGACTGATGATGAGTGGGCAGACGAAGACGGTTTACTGATGGAAAGTTCCTCAGTATATGATCCATGGGAAGGTTTGAATCGGAAATTTTTTGTGTTCAACGACAAACTCTATTTTTGGATACTTAAGCCTGTTGCCCAAACCTATGATTTTTTAGTACCAAGTGATATTCGTGTTTGTTTGCGTAATGCAGTGGATAATATGTTTTTTCCAATTCGGTTAGTGAATAATTCCCTGCAGGGCAAAATAGAAGAAGCTGGAATTGAGACTGTACGATTCATAATGAATTCAACCCTTGGCATGGCTGGGCTTACCGATCCGGCTAAAGACCTTTTAAATCTGCAATCCCAGGATGAAGATTTGGGGCAGACTTTGGGTGCTTATGGGATTCCAAACGGCCCATATCTCTATCTGCCATTTTTTGGACCCACTAATATTCGCGATGGAGTTGGGATAGTAGGAGATAAGTTGCTCAATCCTTTTTTTTACCTTACGTGGAATGATCTGTATTCAAGTGTTGGCTATTACGCATCTGATAAAATTAACAGAACTTCTTTGATGCTTGGTGAATATGAAAAATTTAAAGAAGAATCTTTTGATGTATATGTCGCTATGCGCGATGCCTATAACCAAAACAGGAAGAGCAAAATAGAAGATTCAGGCTTGACATCGCAGTAATTTTAATAACAGGACTCATATTGCTCCTGTAGGTTGATACGTTTATACTAGCCATTGAAATCTGAACCTCAGCAAAAGTGAGAGATGCAATGATTCGTACATTATTCATGTTGGTTTTTCTGGTGGCTCCATTAATTGGAAGTTCTCTGGAGGCTGCCGCCACTTTAACTGATCCCACCAGTCAGTTAAAAAAAAGCATCAATTCAATTTTAGGTTTGTTCGCTGATCAGCAATTATCCAGCCCCGAAAAACAAAGTGAAAGGCGGGAGAAGATTTTTTCTATTGTTGAAGACCGCTTTGATTTTCAACGCATGGCCATGTTATCCCTGGCCCGACACTGGAAGAAGCACAGTGCGGCAGAACAGGAAGAGTTTACACAGTTGTATTCTCGGCTCATCATGCAACGTTATATTGGTCGTATAGAGAGTTATTCTGATGAGACTGTTGCCTATAATAAAGAGGTTATCAAGGGCGATAAAGCCAGGGTGTATACAAAGATTATCAAACCTTCCAGTGAAATTCCGATCATTTATAGTCTGAAAAATACTTCAGGTGAATGGTTAGTATATGATGTCATTGTTGAAGGTATAAGTTTGGTGCGAAATTATCGGAGTGAGTTTGACAGTATTCTGAAGAGAAATGATTTTGCCTTTTTGCTGGAAAAAGTTGCTGAAAAAGCAAAGGCGATGGAGAAGAAGAGCCCGAGCAAATGACCATGAGTGTTACTTATTGTTGTTTCCATGAGTTGAGAATATGTGCCATGACCATATTCTCTGTTGCATGAAGATTTGTCCGGATTGTTCTCATTTCACTCGAGTCATTGCAGCTTTGAGTGCCAACTTCGTAACGTGATAAGTCTAAACCACCCTGAAAGTAGACAAATTCCTTGACAAGAAAATTGAATTTCGTATATTTCAGGGTTTTCTAATCTCGGGAATAATGTGCGGACAGTCTAATGCGTTTGTCATTTGAGGAAATACCAACCGAAGGGGTTCGTATTACCGTAAACGATGTGTCCTGGTTTCCTGATTGGGAAGTACAGCATAAAGGTACGGTCACAGCCGAAGTTCATTTAAGAAGGTTGAATCAACGTATTTTTATGGCAGGGACAGTGGCAGCACGTTTTGTGTTTGAGTGTGATCGATGCCTTTCTCAGTACGAAAATCCGCGTCAGCTCGAGTTTAAGCTTGAGATTGAAATGGCCGGAGCGGAAGAGCCTGGAAAGGAACATGCCTGCAGTGAGAATGAAATGGACACCATGTTCGTTTCAGAACCCATGGTAGACATATATAGTATACTCCGACAACAGGTGCTTCTGACAATTCCCCTAAAACATTTATGTAGGGAAGACTGTCAGGGACTTTGCCCAGGTTGTGGTGTGAATAGTAATGAAGCCGAATGTGTGTGTGACCGAGCGAGTAGTCAATCACCATTTGGAATATTGGCAAGTTTAAAAAAGGACTGATTCGGCATCTTTGTCGTCAGAATATTGTTTTCCAGGAGGAAATATCATGGCATTACCAAAGAGAAGACATTCTCATTCTCGTACTCGAAAACGTCGTGCTCACGACGCTTTAACAAAACCAACCGTCGCAACCTGTTCTGAGTGTGGCGAACCTAAATTGCCCCATCGACTTTGTTCCGGTTGTGGTACCTACAAAGGACGGGCTGTCATTCAGCTGGATGACGAATAATTTGCCAGCCAAGTTTTAAGCCGGTTGCTGGGTTCCCAAAGTGAAGAGGAACTTGTAGAACAACCGGTTGACAGTAACCGTCGGCCCTCTCCTTGTGATTTGAAATGATCACCGCTGTGAGCTACTTTCCATTTGGTGTGCAGTTGTGAGATGGGATGGCGATTATTGATTTTACGCCGGATGCCTGCCGGATCTAGGCACCGTATCTGGTCGCTTTTGATTTATAATTAGCCATCGGGAAGGAGCTGAGCGGGTATGACTGTTAAGATCGCCCTGGACGCCATGGGCGGTGACCGAGGTCCTGAAGAAATTGTGCTGGGTGCTGTGCAAGCAGTCCGAATGGCCGATGTCGAAATTACATTGCTCGGTGATGATGAACAGAT
>CAYUCH010000249.1:0-3457 GCA_964443295.1 uncultured Desulfobulbia bacterium | reverse complement strand
ACCTCCTCGGGTATAGTACCCTTATCTTAGTGTCCGTGAAACTGGGGTTACCTCACCTTGACCCCTTGACCCCTTTCTTTTTATTTCGCCCTTTTTAAACTGTTCTTGGTAAAATCTTTTTCCTTCAGGCCGGTTTGAAAGGCATAGTCACTCCAAAAGAGTTCGGTGGATTTGCCATTCTGATGGTTGACCATTTTCATGGATTGTGAGCGCCAGAATTTACCCAGATATTGTTGGTAATCATCAAATATCAAGGTCTTTAAATGACTGCCTTTGCGGTCGAAATAATCGACTTTCCATAATCGGTATTCTGTTTTGTCACGCCAGGAAACCATACGAGTATAACCGGAATTTTTTTTATCCACCGGATAACTTTCTACCACAAAGCAATCATGATTCTTATAAGGTTCATCTTTGATGTATGTATAGGTATATTTTTCTACCTCTTGGCTGGCAATGTCTTCATATGAGAACTCACTGCCCATAAAAGAACCGGATTTGTTCCGGGAACTGATGCGTTTCACTCTTTTTAGAGCGGGGAGATAAAGCCATTGGTCATCATCGCCTGTTTTATGGGAGAAGGTGAGAAGGGCGGTGCCTTTCACATCCCGTGGTGTATCAAAGATGGTCAGTGATTTATCGCCATCATCTTTTTGCTCAAGAGTCCTGACCCCTATTTTACGGCGGCTTTCCTGGCCATGTCGGTTACGCAATATCATTTCCATATTGGCTGTAAAATCTGTAAATCCTTCATCCCGCTTTTCTGCTTCAAGGGCGATGGCCAGACCTTTTTCTTCTGGAGTCTCGGCAAAGACTGTAGGGATGGGGATAAGGGATATGGCGAGTACGATTAATAAATATCTAATGGTCGTGATCATTTACGTTCTCCGTTTCCAGTAATAGGTTATTTTAGAAAATAGTAAAATCATCAGTTATGCTGATGATTTAAGCTTTGTTATATGATTGTAAAATAAATCGTTGAATAGCCTTTTAGTTTTGTCCGTTCATTTCTTTACATGCCTTTAGAAAAAGAACCAGCAGCGGAGCGGCGAAGAAAGGGCAGCCGTTCACTTGACCCTCCTTCGTCGCGCTTCCCTGTGCTGCTCGACTTGGCCGGCGCTGTGGAACTCGCAACATATATTTTTAAGGGAATGCTCAAACAGTCCTCGCGCATATTCGGCCAATTCTGTGCTGCTCGGCAGCGTGAAATGGCTTTAAAACACTCTGGAAAAGAATGATCCTGCGCGCACTTGTTAGAAGTATTTTTGGGGAAGAGATCTGGTGGACAGATCATTTTCGTTCCTCCAGTTTTATAAGAACAGCTGGTAAAAATAAGAAGTCTAATATGAGAGCAAAAACAATGGTGATGGCGGTCATGGTACCCATGTCTGAGTTAATCTTGAAACCTGAAAAGGCAAGAACAGAAAAGCCGCAGGCTAGAATTATGGTGGTCATCATGATGGGAGCGCCGACGGTTTTAAAAGAAAATACCACTGCTTGCCTCGGGTCGAGATCATGTTCGGTTCGCGCCCGGCGGTATTTAGATAAAAAATGCACCGTGTCATCCACCACAATTCCTATGGTCATGGCAATTAAAACAGAAACAGCCAGGCCCACTCGGCCAACCAATATTCCCCATAAGCCGAATCCCATAAATGCTGGTGCCAGATTGGGCAAGAGGCTCAAAAATCCCAGTTTAAAACTGCGGAGTACAATAATCAGAATACCTGAAATTAAAATCAAGGCGAGTACGGATGCTGAGAGCATGGATTTGATGTTACGTTCTGAAATATGCGAAAATACGACTGATAAGCCGGAACCATATGCGTACATGTGCTCCGGTGCATTGTCTGCAAGCCACTGTCTTCCTTCTTCTTCAAGAATCCGTAGTTGACTGGATGTTATATTGGCAAGGTTGACCGTAAGTCGGCTGGCGGATTTATCAACATTAAGACGGTCATTCAAGTCCAAACCAAAGGGAAGACTCATTTCATAGAGCAATAAGTATTGCGCGGCCAGTTGCCGGTTGTCGGGCAATCGATACCATGATTCATCGTCACCATGCATACTGCGGTTGAGCTGTTTCATGACATCGGTGAGAGAGTATACGTGCCGTACGTAATCTTTGGTTCTGAACCAATTGGCGAAGTCCTCTACGGTTTTCAAATATTCCGGATTATTAATGCCCCCATCCTCTCCTGAATTAAGGTCCCAATCGATGATTGACATACCGGTAAGATTATCCTCGCAGTAATCCGAAGCTACCCTGAAATCAAATCGATCATCAAAGTACCGTACAAAGTCGTCATCCAGGGTTATTTTGCTCATACCACTGGTAACCAGAACAATGAAGATGAACATTGTCCAGAAAATGGGGGTACGCTTGGCCACTACAAATTCACCGAATTTTTCATACGCATTTAGCTCTGAGTCTCTGGGCTTAATCCGAATAGGCAATACGGCCATGATGGCAGGCAGGAACAAAATCGAATAGAAAAAAGCAGCAATGATTCCCATGGCAACGATGTTCCCCAGGTCCCTGAAAGGTGGGGCATCGGAAAAATTCATGGCAAGAAAGCCAATGGCCGTGGTGATGGAAGTGACAAAAATCGGTTGCAAATTGATACGCAACGACTCTGTAATGGCTTCTTTGCGAGAAAGACCCATGCGCATTTGCTGGAATACCGTGGCAAGAATATGAATGGAATCTGCCACAGCTAAAGTAAGAATGATGGTGGGAGCATTGGCAGAAGGTGGTGTGAGGATAATGCCAAGCCAACCTGCTAGTCCCATGCCGGTAATCACAGAAAAAAGGATGACAGCAAAGGTTGTCATAGTACCGGTGAATGAGCGCAGAGCAATGAACATAACCAGGAGCAAGACCAGGAACATGAGGGGAATGAGCGTTTTCATGTCCTGTTCGGATGCCTCGCCAAAGGCATTATCAATCATTACGCCGCCGGTTGTGTATAAGGTGATACCCGGATGTTTTTCTTCAATTAGTTTGGCAAGTGCAGTTGCTTTTTCATGCACTTGATGAGATTCATTGAGGTCTGCCCCGGGCAGCACGCAATTAACATTGATGCCGGTCACATGGGCTTTGGGGGAAACAATACGATTGACGAGCAATGGTTCAGCAAGGGCGATTTCCTTAATTCTAGAAATATCCTCTGCAGTGAGAGAAGCAGCATCAATCACCAGATCTTCAACAATCAGGTCGTCTTCTTCAGCCCTGGTATGTTGGAAATTAGTCAGTGAATCAACCCGGCTTGAGTAAGGAAGTTTCCAGGCCTCATTTGTTAACTCTTCGACTGCCAGAAGGACCTCTGGTGCAAATACATTACCGGATTGTGGAGCCAGCACGAATATGACATTATCGTTTTTAGTATAGGTGTTTTCCAGAGCTGCGTATTCCACTGATCTCGGCCACCTATTCCACGCGAAGCCGGCCACCCAT
>CAYUCH010000248.1:0-3471 GCA_964443295.1 uncultured Desulfobulbia bacterium | reverse complement strand
AACCCTTTTAGGGTCACCTTTTAATCCACCCCTTCTAGGGGTGGTTGTTAAATGCGGGTAACAAAACCGCCGTATGCTTCCATGCCATGCTCGCCAACATCTAGGCCCTTAAGTTCTTCTTCTTCGTCTACTCGCAGACCAAGTGTGGCCTTGATGATGAAAAAGAGGGCAAAGGCAGCAACAAAGCAGGTGATACCATAGGCCACAACTCCAATCAACTGAACCATGAAGGAGTGATCAGCGCTGAATATTCCAACGGCCAGGGTTCCCCAGATACCACATACCAGATGTACAGAGATGGCACCAACCGGGTCGTCGAGTTTGATGCGGTCGATAATCATAACCGAGGCCACAACCAGCATACCTGCGATGAATCCGATAATAATTGAACTCATGACGGATACCACATCAGCACCGGCGGTAATGCCGACCAGACCTGCCAGGGAACCGTTCAGTGCCATAGTCAGATCAGGTTTTTTCTGAAGGATCCAGCTCAAAAGTATTGCTCCTGCAATGCCTGCTGCAGCAGCCAAACTTGTGGTGACGAACACAAAGGATACCAAACCTGGATCTGCGGAAAGTACCGAGCCGCCGTTGAAACCAAACCAACCGAGCCAGAGCAGAAATACACCAATGGTGGCCAGGGGCATGTTGTGACCCAGGATAGGCTTAATTTTACCTTTGACATATTTGCCAATACGGGGTCCGAGCAACATTACGCCTGCCAGAGCAGCCCAGCCGCCCACGGAGTGAACTAGAGTGGAACCAGCAAAGTCATAGAAACCCTTGGCGTCCAACCAGCCACCGCCCCACTTCCAGCTGCCAACCCAGGGGTAGATTATGGCAACATAAATAACGGAGAAAATTAAAAAGCTGTGTAGTTTAATTCGCTCTGCCACGGCGCCGGAAACAATGGTTGCCGCGGTGGCCGCAAACATGGCCTGAAAAATAAAGTCAGTCCAGTAGGTATAGATACCTACGCCGTCATCGCCAGTGATCATCATGCTAGCAGGATCTACCCCGATACCGAAGCCGGAAAATCCGAAAAAGCCGGCAATGGAGAAATCTCCAGGATACATGAGGTTAAAACCGCAAATAGCATATGTCAGTAAGCCGATAGAGATGATCGCGGTGTTCTTAAAAAGAATATTGACCGTGTTTTTCCCCTGGGTCATTCCAGCTTCTAAAGATGCGAAGCCAAGATGCATGATAAATACCAAAAAGGTCGCCACCAACATCCAGGTGTTGTTTACAACGTACATGGCTGTGGCGCCGGCCACCTCGGCAACGCCTTCTCCAGCCACGGCAATGTTAGGAAATAGGACGAGAGCTGCTATAAGTTTTAATTTTTTAAACATGGGTAACTCCTCTATAAGCAGTAAAGAATGTATAGTGAAGAGAGAAAAAATCGATATGTTTCACTCTTCATTCTTAACTAGTTAGATGGCCTCCGTATCTTTTTCACCGGTGCGGATTCGGGTGATAGACTCAACGTCTAAGACAAATATTTTGCCATCGCCGATCTTGCCGGTTTTGACGCTGCTGATGATGGCCTCGACAGTCTGGTCAACCATGTCTTCCTGGGTGACTACTTCCACCTTGATCTTCGGAATAAAGTCCACATCGTATTCCGCGCCACGGTAAACTTCCTTGTGGCCTTTCTGTCGACCGAAACCTTTCACTTCCGTGACGGTCATTCCTTGGACGCCTATTTCGTGAAACGCCTCTTTGAGATCGTCCAGCTTGAACGGCTTGATGATTGCTTCGATTTTTTTCATAACTTCCTCCTCACGTATGTAAATGATTCACAATCTTAGGAACATGTTTCCGAACTTGGGTAATGCTTATTACAACATGCGTGCCAAAAAGTTTCTAGAGGAGGATGTTCGAGGCTTAATTGGTTGATTTTAAAGAAATTTTTCTTTTGTATGATTGCTTTGTTTGAGGAGGTGTGTTGCGGGTGTGGTTACATAATTGTAATGAAGCAAGGGCAATAATATTACAATATTGTAATATTATTGCCCTTGCTTAGTCGGTAGATCCTGTAGCTAGTATTCCTCGATTCTCTGTCTAAACCAACGGATCAATTTCTCTTTAATCTTGTCCATGTCCAGGTGATAGATCTCCCTTGGAAAAAGGAGTTCCGCCACCCCTGAATCGAAGATTCTTTTCACTTCATATTCGTCATGGGCCACATCTTTTTGGTAGATATAATTAAGGTAGCTCTCATTGGTGTGGACAATGAATTCCACACGCATACCACCCATGCGGGCGAAAAATTTGAACATGGGAGTTTTTGAGGAACTCCCCGTGCTGTCGCTCTCATGTTTCCCGCCAGCCAAGGTGTCACTGATCTCCT
The DNA here is from genome assembly GCA_964443295.1 of uncultured Desulfobulbia bacterium. Classification (GTDB taxonomy): domain Bacteria; phylum Desulfobacterota; class Desulfobulbia; order Desulfobulbales; family CG2-30-60-27; genus CAYUCH01. The sequence goes on along the minus strand of CAYUCH010000248.1, from coordinate 1,112 downwards.
CCAGGGTCATGAAGGAGTCGGCCCGGATGGCGCTCTGGGTGAGATGTCTCTGGAAGACCTTCACATCGGCCAACGAATCAACAACACCCATGAGTCCCAGTTCGTCATCCACCGCCACAGCAGGGTTTTCTTCCCCCTTGCGTAAAAGTTTGAGAACCTTTGCCTCAGGCGGTTTTTTTCTGATGCTCACATAGATGGGAACTTCATTGCCATTGGTCCTGAAACGGCGGCGTTTTAATAGGGTAAGTTTTTGTCCGGCAACCGGTTCGATGTCATCGGCTTCCTCGCGACTAATCACTTTCACGTCTTTGCAGGCAAAATTCTCCGGGTCGTGATTGCTCAACAGGTACACAGGCTCAAGCTCACCAATACGGATGTTTTCGCTCCAGACATATTCATTAAGAAAGTCTAAGAAATGAGAAAATTTGGCCTCGATATCTGTTTCCCGTTCACGCTGATCAATGGAACCGGCCAGTTGCATGAGGATGAGTTTGCGCTTCGCCTCGAAACGGGATTTTTTATGGTACCGGTCATTGAACATGATAAGCAGTAGTTCAACAGGGCTGCTGATCACATCAATTTCATTGGTCATCTCGATATTGGAGGCATAGTTGGCCAATACTTTGCTCTTGAGATACCTGATCACCCCATCGGCGGTTCGGGAATAACTATTCACCCGGGTCACGATTTCCCGGTCGTTTCCTTCAATACCGAACATATTGCCAAGTAAGCGGTAGGCTCGATGGTCCACTTCACATCTTTTTTTGGAATCCTTAAGCAGCGTTTGAATTTCACTGAAGGAGCGGATATTGAGAAATTCAAAAACCTGATTGCGGGTTATCCTGTATTTTGTAGGCAGTCCTTCCTTGCGCAGCCGTTTGGTCCGTTCACGAACCGGTCCGTGAAAAACAGTGGGCCCGGGAGGATCGTCACCCGTGGCAAATGGTCCTTCCTGGTTGAGCAGGGTGTAAATGGAGTTATTGTATAGGTTATCCATGGGACACCTTTAGCTTTAAATTAATGAGACAAAATTGCTGAAAAACCGTTTAAATTGCTCTGCTGCGAATTCCAGACGATCCCGACCACCCATTCCATTTGATTCCGGCCACTGA
>CAYUCH010000247.1:0-3492 GCA_964443295.1 uncultured Desulfobulbia bacterium | reverse complement strand
AGGAATTTCTAAATCCGTTACCGTGGGTAATAGCCGGTTCCACGGGTTACCCTTTGAAGCAGAAATATCAAAACAGAAGACTGACTTTTCTCCAGCGACCATATTTTGAGTTAAGCGTTTCAGGTCAAGAACATGATCTCCACCGCCCAGAACAGCAAAACATGGTGGCATCAGTCCTGCGCGGATCGCAAGCATGTGGCTGTGCAAAGAATCAAGATGAGCCCGGAAAAAAGATGGATCTTCTCCCTGTATCAGCTGTTCTCCGGAATAAATTTTTCTTTTCAATGCTCCTCCGCAAAATTCATTCAGTTTCAAACTTAAAAATAATGTTATAGGCTTGGATGGTCAAGAAAATAGGGAGGGTATGTTCACTTCTACTTCACATCAGAAGAGTCAAGAGCAGACTTGACCCGCTTCCTGCGATATATTATGTCATTCCACGCCTTCTAATTAGTTCAACCAAACGAATAAAATGTGCCTCGTTGGTGAGTTGCTGATCCTCTTGTTCTATAACATCTAGGCATTGTTGGAGTTCTCTCGGAATCCATTCTGCATCATCGCCAATAACTGCATCCAAAAATTCCAGAGCTTCTGTCGGAAATAATTCGCAAAGGTTCGCCTCACACAAAAGATGCACAATAGAATCCGGATGGTGCACTGATTGAAGCGAGTGACGTAATATTTGTAAAGCCTCAGGGAAGGATTCGCTCGCTGCCACGCAGAGTCGCGCAAGACTAAATGATATTTCCCTTGTGATAATATCGCGGTTTTTGGGCCAGATATTATTAAGAAATGGCAGCACGCGATTGTGCCAATATTCACTTCGCTGATCTTGCGATCCTTCTAATGCTCGAACAAGAGCCTCAGCAGATTCTCTCAATCCGTTAGCCGGCAAATGACCAATTGCATTGGTTAACTCATTAACCGTAAATACATCGCCTGGATCCAGTGCAACGAAGGTCAAAAAGCCTGCGTATTGCTTGCCATGTTTGCCGAGTTCCACATATTGTTCCACCGTTTCCAGTAGCGACTCTTTTATAGCCGATAAAAAAGGGCGGTAAAGACGCGGTGACCAGAGAAAACTTTTCCAGGCCGCACGAGCCTCGTCTGGAGAAAACTCCCAATTAAATAGTGGCAGAAGATAGTCCACAGCCCATTTAGGGTCTACCCGGTAAAGAGTAATAGTATGTGCGGATAACAGGACGCGGCCATATCGAAACTTATCTATCTGTGTGTTGCAGAGCTTCGTGAAGATTTCTTTGATTTCTTCAGGTAGGCCCTGGTCATCTTGCAGTGATTTGCGGTACCACCAGTCCAGAAACGCCTCAGTCACATGGCCCACTGGATGATTGATGGCCCGTGTTACAATATCATCACCGTCTTCCTCAGCCTCGTAATCTAACTCAAGGATACGGTGGCAGAGATTTAAAAAAAGCGTTTCATGACCTTCAAAAGTCTTGGAAATGGATCGTAACCAGTAACTAAGACCAGATGAGATCGACTGCATAAATTCATCTGACGCATCATTCAAAACCGGCCCCATATAACGCCAGGATCGCTTAATGAGTTTTTCTTCTGACCAGGCTTGAAGCGCTTCGCGCCAGCGGTCACTAGGCCACACATCTTCTTTGACTAATGCATACAAGGCACATGATGTGGTCGGAAAGTCGTCCCGACAACGCTGACGCCAGTCATCTTCTTCCCAGTGATTAGGAGTTTCATGTTCTTTAAGCCATTCAACCAGCTCACGGCGCTGACGCGGTGATTTGGAAAATTTACGATACTCATCATCTCCTCCCATCCAGAAAGGAAATTCATCACTTTGATTCTCAGCAAGCTGCCAACGAGGATGTTTCCTTCTCAATTGCTCTAGTATAGTCCTGGATTCTTTGCCAAGAAATGCGCCGGCTGAATGCAATTTCGCGAGTCGTAATAAGATGTAATGCTCGAAGATGTAATCCCATTCTTCCTTATCGACATCTTCCTTGAACATCTCACGTGGTGGACCACTCAGTATGGCCAGCTCCAGTTCACCTATTTCAGGCCCCTTCAACTTTGGTGCCAATGCTACCAAAAGGCGTAGTGCTTCACGCTGGGTTTCCACAGACCATAGCCACCAACAAGCTTCTGCCAATAACCAATCCAACGCCTGTCGCGTTGAAACCACTTCACTTTGGGTTGCAGCAAATAAAGCTAACCGCTTGAATATAGGATATGGTGCTCGCCACCAGTCCTCTGCAACATTATAAGCCCGAGCATGATTAACGTGAGCAGTGGCCAGCCAAGCATCCCTTGTCAGGTTAACCAGAGCAGTCCAATCATGAAAATCTTGGTTCTGTGGATGCTCACTAATTGAAGGTTGGTGTATGTATGACAAATCGCTCTTTTCTTCCGCACCGCCCAGTTCTTGCTTCAGATCAAGCGCATCGCGCAGTAACATGGTGAATTCTGGTAACAGATCCGGAAGCATCTCCTGCCACACAGGCTTGTTTGCCAAATCACGCAATGCAGAGTGCACATGATTACTTGCCAGCACAAGTTCCCAGTCAATAATGTCACTGACACGCTTCGGTTCAGTCGTTTCTGGTGTTTCTTCACTAAAACGAAAAGGCCTTCGCACGGTCACGCATGGCATAAGAATTTTGCGCAACTCAATACGGAGAGACGGAGTCACACCATCCTTCATTATACGAGGCAACCAATAATAGAGGTCTGGCCGGGAGAAAGGTGACCATAACCGTCCGGAAAGAAATACTCCCCATAGCTTACGCATCAACGTGCCGGGTATTGCTTTGGGTGCATCAGCGATGATACGATCTAAATCATCCTGCTTATTTTCCGAATGAAGCTTGTCAAGCTCTTCCACGCGGTTTCGTATGAGACGTACTAATTTCTCATGTAGTTGGCCGCCATTTTTCCCAAGCCAGATTAATAATTTTGGGTCATCGAGATGTCGCGTGAGCCAACGTGCCAAATGAAACATCACGGCATCCCAGTCACTCCCCCTTGCACCGAAATCAACGATGCACATACGGGGAGACCTATCATACGGTGCAGGACGGTGAATCATACTAAAGCGCATTTTTTCTCTTCTTTGGTAGTTGCAATAGTCGAAGCAACAACCCCAAAACGTGATAAATCTCGATGTTCAAATTGGTTTTCTGAGAGAGGTTCTATCCACTTCAGCGGGGGAACCGGATTCAGATCAGCGAAGTGTTTCGCTGCCAGCCCATCTGTAAGTGCCCACAGCCGCAAAATCTGACCGTGATGGGGCTAATGGAGGCGAGCTTGCATGCTGGGTAATAATCATCTCTTTTCCCCGCACGCCGTCGCGATAGGTATCAGCCCACTCTTTGAGAGTGAGATGAAGCGCTGAATGATCTTTTGTACCCGCGGGTACTTGATACAACAGGGGAGTGACACCTTTTGCCTCCCACTCTGTATACGTTTCCTTTTCTTCGCCATCGTGGAAGCATGCAAATGCGTAGGCTT
>CAYUCH010000246.1:0-3545 GCA_964443295.1 uncultured Desulfobulbia bacterium | reverse complement strand
CAATACTACGATGAAGAGACTGGATTCCATAATAACTGGCACCGATACTATGATCCGAGTACGGGCCGTTACCTTCGTCCTGATCCTATTGGGCAGTTAGGTGGAATCAATCTTTATCTTTACACCGAGAATAATCCCATTAATTATGTCGATCCATGGGGGCTTCTTGTTCAGATTCATTCACGAGCAGTTAAAGGCACAGGGGGTGCTGGTGCTCATACCTATGTGACAGTTACGGGAAAGAATGGCGTAACAACAACCTATGGGAGCTATAAGAACAAGAAAACTGGTAGGAATGAAGTGCGAATCGACGATACAACTGACCACGGTCCCAAACGATTGCCAAGGACAAGCACAATTACAGTCCCCCCTCCCGCTGGCATGACACAGGATCAATGGGATAAAGCTGTCATGAAGTCAGGTGGTGATAGGGCGCGCACACAATTACAACTTTACAAAGCCTTAGGTGGAGATGGAGGCAATAAAAGTGGAAATTGTCATACAACAACCCGCGGCATCCTTGATGATGCAGGTGGTGGTGTTCCTCCAGGCTATGACCCACCTGGTTTGAACCCAGGCCTACATCCATAATAACTGCTTCCAAAAAGGTCAATATCGTGCCGCCGCGGTGTAACTATTTATGTGAGGCCATGTGAGTGCTTATGAAACCTGTTATTATTTGTATTGTTGTAATTATTGTTAGTATTGCTGTTTCAATGCTGCATATGATCCACACTGCTGATCGTATAGCATTGGTAGCAGGTTATTTCGTATCTTTGGGAATATTGCCATTAACATTGGGAGTGGTGTTTGGGTGTGCCGGTGTAGCTTTTATAGGGCAGGGCTTAATAAACGGCCTTAAAACTCACTGGTGGATTATAGTGTCAGGTGCTATCGCAGCAATATCTTCTGTAGGGTATGTAATATGGCGCATGTCGCAAGGCGAGTAGATACAGCAGAAAAAGAGGACAGATTTAATTACTCAAAGGCGGTTGAAGATTTTTATCTTTAATCGCCTTTTTTATTGGGCGCCCTGGAGGGCAGATGGGCCGGAGGGCGGGTGATGTAACGGATAAGTGGTTGGCGGATTTTTTGCAGGTATGTAGCATAAAATTCTTATGTTTGAATGCGGTGTGGTTTTAAGTACCGAGCTTGCTTCGCATTAAACATAAGACAATTTTATGCGGGCAACGCCCCGGCATCTGATGGCGAAGCCCGCCGGACATAGCCTGCACAAAGTGTGACAACCACAGTACCGATGCAGTTTCTTCTATCTGATGAAGTTGGGCTGAAGGATGCCGCAGTGGAAGACGCGTAGCGGCTGAAACCGGTAGACAAAGACCTTCCTCTGTCTACTTCTCTGCACCTTTGAGGAATGTATCGATTGTTTTAAAAAGTGTCTTTTGTTGGGCCGTTGTAAGTTCCTCGATCTTCTGTAAACGCCGAAGAGTTTTAAGACTTACTTTACTTCCGCTTGCAGGACTATCCTTGATGCCGAGTATCTCGTCAGCACTTACTCCTAATGACTTAGCAAGCCTTACCAATACTTCTGGATTTGGGCGTAGCTTATCACGTTCATAGTCAGAAATAAGACCTTGTATCATACCCATTGCCTTGGCTAATTCAACCTGGGTATAGCCTTTCTCCTTGCGTAGCCTCGCTATTCGTTGCCCTAAAGTTTCCACTTGTTTTTTCTTGTTTTTCTGTGCCATGGGGGGATTATACCCCCTGTTTTTTATACTTTGTTATTTTGCTCTTGATCCATATGGTAATATACTGTATTTTGGGTTTCGATATAATTTTCAATTTGACCTGTTTTTTCTCTTGACAGGTTTTTGAAACGGAAGATTTTTGGCAAGGAGAAAAGATGCTGGAAAAATCACAAATCGATGCCATCAAGCAAAGTGTTGACCTGGTGCCGCTCATGAAATCCTGCGGCATCGATCTGAAGAAAGTGGGGGTGAATTACCGAGGCCATTGTCCTTTTCACAATGATACTTCCCCATCCTTAACCGTTAATCCTCAAGACAATCTATGGAACTGCTTTGGTTGTGAAGCCGGCGGTGATGTGATCCGCTTCGTGGAGTTGCATGATAAAGTTGAATTTAAAGAAGCTGTGCAAATCCTTTCCAGCCAGGCTTCGACCACCACAAAGAAGTCAGTTAAAGAAGAAAAAACCGAGCCATCAATCAAGGATCAAAAACTCCTGGCCCGGGTGGTGAACTACTACCAGCATACTTTTTCCCAGGACAACCGAGGCCTGGAATATCTGAAATATCGAGGCATAAACGATCTACAAAGCATGAAGGACTTCGGGGTTGGCTTCGTTAATGGTTCCCTCCGAGATATCCTTCCTGATGATGACCAGGTTATCAAAACCCTGAAAGAACTTGGCCTGTTGAATAAGAAAGGCAATGAGGTCTTTTACAACTGCGTTGTCTTTCCTCTTTATGATGAAAACGGCGGGGTGGTCGGTCTGTACGGCAGAAATATCGATGATCAAGCAGGGGCAACCCACCTTTACCTTCCCGGCCCGCACCGAGGTCTGATCAATCCAGCCCGTACTGTAACCAAACGATCTTCATCCATTCTTCTCACAGAATCCATCATCGATGCCCTTTCCCTCTATGACCAGGGCTTTAAAAATGTGATCCCGGCTTATGGTGTGAACGGCTTGACCGAAGATCATCTTTTTCTCTTTAATGGTGCTGTTAAGGAAGTCTATCTGGTCTTCGACGCAGATGAAGCCGGGAAAGATGGGGCAGAAAAAACAGCCTCTCTTTTAAAAGAACAAAACATCACCGCTCATATCGTCAGCCTGCCGGATAAAGACATCAATATCTACTTTAAACGGCATACTCCGGAGGAGTTCGAAAACCTCCTGAAAGATGCAAACCCATCATCAGTCGAACAATCCGAGAAGCTGGAGAAAAGAACCCAAACCCTTTTCAAAGAAGATGATCACGGCTTCACCGTGGGATACGGCCTTCGACAATATCAGATAAAAGGTATCCAGCGAGGAGATACCCAACTGAAGGCCACCATCAAAGTTGCCAAAGATATCAGCAACCCCAAAGAACCTTTTGAACTGACAACCATCGATCTCTATTCAACGAGATCCCGGACATGGTTCGCCAAACTCTGCGCAAATCTCTTGGAAGAACCTGAAGAACTGGTCAAGGAAGACTTGGGTAAAATCCTCTTCCTGGTAGAAGACTGGCGACCGGCAGCGCAAGAAGAAGCAACTGTTGAGATCAGCAAGGCGGATGAAAAAATAGCCCGTTCCTTTTTAAACTGCCCGGATATGTTCACCGAACTTCTCACCGATTTTGAAACCATGGGAGTAACCGGCGAAGAGGTCAACAAGCTGGTGGGCTATCTGGCGGCAACTTCCAGAAAACTTGCTGATCCCTTGTCAGTCCTTATCCAGTCCAGATCAGCAGCAGGTAAATCCACTTTACAAGATGCTATCCTTTCGTTGATCCCGGATGAAGATTTTATCAAATACACCAGAGTTACGGACCAGGCCCTTTTTTATAAAGATG
>CAYUCH010000245.1:0-3578 GCA_964443295.1 uncultured Desulfobulbia bacterium | reverse complement strand
CATAGCGAAGCTAGGACTCACCAGCACAGCTGGTGGTTTAAGTTTGGACAATTAAAGGGGTAAGTGAGCTGACGTCTATGATCATTTCGTTGGAGTTAAGGTTTAAAAAAGTTAGGTTAGTCAATGAACTCAAAGGGCTAACATCGACAATGAGGTTGTTAGAAAGAGAAAGGCGGAATAAACTTGTCAAATTACTTAGTTAGTGGAGTGATATCAATCACCAGGTTTTCATATAATTCATTAACTGATTTGTTGGAACATTCTAATATTGTCAGCTCCTCAGCGTAAGTAAACCCAGTTTCGCTGACGCAGTTTGCCAAATTTTCATCTGCAAACTCTATGGAGCTAATGAGTACTCGTTCTTCGCAAGATGTGTTGTCCCAATGCCCTCCAGCTTCAGTACAGTCCTCTTCAGTTGTGCACAGGCCCAGATGCTCTGCATCACAGGTTAAAGGCTGTTCATTTTCGTTGCAGGTGTCGTTGTACCAATACCCCTCAGCACCAGAACATTCCTCTTCTGTTGTGCATAGGTTCAAATTGTTTGAGTCACAGGTTGCCTCTGGAGTGTTGCCATCACCATTGCAACCGTAGAAGAAAGAGATTGATGCAAAGGATATAAATAGAATCGCTACTATGCGTGAGCAGTTAATCATCTGAAATTTGTTCCTTAATATGTTTGAGGCCTGATTATACCTGGATAGTGAATAGAGTATTCATGCCATGGTTTTTTGATCATTGAAACCGGACATCTCTTAGAGTAAATTTTTGCAGTTTGCACAGAAGGTACTTGTATCTTTTTTTATAAACTTCTGATACATTTTCCCTCCCCAATCGGTGTTAACTTTTAAGGACTAATACATATGCGAAATGTACTCATATTTATACTTTCTATCCTTCTTTGCTCCTGCTCCTACGGAACCGTCGGGCAGTTGCAATCCCTCAAGTGGTACAGGAACTATCAACTGGAAAAAGATGATCTGATGGATCCGGCCTCAATCCCGCAGTTGATTGATGCAACGGGTGATTTCAACCGGCGGATTCAGATTTATGCTTTTCATGCCTTGGGTGATTTGCGGCCTCATTCCATAACCGCCATTCCTCGGGCCATGGAAATGATTCGTTCAACAGACAATGCTCCGGCGGTAAGAATTGCGGCGGTTGATTTTTTTTATCATCTGGGTCCGTTTGTGAAAGGGGAGGTGGATGAACTGGGAGAGTTTTTGATTTTGGAAGCAGACTTGTCTGTTAAAGAACGTCTTGTTCATGCGCTCGGCAGTATTGGATCCCCTAATGCACTACCGTTCCTCAAAAGAGTAAAAGAACTGGAAGTTGATCGCTTGAATTGGGCCGCTGACCTGGCAATAAAACGGATTCAGTCGTTTGATATCGTTGATTTCTGCGAAGAAAAAACTATAGAAGCAATCAAAGAGGCCCCTACTTTTTCTTATACAGACACGAAAGAACTTGATGACGCTGTGACAAATTCTAAAGAACCGGCTAATCCGGCTTTAGACTAAATATATTACTCGGCAAAATAACACTATTGACTAGAACGTACGTATTATATAGAATAATAGTACGTACTAATGGGTTGTAGTTGACATGTGTGTGTTTTATGTGTTAGGAGGGTGTCGTGCCTATTACCGCTTCCACTTTGCGAGGGAATATCTATAAACTTCTTGATCAAGTACTTGAAAGTGGGCAGCCGCTTGAGATCGAAAGAAAAGGGAAATTGCTGCAAATTATTCCTAGAGATAAACAATCAAAAATGAAAAACTTAGTAAAACATAAATGTCTTGTTGGTGATCCTGAGTCGATAGTCCATATTGATTGGTCCGAAGAGTGGAATGATGATTTACCTTGATACTCATATCGTTGTTTGGCTTTACGCTGGAGAGGTTGATCTTTTTCCCGGTGGTATCCGTGAGCTGATTGAACAAAATGAAGTAGTAATCTCGCCTATTGTTCTCCTTGAGTTACAATATTTAAAAGAAATTGGCCGTATAGAAGTTGAATCGGGAGTTATTTTCGAAAATCTTTCCAGCACAATATCTCTTACAACGTGTCATATTCCTTTTGCAAGAATCATTTCAGAGTCAGTAACTCAATCATGGACGCGTGATCCATTTGATAGAATTATTGTCGCAAATGCAATAGCCCAGGATTCACTGTTAATTACAAAAGACGATACCATCTTGAAAAATTACCCAAAAGCAGTATGGCAATAGTATGTTATGTAAATGCTTAAAGAAATCGGATGAAGTATCGCCTAAATTGTAGAATATTTACCTTTATACTTATCTGAAATACTCACACTCCCAGATATCCTTCCATTCTTCACCTTGTGACTCCGCCACATTCTGGTTGGTGAGAAATCCCTGGCAGACATTGACTCCCCTGGCTAACGATGCGTCATCTTTACATGCTTTTGGTAATCCTTTATTGGCAATATTCAGGGCATAGGGCAGGGTGCAGTTAGTCAGAGCAAAGGTCGATGTCCGGGGTACGGCTCCGGGCATATTGGCCACACAATAGTGAAGAACTCCTTCTTCTTCATACACTGGAGCTGAGTGAAATGTGGGTCTGGAGGTTTCGGCACAACCGCCTTGATCAATGGCCACATCAACTATTACCGCACCTTTATGCATGGTTTTCAGCATTTCCCGGTTAATGAGCCTGGGGGCGTTTCCGCCGGGGACGAGAACCGCTCCGATAACCAGGTCTGCTTTTTTAAGTTCTGAAGCAATATTTTGCTGGCTTGAAAACAGGGTGTGCAACCGGCCTTGGAAATGACTGTCCAGTTCCACCAGCCGTTTCTGGTCAATGCCAAGCATAGTGACATCCGCCTCCATGCCGATGGCCATCTGGGCAGCATTGACCGCAACAGTGCCGGATCCCAAAATGGTAACATGTCCTCGCTCTACACCGGGAACACCTCCAAGCAGAACGCCGCGTCCGCCGTTTTCTTTTTCCAGAAAATGGGCGCCGGCCTGTACTGCCATGCGGCCGGCAACTTCACTCATGGGAGCGAGCAGAGGAAGATAGCCATCATCTAATTGCACGGTTTCATATGCTACACCGATTACATTTTTAACACGTAATTGCTGGGTCAATTCAAGTAAGGGAGAGAGGTGAAGGTAGGTGAAGAGAATCTGGTTTTCTTTCATCCTGTCATATTCATCGGAAAGGGGCTCTTTGACTTTCATGACCATGTCCGCTTGAGCCCATACTTCATCGGGACCGGCGATCATAGTGGCTCCTGCAGCAGCATATTCTTCATCCATGATGCTGCTCCCAACCCCAGCCCCTTTTTCAATGATTACCTGATGCCCTGCCTTACAAAACGCGTCGACGCCATCGGGAACGAGGGAAACACGATGTTCCTTTTCTTTAATTTCTTTTGGGATACCGATGATCATTCTATTTCTCCATTTTGTATTGATTATTCATTGTTAGGGTTATTAAGAACTTACCATAAAGAAGAGAAGACCATTAATTCAAGTGTAAATTACTTCATTACTGTGGTTAGAGCTGGTCGGGAAAATTCGGACAGGTCGTTAAGTGAAAATGTTGTTCCA
>CAYUCH010000244.1:2636-3619 GCA_964443295.1 uncultured Desulfobulbia bacterium | reverse complement strand
CGGCAAATGAAAAAATACCCGGTCGGTTATAACCGGCAGTGAACCAGCTCCTATAGGTAATTTGGTCACCATCCGTTCCGATATAGGAGATAAGATCAGTGCCGTCTTGAGAGAAACTATTTAAATCAGTTATGGAAATACCTTCTCCAAAAACAATTGTGTCATCTAATCGAGGGTTGATTATGGCATCAGCGCCATCGCCTGGATTGAAAACAAAGGTGTCGGCACCGCTCCCACCGTCCAGGATATCATTGCCAACGCCCCCGATGAGGGTGTCGTCACCAGATCCGCCATGGAGGCTGTCATGCCCTTCATAGCCGTTTAAAATGTCTCCTTTTGTTCCACCCCAAAACGTGTTGTTCCAACAATTACCATTCAGGAAAACCACATCAAGCAAACACAGAGAAGATTCCACCCAGATCAGGTTCTCAATGTTGTCCCCAAGTGTATAATTTTCGTTACTGGTGTAAACCGTGTCAATGCCTTCATTTTCATACTCTATGGCAACATCACCATAGTGGACCCAGAAAATGTCGTCACCAGTACCGCCATACATCGTGTTACTACCCGAACCACCAAGCCAATCATTTCCGCTACCGCCATCCAAATAGTTCTGGCCACTATTTGCTTCAAGGACATCATTCCCAGATCCTCCGTAAAGGTTGTCATCACCGCCGTTGCTGAAAATCACATCATTACCACCACCGCCAAATATAGCGTCGTTGCCACCTATTTGGTTTTCAACTTCAAAACCGTTTAAAGTTACTTCCGCACCGCGGCCATTACTTAGAATTTCAACATCAAATGAAAAAGAGGATATATCTTCAGGAGTTATGTAGCCCAAGTCAATATAGCTGTCACCGAGGAGAAGGTCGTCATTTTCACCTCCCAAAAGAAAGTCATTTCCAATGCCGCCGGCTACAACATCTCTTCCTCCTCCCCCTAACACAATATCATTACCCGTGAGTCCAGAAAGAAAGTCA
>CAYUCH010000244.1:0-2626 GCA_964443295.1 uncultured Desulfobulbia bacterium | reverse complement strand
CCCAACCAAAAAAATATACCCGGTCTGGCCCCACTAAAGGCATAAATACCCCCCCCCCCCCTCAATCCGATCATCACCAAATCCTCCACTCATGGCATCCTGCCCAATGCCACCGTACAAATAGTCGGTTTGCCCACCTGTCCAAGGATTGAGCAGTTCTTCGTCTTCGGAATTATCTGAGATAAAATAAATATCTCCGAAAATAAGATCATCTCCGCTACCACCGTTAATCGTGTCATAACCGGCTAGCCCATATAATAAGTCGTTTCCCTCAAGACCATTGATCTCAAGGTTCGGCGGAGTTTCGGTGTCTAGATTGAATTCACCTGCATCTTCGAAATTTGTTGCACGTGGTCCATTGGGAAATATGGATCCCTGAAATACATACATTGGTGTACCGAAAACCACATGGCCCGAAGATTCATCACTGTTTATAGTGCCGGTACACAACCTATCGGAAGGTTCTTGCTCAGGAGGAGTAGAATCAAAGGTGATGCCGTAGTTGCCGTTGTCAAAGTTTTCAATGGTGATGAAACCTGTTAGACGCCTTTGGGCAGTGTCATAGATAATGACATCGCCAGTGGCGGTGTTTTTGTAGTATTGAGTGGCTCCCTCCTCGACGATGAACTCAAAGTTCATGTCAGCAACGTTTACTCCACGGTAATGGATTTCTCCGGTTTGGTCCGCATCGTTGATAACATCGAACCTGCCGACGTAATAGGTGTCATTGCCGGTTCCGCCTTGCAGGGTGTCTACTGTGTTGTCTGTCTGGTTTTGGTCACCACTACCACCATATAAAAAATCTCCACTACTACCGCCGGAGATGGTGTCCATACCTGTCCCACCGATAAGGATGTCGACGCCATAACCGCTGGAAATTGTGTCATCACCACCCCCACCGAGGATGATGTCGCCTCCTGTTCCGCCGCCGCCCGAAATCTGGTCGTCTCCACCCAGGCCAATCAGCAGGTCATCGTCAGTGCTGCCGGTAATAACGTCATTGTCGTTGCCACCAAGCATGAAGGCACGCTCTGTTCCTGCATCGGCTTCCAATGCCTGGTTACCGGCCTGGATATACCAATCAACGTAATTTTGGAGTTGCGTATTAATGTATGTACGTTCTTCAGTGGGAAGGGTGTTTATGAAATTTTGAAAGTATCTCGAATGCCCCAAGACATTGTTCAGATCCGCTGCCACGTCCGTACGATCAAAGCTGATGCCACCGTTTTCCAGAGTGAAGAGCTCCATGTTGTCATTGGATATGGCCTCAGGATTGTCGTAGTACATCTGCATGGCAAAGGCGATTAATGCTTGCTGCAAATTACCTTGTCCAACATTTAGGTCAGCGATTCGTTGCAGATCAGCGGTGAAACGGTCAAGCATGAAGTTTCCGTCATACCAATCAGCAGGATTTAAACCCACCTGGTTGCGGATAAGGTGATCGAGGAAGTTTTCATTGGCTTGGTCTGTTGGGTTCTTATACAGTTCGTCGTCAAACAACATATCCGAGAGATTATGAAGGTAGTACGTCGCATCGCGGAAATTATCGTTTAGTACGAAGGCGTTTAACAAAGCTATGTCGTGGAGCTCAATTGCATTTAAGTTGTTAGGACCGTGCTGCAGAGGCACTTGGTCCCCAATGCCTTCAATGAGGGTGAACGGCAGCGTGGAGGTGAGAAACTCTCCCTCTACAAACATACCAGTGACATTATCTTGACGTGTTCCAAGGCCGTTATCGGGTGTTGTACCATAGGTGAGCAATTCAGGAGCAAGTGTTGATAGTTCGCTTTCTGAATAACGCCCTGGCTCCGTCAGATAATCGACAATCCTGTCTCTCCAGATTGTCGACGCCGACATAAGAAATGGTGCTTGATCAAAGGTGACCGTCTGCCTATCAAAATACAAACCCATAAGTGAAGCAAGCCCTCCGCCAAGGCTATGCCCTGTGAAACTTATGACAGGATTGGGGTATACTGGATCATTCTGACTGTCTTGAAGAATCTCCAGGTAATAGGCAGTCGCCTCTTTAAGCTGATCTGAAGCATAGCCGATACCCAACGCTAAGTTGGTTAACACGGCCTCACTAAGGTCGGTCGGATCTGTGCCTGCAAAAGAGATAACGATTTCGTTTCCACGCTGGAAAGAAATGGCTTCGAATCCGCTGGGTTTAGTATCATGCTGCATTACCGTCCAGCCATCCGGAACAGGGAAACGGTTATTTGCATTTCGAGTAGATTGATATGCGACTCCCGCCATCAAAGCATATTCTGAATTTGTAACCATTTTCATTTCCCTCCATTAAAAATATCGTCACAAGGGCAATACTCTTCTTTTATATTTCTGCGTTCGCAGAACTTTACACAGGCTTCATAGTTAGGTTTCTTAGTGAACCAGTCAGGTGATAACCAACCACCATTGCCATCATAAAGTAATTCCTCGTAGTTCACCGCTGATCCAGCTGTCCCAGGTTTCACCGGCTCACGCAGGATGGTTTTGTTTTCTTCTTGCCGTAAACTACTATTCATGCGCTTGACCATTTCAGCAGAAGCCAAACCGGCATTAACAAGTTTCTTAGAGCTGGTCGGGAAAATTCGGACAGGTCGTTAAGTGAAAATGTTGTTCCAAT
>CAYUCH010000243.1:0-3624 GCA_964443295.1 uncultured Desulfobulbia bacterium | reverse complement strand
GATGACACTAAGATCCCTGTAGAACTCCGGTTCAAGAACATGGATGATTTTCATCCAGAGCAGGTTGCAAGCCAAGTTCCTGCTCTTAAAAAACTTACC
This sequence comes from uncultured Desulfobulbia bacterium, assembly GCA_964443295.1. GTDB lineage: Bacteria > Desulfobacterota > Desulfobulbia > Desulfobulbales > CG2-30-60-27 > CAYUCH01. Next base: position 3,525 of record CAYUCH010000243.1, on the reverse strand, counting down.
GATGCTCGCAACAAACTGTCTGACCTCCTCAATAAATTGGATGGCAATGACAAGCTCGAAGAATTACTTCAAGATGTTGTTTCCAATACTGATTCACTTGAGGAACTTGGGAAGGCAACAGGTGGTGACAAAGGAACTGAGGAATAATCGGAAATTTAAGGAGAATCTCCATGGCTGAGAACGAAAAACAAGAAGCCCAGGCACAAGCCGAAGAAGCCCAACAGGAGGCCAGCCTCCTGGATCAGATATTAGATGACGGCAAACTCGCCCGTGATGATACACAAAAAGAATGGGCAAAAGATGTATTGAGTGAATTTGTCTCGCAAATCATGGAAGGAACCATGGTGGTGTCGAAAGACACTGAGGCCATGATTAATGCCAGGATTGCTCAGATTGATCAACTGTTGTCAAACCAGTTGAATGAGATCATGCATCATGCAGATTTTCAAAAACTGGAAGCGTCATGGCGAGGATTAAAATATCTCATCGACCAATCTGAAACCGGCGAAACCATGAAGATCAGAGTCATGAATGTCTCCAAGAAAGATCTCTTGAAAGACATGGAAAAAGCCTCTGAATTCGATCAGTCGGCAATGTTTAAAAAGGTCTATGAAGAAGAATTCGGTATGTTCGGTGGCGCTTCATATGGAGTTCTGGTTGGCGATTACGAATTCGGTAAACACCCCCAGGATATGGCCTTGTTAGAAAAAGTATCCCAGGTCGCTGCTGCTGCCCACGCGCCGTTTATTGCTGCGCCATCAGCAGATATGTTCAACCTTGATTCTTTTACAGATCTTGGTACCCCACGGGATCTTGCCAAGATATTTCAATCTGCTGAATATGCTAAATGGCGTTCATTCCGTGAGTCTGATGATGCTAAATATGTCGCTTTGGCTATGCCCCATATTCTCATGCGACTGCCTTATGGGCAGGATAATGTCCCGGTTGAAGCATTCAACTTTGAAGAGAATGTTGACGGCACTGACCACTCAAAATATCTTTGGGGCAACGCTGCCTACGCTTTGGCAACCAGAATGACCAGTGCCTTTGCCAAGTATCATTGGTGTGCTGCAATACGTGGCGTTGAAGGTGGTGGATTGGTTGATGGTCTGCCGGTTCATAATTTTAAAACCGATGAAGGTGATGTGGCATTGAAGTGTCCTACTGAAATTGCCATTACTGATCGTCGTGAGAAAGAGCTTGCCGACCTTGGTTTTGTTCCACTGGTACATTGCAAGGGAACGGACTACGCTGCCTTTTTCAGTACCCAGTCTGCCAATAAACCAAAGGTTTACGACACAGACTCTGCAACTGCCAATGCACGACTTTCGTCGCAACTACAGTACATTATGGCAACGTCGCGTTTTGCCCATTACTTGAAATCCATGATGCGTGACAAGATTGGTTCTTTCATGACCAGGCAAAATGCCCAGGACTATCTCAATCGCTGGATTTCTAATTATGTGTTGTTGAATGATAATGCCGGACAAGAGGCCAAAGCATCTCATCCCTTGAGGGAAGCTCGTGTTGATGTAACCGAGATTCCTGGTAAACCAGGGGCGTATAGAGCTGTTGCCTTTCTAAAGCCCCATTATCAGTTGGATGAACTTTCAGTTTCCTTGCGTCTCGTAGCGGAATTACCGCCACCTGCTCAAGGCTAAACGAGTTTCATAAACAATAAAGATCAGGAGGTTTAATCATGGCATTTGATGCGTTTTTGAAAATTGACGGTATTGATGGCGATAGCACCGATGATAAACACAAAGATTGGACTGAGGTCATTTCTTTTAACTTTGCCATTGACCGTGGCGTAACTCACTCCAGCAGTGGTGGTGGTGGTATGGCTTCTGGTCGACCTAACTGGACACAGTTTGAATTTATCAAAGCTATTGATAAATCAACCCCACTTCTTTTTAAAGCATTGGCAGAAGCCCAGGCCATTAAAAAGATTACTCTGGAACTTTGCCGTGGGCAGAAACAAAAATTCATGCAGTATGTCATGGAAGACTGCATGGTTTCTTCCTACACACCCAATGGCGAGGCTGCCGGTCAGGATGAACTTCCAACAGAAACTGTGGCAATTGCCTTTAGTTCTATGGAATTTATCTATACTGATACTGATCAGAGGACCGGCGCACCTAAGGGTGAAGTCATGATGAAATACGACCTCTCTTCAGACAAATCTGTATAGCAAGGATATTGAATGGATAAGGAGCAGCCTGTTCTGCAGGCCTCCATACTGGACAGGCTCATTGACTTGGATCCAAAAAACAGTCGTGAGTCTGTCCAGTTTCGCTGGCAGAATATTCGAGACATAAAGGCGGCGGTTGTTAGAGATTTGGAATACTTATTAAATTCCAGACGAACGATACTCCCACCTCCACCTTCTTTTCATGCCTTAAATAATTCACTCTATACCTATGGGATTAAAGATTTTACCTCTGAAAATCCCAAGAGTAATTTGGTTCAAAAATCATTACGGCAGGATGTGGAAAAAGCTATTGCCCGTTTTGAACCACGTTTAAAAAATGTAATAGTAGCATTTGATGGTGGAAGCAAAACAGGCAGAGATTTGGTTTTCCGCATTCAAGCGCTTCTTGTAATCAATCCAATCTCAGAACCTGTTTCTTTTGATACGTATTTTGATATCAACAGATCAGAATATGTGATCTCCTAAAATGTCGGTCTCACGGATTAAAAGGAACACTTCGATAAGCCGCGAGACGGACGTGACTATGCTGTGGTAAAATGAACCAGCCAAATGCATTTGCAACATTTTGGAATTTTACAAATCTATCATAAGTTGAAAGCGAACTGAAATAATCCATGGAAGACAAACTCCTCAACTATTACGAAAGAGAGCTCACTTATTTCCGTGAAATGGGGGCAGAATTTGCCAAGAGCTATCCTAAGATTGCTGGCCGACTTCACCTTGAAGCGGATAAATGCGATGACCCTCACACAGAACGTCTTATCGAGGCTTTTGCATTTTTATGCGGTAGAGTTCATAAAAAAATAGATGACGATTTTCCGGAAATCACCGAATCGTTATTTAATATTATTTACCCTCATTACACCAACCCAGTTCCCTCCATGGGAATTGTGCAATTCCAGCCACTCAAACAGACCATATCACCGGCAGGATATACAGTTACCAAAAACATGAAACTATATTCAAAACCTGTTGATGGGGTTCCTTGTCAATTCATGACCTGTGACGACGTGGATATCTGGCCCATTGAAGTGACTGAAGCCAACCTTGCTGAACCAGAACTCCTCATAAAAAATGCCCAGCAGGTTATTAATATAAAACTACAGACCTTTAATGAAACAAGCTTCTCAGAACCTGTATGGGAGAAATTTCGTTTCTTTCTCAATGCGCCATACCAGCATGTATTTCACCTGTATGAACTCATATTTAATAATGTCTGTCATATTCAGTTAAAATCAAAAAACCAAGAGGGGAGAGATGAGATCTTTCACCTCAGTCCTGATTTGATCAAACCAGTGGGCTTTGAACCGGAT
>CAYUCH010000242.1:0-3717 GCA_964443295.1 uncultured Desulfobulbia bacterium | reverse complement strand
GGTGGCCGGCTTCGCGTGGAATAGGTGGCCGAGATCAGTGGAATACGCACATTGAACACGACGAGCTGGGAATTATTGGAAAAATATTGCATGGCGAGATAAAAATACAGACTGCCGAGGCATTTGAAAATTTCGTTAATATGTTTCCAGGTCACCCTGAACTCAACAAAGCATTTGCTGATTTTCTGGCCCACGAAAAGACACCTCTTTTTGCCTGCCATGAATATTGCAGGTCCGCCCGGCAATTTCTAAAAATCGGCAAACCTGCCCAGGCCATTGGAGCAAAACTTCAAGAATGGCAACTCATTGATCCCGTTGAAGAAGAAGTATTTGGATTTCTCGACACCCTGGAACAAGGTGGTTTTCTTAATAAATATCTATGGGACTGCATCAATACAGTTTCTTTCCCCGAGCTGGAGGAACTCATCCAGTCTTTCTCCATCATGACGGCCTTAGAAGGAGATGAGCTGGTAAAAACCGGTGATGACGAGGATGCTATTTTCGTTGTTCTTGCCGGCACACTTGAACAAAAGTTTCAAGATGACGAACAGGCTGGTAAGGAATCAAGCATCCTATTGGCAACCAATAGTATTTGTGGAGATATCACTCCCTCTCCCGAATCGCAGCAAGCTTCATACTCTTTAAAGGCAACTGATTTCTCCGAAGTTCTTAAAATCCCAAAATCAAACCTGGAAAAAATCTGCTCTCGACATCCACATCTGGAAAAAACATTTATGCACATTGGCCGCCAAGCCGCTATACGTGCTGGGAAAAAAGTCAAAAATCTAAGGAAAGCCGCAAGGCAAAATATCGGCATCCCGATACGAGTTGAACTTTTTCCAAAAGGCTCCAGCAAAAGTCCAATAGAACTCATCGGTAACTCAAATGATATTTCACTTGGTGGTGTTTGTATTCATCTTGATGCCGGAGCAACTGCTTTGACAGGGTCAAACCTGATTAATCAAAAAGCGCAGATTAAAATCGGCCTACCGGACGATGCTGTTTGCCTTGTCATCATGGGTAAACTCATCTGGTCTGAAGAGTTATCAACCAGTGGAATAAAGAGCCGCGCATTAGGTATCGGTTTTGACAATATGCCACCAAGCCTCGGAGGGCTCTTGGTTATTTTTGCCAATACCGTTGGGGAAGCGGCCATGGGGGTGTCACACGACGAGGTATGTATGAAGTAAATACATGCTGAAAAATCTATTCCAGCTCACCATGGACCATAAACTGGATAGGACTGACCCGGGAAAGTGAAAGCACTCCAGCAAGACCGGCTTGTATTAATTGCTCATCCACCTCTTCCATTGTATATGCAGCACATAAAGACCTGAAAAAATCATCGCGCAGGATATCCGGCTCATCGGGCATGATGGCATCCACCACCTCACTTGCCTTTTCCTTGTTGCCCGGTCTGAGAAGATCCATAACCATGACACAACTCTCAGAACGAGATTTTTCCAGAATTATTTGCCAGAGAAGTGCTGGATTTGCCAAATGATGCAGGAAACTATTGGAAATTACTGCTTCGTACTCTTTCAGTGGAAACAATACTTTGCCAAGTTTGCCGTGAATTAAATGCACTCGATTGTCTAACTTAGACTTTTGAATAGCTTTGTTACCGTACTCAAGCATATTAGCAGCACCATCCAGGCCATGGACAGAGCTGTGTGGATAGAATTCGGCCAGACGTAAGGTTATGTCTGCAGGACCACAGCCCAAATCCAAGATAGTCTTTGGGCTCCTTTCACTGAAATTTTTCTTAAAATATTCAACAAACAACCAGGAAGCGTTGGCCAGATCAGCGGCAGCGTAAACCCTGGCCTGGGCCTCACCATCCATGAGCTCCGGTTCTGGTTCACGTATCATTCTTTTTCGCCATACTCCCTGACAAACTGCGCCAACGTATTCAAAGAGCGCATAATCTTGCGGCCCATTTTCTCAGCATCCACCCGAGCGCCATACTTTTTTTGCACCACAAATATCACTTCCACAGCATCGAGAGAGTCCATACCCAACGGCGAATCAGGACCAATCAAGGGTGAATCAAGACCAAAGTCATCGGGCAGTGGACCTTTAAACTGGCATATAGATAATATCTCATCCAGCAATTCTCGTTCCAATGCATCAAAATTATCTTGTGGCATTCCACAGTCCTTATAAAAAACCCGTGTCAGGTTGTTATATGCTTAACCGAAAGCGCCTGGAAAAGTTAAAACAGGCGATGCCGATGGAGATGATAAAAAATACAAACAGAGTCAAAGCCCAAGGCCAGACCGTTTCTACGGTGCCATTACGGACAAAAACCTCAACAAAGCCATTCAACCCCCAACTCAGAGGTGAAATCAAACTCAGTTTCTGCATGATAGCCGGCATAGCGTATACCGGCACCATCACCCCACCTAGTGCTGCAGCGATTACAACGGAAAGCGCTCCAAACATGGAGGCTTGCTCATAGGTTTTTGCCATGGTTCCAAGCAATATCCCATACCCCGTTGCAGACAATATTGATGTAACCAGCATAAGGGTCAAAGCAAGTGGAGCATTTCCCAATTCCAATCGGTCAGCGCCTAAAAGGGGAAGAATGTACATGCCGAGAAGGAAAATAAAACAGAACTGAACCAGACACACAAGGGAATAAGCTGACATTTTTCCAATTAAAACCGGGACAGGAGAAACCGGCATGGTCAATATTCGACGGAATGTACCATTCTGCCGTTCCTTTAACAAAGAACCAGCCATTGGAACCACAATAAAAAATATCCCGAAAAGAGCCCAGGCGGGCACATTATGTTGTACCGCGGAAGGATCCTTGTTACTTCCACCAACCATCCCGGTTTGCTGTTTTATATTCAAAAGAGGGTCTTTGTTCCACTGAAAACTGATCTCCGGTAAATCCCCCATACTCATGCCTGCATAGGGTCCCATCGCGCGACGGATTTCAGCCTTTACAAGGTGAGGAAGGAGCTCGCCATAGGCCGCCCCTTTTTCCTCAACTTCTACAGAAAGAAAAAGCAAATCAAGCCCGGCCCGTATCGCTGTCCGAAAACCACCACGCACCATGGCATCAAAAAAAATAGTCACTTCTGGCATGGGCGGCGGAACTGTCCTGCCTTGTTGTTCCATGGACAAAGATTTTCTTACTAAAAATTGTGCCCGCTGCTGGATTGCAGTAGTGGTGCCTTTGGGCAGAATGACACAAAATTGATATTCCCCCTTTGCCACCATTTTAATGGCCTCATCGCCAGCCTCAACGGAGCCGTTTCTGACCAATTTCAGATTGGCAAAATCCTCCAAGCGGCTGGACATACGTGTTGCCAATTGAGAACCATCCTGGTCAACCAATATGCCTTTAATCTCGCCTTCGCCAAAAGCTTTTAAAATATTCTCCTGAACCAGGGTGAGAACTACAACCAGGACCGCCGGCATAAGAAAAAGCAGCAACAGACCGGTTCTATCCCGCCTGAGCAATAGCAATTCTTTTTTTATGACAGCCATGATTTTTTGCATTGTTATTCAGTACTAAACCGCTTTTATTCTATACAAATGTTGAAGTATTTCGTGCACCATGAGACCAATCAAGTCTGGTTCACCGTTCAAGGTTAAAAGGAAATTACGATCAAACTTTTACCCCCTTGACCCCTTGACCCCTTGACCCCTTGAGCTAGCCCCGTTTTCACGGACAGTTGGTTAAGCGGCATTTGCCAAGACTTC
>CAYUCH010000241.1:0-4034 GCA_964443295.1 uncultured Desulfobulbia bacterium | reverse complement strand
TCAGTGGCCGGAATCAAATGGAATGGGTGGTCGGGATCGTCTGGAATTCGCATTGTTGAGATTTTAATGGTATTCCATTAGGTTATATAATCTTAGATTTCACTTTAAATAGGCCTGATTTTTTAGGTACCACAACGATGTAACAATGGAGGTTTTTATGCCGGCGATTAAGGTCAGCAATTATATGACGCGCCAAGTCTATTCCATAACTTCGGATATCGGGATACGTGAAGCATTTTTTAAAATGAAAGAGCATTCTATTCGACATCTACCCATTGTTGATGAATCAAATAATTTGATCGGTATAATTAGTGATAGAGAGTTGCGGCGGCCCAACTGGGTTGATGAAGCCCATGATATTTCGCACGTATATTATTTAGATAATACAATATTAGTGAGGGATGTGATGATTCATAATGTCCATGTTCTTCACACTTATGATACACTTAATAAGGCAGTTACATTGTTGCTTGAAAATCATATAGGCGCTGCTCCTGTTTTAGACAAAAAGGGAGAATTAGTTGGAATGCTTTCAGCGATTGACTTATTGCGGTCCTTGGGCGACATGATCGATCAGCAGAAAAAAAAGGGTAATTCATAGTCTTGTTCGAAGGAAGAAAGATAAATAAATTGCTTGAGCAATTTCGCACTTCTGAAGACAAACTTCAGAAGGTAGAAATAATTTCTGAACTCCAAGGGTATGGGATGGTTGCTTTTAAGCGGACCATCGATGCTTTTCAGCATAGAAAAATTACTTCTAGTGATGCGCAATTTATTCTCGGGAAATTATGCAACGACTCCTGTCTTGACATAATGGTAATGCTCATCGGTGACCCGTATGATGAAGTTCGCAGGGTTGCCAAAGAATTGATTGTCAAAAGATGGCCTCACTCTTCAGCAGTCCTCCTAGCCGAGAGCCTTAAAAGTCCTGATATTTACTCAAGAAATAATGCTGTGGAACTATTATCGAAGCTACAGGACAAAGCCTGTGAAGCACCTTTGATTTCAATGTTTAATCCAGCTGATACGGAATTGAAAAAAAACATCATCAAGGTGCTTAGTAAGGTGGGTGGTAGGGAAGGGAGGCAACTTATAGTCCGGGCCTTACGTGAGAATTCTACAGGGGTTCGATTGCAGGCTGTTAAGAGCCTAACCAAATTGAAGGAGCCCGATAGTGTAGAACCTTTGATGCGCCTTTTAGAGGAAAGAGAGCCGCAGATCAGAAGTTTTGCCATAGATGCATTGAAAAATCTGGCAGACAAGCGTGCCACACGCCCAATTCTTGAATTGTTAAAAGATGACGATTTACTTCTTCGGCAAAAAGCAACAGATGCCCTCATTGAAATTTCCGATGCTGATATAGTTCCAGATGTGATTAATTTATTACGAAGTGGTGATGTCGATGTCCGACGTTGTGCTGTTGAAGTACTAAAACAGATGAAAGACCCCAATACGAGTACTGCACTCATGGATGCCATAAAAGATTCCGACTGGTGGGTACGTCAGATTGCTACCGATTCCTTAATTTCTCTTGAAGGTAGTAATATAGTCAACGGCTTTGTTTTGATGTTAGATGATGATGATGAAAATGTCCGTCGTTGTGCAGTGGAATTTTTTGTTCAGGTTCAGGATATGTCAGCTTTTGACGGCTTAATAAGAAGACTTGATGATGAAGACTGGTGGGTGAGAGAAAAGGCTGTAACAGCACTGGGAAAACTTAAAAGTGCCGATGCAGTTGGCCCATTGGTAAATTTGTTAGAAGATCATGAAACTGGAAAAGCAGTGCCAAATGCGCTTGCTGATATTGGCGGTGAAACGGTTCTGCAACCCCTGCGAGATTGTCTTTATAGTGGTAGAAAACAGATTCAGATCGCTGCAATTCGGGCCATGGAAGTATTGCAAAATCCTGAGTTGGCTGACGACCTTCAACAATGTCTTGCAGATCCAAGTGAAGATGTACGGAATGCAGCAGTGCATACTCTAAAAGTTCTCACAGGAAAATTTTTTCGTACAAGGGATAAAGAAGATAGTCCTCGTTCGATGCAAAGACGGAAAATTACCACTGAAGCAACAGTTACTGAGGCAATTGTTGTTATCGACTTATGCAACTCAACAGATATTGCTTCACGGTTTGGTGACAATTTTTCCTTAAAACTTATGGAAAAACTAGGAAGTGTTGTCAACCCGATTGCTGAAAGGGAAAAATACCAGTTTATGAAAGGAACTGGTGATGGTTTTTTGATTACCTTTGTAACTATTGAAAACGCCGTAAGATTTTGTCTTAAAGTATTAATGAATGTACAAAAAATAAATGAAACAGTTGATGAAAATCAAAAAATCAATTTACGCTTTGCCATTAACTTCGGCGAGGCACGTATTGATCAAAATGGTGATCGGCTTGGATCTGCTGTGAACATGACATTCCGAGTCGAAGGTGTAAATCCAGGAAACCTAATTACTGCCAAAGGTGGTATGAAGAAAGAAGAAATGCCATTATCAAACCGAATATTGGTTACAGAGAATGTTGAAATAGAGCTGGAAAAAAATCCAGGTATTATAACCAAACTCGTTGGTTTTTTTGAGCTTAAAGGCATACCTGGACTGCACAGGATTTATCATCTGAGTCTTGATAATATTCATTAGGCCTAAGAAATTGTAAGCAAGAGTGTTTGTCGTTTGTGGGAAAATAAGTTGAGCATTTTTTAACAGTATAAGTAACCGTCCGTTGTTGATTGTGAATGCTTAAGGAGATTTATCTTGGATAGATTATTGCGCAACCTTTCCATCTGGTTGGTCATTGGTTTAGGAATTGTCATTTTGATTAATATGTTTTCCGGTTCCAAGGAAGATGTCAATAGGATTACCTATAATGCCTTTTTGGCTGATGTGAATTCCGGGGTGGTGAAACATGTCAAAATTGACGGCCATGAGATAGAAGGTATTGATTCAACAGGAAAAAAATTCTGTACAACCTTGCCACCTCAGCTTGCAATTACCACTGCGATGCTTGATGCCGGTATTCAAATGGATGTGGTTGAACAGAAAGATCCCCCTTGGTATATCAACGCCCTCATTTCGTGGGTTCCCATTATTTTGCTCATTGGTGTGTGGATTTTCTTCATGAAGCAATCCCAAGGCGGTGGTGGTAGCGGAGGGAAAGGCATGATGGCGTTTGGCAAAAGTAAAGCTCGATTAATTGAGGACGAAGAGGCAAAGGTGAGCTTCAAGGATGTGGCCGGCATCGAAGAGGCAAAGGAAGAATTGAGTGAGATTGTTGATTTTCTGAAGGATCCAGAGCTTTTTACTAAGCTTGGAGCATATATACCCAAAGGGGTTTTGCTCTCAGGTGAGCCAGGAACAGGAAAAACTCTGCTTGCAAAAGCCATTGCCGGTGAAGCACAAGTACCTTTTTTTTCCATAAGTGGTTCTGATTTTGTAGAAATGTATGTAGGGGTTGGTGCTTCCCGGGTTCGCGATCTCTTTAAACAGGCTCAAAAAAAGGCGCCTTGTATCGTGTTTATTGATGAGATCGATGCAGTAGGACGGCAAAGAAGTGCCGGGCAAGGAGGAGGAAATGACGAGCGTGAGCAAACCCTTAATCAACTTTTGGTCGAAATGGACGGTTTTGATGCCAACGTAGGTATCATTATTGTTGCAGCAACCAACCGTCCGGACATATTGGATCCTGCCTTAAAACGCCCTGGTCGATTTGACCGGCAAGTTGTCGTGCCTATGCCTGATGTAGGTGGACGAGAAATGATTCTCCGGGTGCATGGGAAGAAACCTCCCCTTGATGATGATGTGGATTGGAAGACAATTGCCAAAGGTACACCAGGCTTCAGTGGTGCTGATCTCGGCAACTTGGTTAATGAGGCAGCATTGCTCGCAGCGAGAACCAAAGCTGACAAAGTGAATATGGACCTCCTTGATAAAGCCAAAGACAAAGTAATGATGGGAGCTGAACGTACCTCGATGATCATTACAGAAAGGGAAAAAGAAGTTACTGCTTATCACGAAGCAGGTCATGCACTCGT
>CAYUCH010000240.1:0-4055 GCA_964443295.1 uncultured Desulfobulbia bacterium | reverse complement strand
TGACGCATTGGAGATTAAACCGCCATCCTCGTTATGAGTATGCCGGGAATGTAGGATATATATACGAGCCTGTGTGGGTGGATTGCCTTCGTTCAATATGCCTAACCATGTATTCATGCATTGAGTATCAGTCATGGCATCGATATCAATGCCTTTTTCCATTAAATAGCATTTATAGATATTTTCAGAGTTATCTTTGCTATTGATATGTGCACATTTATTGACTTCTTTTTGTGGTATACAGTTCGTATTACCATTAGACCAGATTAATGGTAAAGGTGGTTGTTGCTTGATCTGTTGTAAGAGAGCTGTTTGGGCATCTGATTTCTTTTTAAATATGCTTTGCCTTGAAGCACAAGCTGTTTGATCTGTCTCTTTTGTAATGGCAATGTTCGTTTTTGCGGAGCACTTGGAAAGTGATTGGTTGTGAACAACTGCACGTTCCAATCCTGCTTCGCCTTTTTTAGAGCAGAATGCATAAACAGTGTTACCTGGCTGTAATGCATCGCCGGTTGCATCTTTGTAGGCATTGGAAGCCTTGGGTGTTTGTGTTAGAAATAGTGTCATTGTGTTGTCCTTTCAAAGGTGATGGTTAACTGTGCGTAGCCTTAGCAAGTATTGGTCGTATAATCAGGGAGAAAATATCAGTAACTTGTCCTATAACCATCCAAGGCATTAGGAAAAACATCCGCAGCCAGCATTCAAAGCGGTATTTATTACAGCCAACTCGGTGCAATTAATGAAATTATTCATCAATTTACCAAAGAATGTTTTTCGAGAAAACGCGCTACTATTATTGCAACTGGCGGATGTGCCTACTTATATAAAGATGAAAACATATTCGATATCATTGAGCCTGATTTAACCCTGCTCGGTTTACATGATGCGTTTATGATGAATAAGTGAGGTTCCAATGTATTTAAAAATGCTAAAATCAAAATTGCATCGTGCCATTACCATGGAAGCAAATATCGATTATGAAGGATCGATTTCCATCTGCAAAATATTATGTGAAAAAGTACATATCCATGCCTATGAGCATCTAGAAATCTACAATTGCCATAATGGTAAGCGCTTTTCAACCTATGCCATTATTGGAGAAAACAATGAAATTTGCCTAAAATGGCGCAGCAGCACGACTAGCGGAAATCGGCGATCCATTGATCATCTGTAGCTATGCGCTCATTGATAATGACGAGCTGAAAACTCATCATCCTCATGTTATTTATGTGAATAATAGTAATGCAATCGTTACATAATAACTCAGAATTATCGATAGTCGCTGTTAACTGGACCATACATGCGAGTCTAAAGATTGGTCACAATTTTTTCAAGAAATTACCCTAAAGCAAACGCATATCTTGGCTATGGGAATGAGTCTAAACAGGAAATTGACAGTATCCATATTTTACCCTAAGAATGGTAGTCAAAACTAATGCGGTTCAGATTCTTAGGATAGCTGGCATTATTGATGTAAGGAGTTTGTGATTATGAACCACGAAAAGACACGAAAGCAGAAGGCAATCACGGAAGACACAGAAAACACGGACGTTGGTTTTGAAGGGTTGGTTGGGCTGTTTGAGCAGACGCAGGCGGCGCATTCAGTGGCTATTGCCCTGGTGGTGCGCGACTGGTTGTTCGGTTGGTATATTATGGAGTTTAAACAATCTGATTTGAAAGGTATGTTCGAGATAAATCTGCGTAAATTCTGGGAATTTTATCAAGGATATGCCAAGATTCAACAGACACTGTCTGTCAAATTTTCGTTAAGCTGGTCGTACTATGTGGTTTTGCTCACGATTAGCTCGGAGGATGAACGCCTGGTTGAACTGATCTTACCAAAGGATGCCAACATTCACGCTTCCGCCTACCAACTTTACCTTCCTGACAAAGAAACACTAAAAAAAGCAACTCACGAGAAATCCTCGGAAGTTCAAGATAAAGGAGGCAACCATGAATAATCAACTTTCGTTTATTTCGTGCCTTCTTGACCGCCATAGCCTTTTGTCGACGGCTGGTTCGTGGTTGAAGAATATCTGTGTTTATCCGTGTCCATCTGTGGTTAAACTGAGGATTTCATCATGACTGAAAATAATAAACGCCGCTTGACCACGAAGGATGAGTTGACCGATTTTCTACTTTATACTGCGCCGGATGGTCAGGTAAAGGTGGAGTGCATTCTGCACGACGAGACGATCTGGTTGACTCAGGATCGCATTGCCGAGCTTTTCGGCGTACAACGGCCGGCCATCACCAAGCATTTAAAGAACATCTTCGAATCCAGTGAATTGGAGGAAAAAGTGGTTAGTTCCATTTTGGAACAGACCACTCAGCATGGGGCAATTGATGGGAAAACGCAGACCCGTTCAGTTAAATTCTACAATCTCGACACCATCATTTCCGTCGGCTATCGGGTGAACTCATCGAAAGCCACCCAATTCCGTATTTGGGCAACTCAATTGCTCAAGGAATACATCACCAAAGGCTTTGCCATGAATGATGAGCACCTGAAAAACGGGCGTTATTTCGGCAAGGATTATTTCCGCGAGTTGCTGGAACGTGTTCGCTCCATCCGCGCATCTGAACGCCGGATCTACCAGCAGATTACCGACATCTTTTCGGAATGCAGCAGTGACTATGACCCCAAATCAGAAACTACTCGGAAATTCTATGCTCATGTGCAGGATAAGTTTCACTTTGCCATCATCGGGCACACGGCGGCGGAAATCATCTATCTAAATGCCGATGCCGAAAAACCGCTGATGGGAATGATGAACTACAAGAATGCGCCGGATGGGCGTGTCCTCAAATCCGATACGACTATTGGAAAGAATTATCTGCCAGAAGAGGAAATCAAAAAACTGGAGCGGACGGTGACCGCCTTCTTCGACTACATCGAGCGGATCATTGAAAATCGCACCACTTTTACAATGGAAAGCTTTGCCGAAAGCGTGAACCGCTTCCTGGAGTTTAACGAATACAAGATCCTTGAAGGCTATGGCTCCATCTCTCGCAAAAAGGCCGAAGAAAAGGCCTTTGCCGAATATGACAAGTTCAACAAGACCCAGCGCATCGAATCCGACTTTGACAAAGCCATTAAACAACTCACGACACAAAAGAAAAAAGGAGGCAACCATGAATAATCAACTTTCGTTTATTTCATGCCTTTCGTGGTTTAACAATATCCGTGCTTATCTGTGTCCATCTGTGGTTCCAAACTCTTTTTCTGTGTCTTTTGTGTGTTCTGTGGTTAAAACAGGAGGTGCACAATAAAAATCAAGTTTGATCCAAATCTTGGTTTCCAGAAACAGGCCCTAGAATCCGTTGCCGGTGTATTTGAAGGTCAGGAAATATGCCAAACCAATTTTAAGGTAGCTTCACTGCAATACACCACCCAGTAGTTCATTCCCGGCATGGAAAATAGCTTGGGTATAGGCAATCGCCTAAAGTTATTACCCGAGGATATTCATGAAAAACATCCGCAGCCAGCATTCAAAGCGATATTTATTACAGCCAACTCGGTGCAATTAATGAAATTATTCATCAATTTACCAAAGAATGTTTTTCGAGAAAACGCGCTACTATTATTGCAACTGGCGGATGTGCCTACTTATATAAAGATGAAAACATATTCGATATCATTGAGCCTGATTTAACCCTGCTCGGTTTACATGATGCGTTTATGATGAATAAGTGAGGTTCCAATGTATTTAAAAATGCTAAAATCAAAATTGCATCGTGCCATTATCATGGAAACAAATATCGATTATGAAGGATCGATTTCCATCTGCAAAATCACTAGTACACCGATTTCAATGAATTGACGAGTAATAAAATTAATAATGTGGTATACCCCTGTAAAAGGGGATTCCAAAATGAAAAAATACATCGTCAAATTAACAAAGGAAGAACGTAAGGGTCTACAAGAGATTGTCAAAACGGGAAAAACACAGGCCTACAAAATCACTCATGCTCGAATTTTATTAAAAGTAGATAGTGGTAATACCAATTACGTAAAATAAACGTGGGTTTTTAGTCATATTTTTAGTATAAAA
>CAYUCH010000239.1:0-4087 GCA_964443295.1 uncultured Desulfobulbia bacterium | reverse complement strand
TCAGTGGCCGGAATCAAATGGAATGGGTGGTCGGGATCGTCTGGAATTCGCACCTCCGCACCATTTGAAAATTCAGGCCGAAATCCAATTAAGGATTTCGGCTTTTTTGTTTGGGTCGATGAATATGGATAAATCGTGGAGGTTATCTTTTTAGTGCACGAATTCCATAATGGTGAGTAAAGCCATCCTGAATGGTGACATCGGTGAAGCCGGCTTGGTTTATTTGCGTGATAGCGGTTTTTTGATCTACTCGGTGCCACAGGGGAGGTCCATGTGTGCAGGCTTCTTCTGTCTTTTCCCAATCAATCACCAACACACGGCCTTGGGGGCGTAAAACTCGTTTGATCTCGGCAAGCAGCGGGACGGGTGAATCTAACTCGTGATACAGGGTGGTCAACCAGACTCCATCAATGCTGTTGTCGGCAAAAGGTAAGATGTCTTTTTCCATGAGCATTGGTTCGATTGATAATCCGACAGGGAGCGTCTCTTTCATTTCCTTGACCATCAGCGGTTCTATATCAAGGGCATGAATTACAGCTCCCTCTCCAGCGAATCTTGCCACTTCAGATGTAATGTAGCCGGTGCCTGCACCGATGTCCGCAAAACGGGAAGCGCCTGGTGTTGCCACAAGTTCCCATATGCGTTCCGGAGGTATCCACTGCAACCTTTCAGGATTGTTGAGCTTTTTTCGCTTTTCAGGGTTGAACTTTTTTGTTTCCGTCATTGTCACATCAACTCCAGGTCTTCGAACCAACCGGCGTTTTCAGTCATTTTGCCCATGAGAATGCGCGAGGCTTCTTCGGGATGTTCGGGGCGCGCGTGGATTTGACTCATCACCAGCATATCGTCTTTACGTCCACAAATCTCGATTTTTCCGATGTCATGTCCCATGATGAACTTGAAGCGCTTGGCATAGCCGTCTAAACGGCGCTTCGCTTCTGATACAATATTCACCCCGCGTTTCAGGGGCACCTGGAAATGATGGCGCACGCGCGAAACGGGCATGCATTGATAGAGGTAATAGGGATTCACGCCGATGCGAACCAGGCCGTTCATCAAGTCTTCCAAGTCCTGAACAGTGTCATTGACGCCCTTGAGGAACACGGCTTGGTTGTTGACAGTGATTCCGGCATTACGGATGCGCATCACGGCTTCTTTGGACAAATCAGTTATTTCGTTGGCGTGGTTGAAGTGGGTAGGGATGTAAAGTGTTTTGTGCTGGTTGAAATCGCGTAATACTTCAATCAACTCGTCATCGAAATAGCGAAGGGGATAGACCACAGGAGTGCGGGTTCCAATGCGTACATAGTTTACATGATCGATATCTTTCAGGGCGTCTAGCATCTTGGCAATAACAGAGGTGGCCAACATCATGGGATCGCCACCTGAAATAATCACATTGGTGATTTCCTTGTGCTCGGCAATGTACTTGGCAGCATTCTGGAAATTCTCAACGGTCTTGTCGTTGGGCAGACCCACCAGGCGTTTGCGGAAGCAGTGGCGGCAGTACATGGAACAGTATTCAGTGGCCACGACCAGAGCGGAATATGGATATTTGTGGAGAATCCCGTTCCCTTTATTATGCTTGTCGTCACCGTACGGGTCTCCAGTGGTTTCCCCCATTTGACCGGCTACAACCAGTTCCTCGCTGGTGGGTATTGCCAGTTTTCGAATGGGGTCCTTGGGATCGTTGGGATCGATGAGACTGAGGTAGTAGCGCGGGATATTCATGGGATGATTATCCAGCACTTCATGCATGGAGTGCTTTTCCTCTTCGGTCAGAGAGAAATACAGTTGGAGTTTTTTCAGGGAATTAACATTGTTAGCGAGTTCGGTGTTCCATGCCAATGTGCGAAAATCAATAGTATTCAATTCCTCGGACGACTCTTCTTCTGTGCTCAATTCACACATACTTTTCCTTCTATCTTCCTAAAATTTTAAAAATGCGCAAAAGAAGATAGATATGTCTAGAAGTGCTCGTCCTTCCTCGTTCGCCGATAGTCGGCTACATACATATACTTTTTTACCTAACAACAAAAGAAAAAAATAAATCTGCCCCCTTTCTGTCTGTTTGTTATGGTGCAGGAATTAATAATTATATGCCCAAGAAAACGAGAGAGGAATTGATGCCAGAAGAATGGATTGAACAGATGAAGAATCAAGTGGACACACTTGAAAAGCTGGAAAAGTATGTCAATGTTTCGGCTGAAGAAAGGAAAGCACTTGAGACTTTGAAAACAAAGTGGGGAACATCACCCTATTTTGCCTCCTTGATGGATAGGGATGATCCCAATTGTCCGATTCGCAGGCAGGTGATTCCATCCATGCAGGAACAGGTTAATGAATATGGGATGGAAAACTACCTGATCTGGAAAGAGAATAGAGCGACCGAAGAAGTTCGCCCTGACAGTATTGCCCGTCAGTATCATGATCGTATAGCTTTCACCGTTTTAGAAGTGTGTTGTAATTATTGTCGGCATTGCTTCCGCAAGGAATTGGTTGTTGATCAGGATTTAAAGTTACGTTTTGATGTTGAAGAAGGACTGGCTTGGATTGCCGAACACAAGGAGATTCGCGACGTACTGATTACCGGTGGCGATCCATTACTTTTGTCTGATGATAAATTGGCATACCTGATTGCCAAACTTCGCGAGATGCCACATATAGAAATGATTCGCATCGGCTCCAGGCTACCCATAGTACTGCCTCATCGTATTACCGAAGGACTGAAAAAAGCTATCGGCGGTTTCCACAAAATTCCAGTCTGGATTAATACGCAGTGCAACCACCCGAAAGAGATTACCGAAGAAACTGCAAAAGCAGTTTACGAACTTATGAGTTGTGGCATCAATGTGGGGAATCAGGCGGTATTGTTGAAGGGTATTAATGATGATGTGGACACCTTCAGAGAACTGCATCAAAAATTACTGCGTACTCGCATACGTCCCTATTATGTTTTTTATTGTGAACCTGCACCCGGGATAGACCATTTTCGTACCCCAGTGGAGAAGGGTGCTGAGCTGATCCGAGATGCCCTGCGGGGCCATACCACTGGTCTGGCACAACCCATGTACGTACTGGCAACTAAAATTGGTAAGATTCCGTTAATGCCGGACTACTATATTGCCGATAAAAATGAGAAAGAATACACCTTACGAAATTATAAAGGTGAGATAACCAAAATTCCTAACATTCCTGAATAAAGGCACTTGGTGGATTTCTAGAAAGGTTGTCAAAGATTAAGCCCATTCTGCCAGCCTCGCACATTGCTGTTGCTTGACAATCCCTGGCAATGGGAGTAACCAATAATGTGGTTCAATTTTCAATACGAGACGACAAGAGCATAATCTAGGCGCTACCACCCACTATAGAAATGGAGGGACAGAATGTTCAGAAAGAGCTCATACGAAGAAAAAAGCAAAGCAACCAGCGATGGGAATAAAGAGCAAGACAAAAGCGAACTGACGACAGATGTGCCGAAGGATGTTTCCATGAGACCATCAGTGACAGCTGATAGAAGTTTACGTGTGAACAAAATCTTAAAAGGCAGCAAGCTGACAGGAGATATTAATGTCACCTGTGATCTGGAATTAAGCGGCGACGTAGAAGGTAATATAACTTCAATAAAAAATTCCAACATCCATATAAAAGGATGCTGCAATGGAAATATAGAAACAAAAGAAGGCAGTGTTAATATTGAGGGTGAACTGAATGGTGGAAACATTACCGCAGGGAAGGATGTAAAAATATCTGGCAAGTTCAATGGGGGAGAAGTAAATGCAGGGGGGAAAATATTTATAGATGGTGAATTTAATGGAAAACTTGAGGGCAATGATATCGAAATAGGGGCAAATTCCAGAGGAAAAGGAGAAATACTGTATAAAGAATTTATCTCTATTTCCAGGGGAGCCAAGGTTGACGTGCAGATTTCCCAAAGCAAAGAAGCTCTTAAGGTAATAAATACGCCGCCAAAGGAAAAGAAGGAGAAGGTAGTTATAGAGCCTGACAAACAGAGTGCCGAAGTAGAGTAACTTATATGAATTAGTTCAGACTTAATCTGACACAGCGCTATTGAAAGAGCGAGGGT
>CAYUCH010000238.1:0-4143 GCA_964443295.1 uncultured Desulfobulbia bacterium | reverse complement strand
ACAAAATGGCACACGCATATCCCGGAAAAAACCCAATTGCGGGTGCAAAACCGACAAGATAGCCAAAAGACGCCCCACCAAGAAAACAAAAACCGGACAGAAGTCCAAACGGCATTACAATTTCTTTTTCATGGTTATAGAGTCCAGGAGCAATAAAACGCCAAATTTGGACAAATAAAACAGGAGAAGCGAGAAGTACCCCACAGACCAAAGACAGCTTTAGATAAAAAAAAAGGCTTCTTGGTATGATGTAAAGATGAGACTTCCCCCCTGAGGCAATACCTCAAAGAGGGGTCTAAAGAAATAATCGCCGATTTGACGAACAAAAGCATAGCTCACCGCAAATCCTGCCATTACTGCCAAGAGAGAAATTACCAGGCAAGAACGAAGATCCGCTAAATGAGCAACTAAAGAGTGTTTTTCAAAATCATCCATAAATAGTCACCGAAAAAACATTGAACACAGTATTTTACCACAAGATCACACCCGGTCAAGCATAACATTATGAAGTGGTCTCCCTTTAGAGAAAACAGGGGAAACAACACGAATTTCTGTTCATCTATTGCAATTCATATGCACCCAAGGTAGATACAATCATGCTTGCCAATTCTGAACAAAAAAACCTTGGGTTAGAACGTTTACAGCAACCAATCCTCCCACTCATCCGCCTTTTGCACCTTCTTTTTTTAACAGGACCTTTTGAAGCTGTTAGTGAGTTACTTGAAGAGCTGCCAGATGAAATCGAGCAGGGTCCTCTTGTTTATCAAAAACCCGCATTACTCTTAGCGCCCTATCTTGACATTTTAGAAAATTTGAAGGGGTTAAAAACACCGGAAATTCTACCCGTAGTGATTATAAATGAGCAAGGAGAACTCGCGGAAAGCATGGAAGCCCTTGAAGCATGGATTTGCCACCAAGTCATCACTCGTGAATTGGAAGAGATCAACAGCGCACTTTGCTATCCATGTGGTTGTGATTTATGCTGCGTAGGACCTACGGAAAAAATGAACCAAGATTTTTTTGAAATCCCTTTAATGCCTAATGAGAAAAACCTCTTCCCCTTAAGCCATATTGACACTGACTTAAGCCGTAGCATTACACCAGAAGACTCACCACCTTTTTCCCATAATGGCACACCATTTTATTCAAACCCGCCAGCTCTTTATCACTGGAAAAGCGGGTGGAGCCTCATTTTAACACGCTATAGCCGATGCCCCAACCTTACCCCTAAAGGCAATGCGTGCACTATCTACCCAAAACGTCCTGAAGTCTGCCGACGTCCCCAAATATTTTCCTATATATTAGAGCGCCGACTCGATTTAGATACCGATGAAAAAAAACCCGTCTATGCTTTACGCAACACATTATTAGCTATCTGGGATTGCCCTTATGTACGCAAGTATAAAGACCAAATCGCAACATTTGCAGAACTCTGCCAACTAGAGCCACTCTTTAAGACCAACAAATCATAATTTAGCATATTGTTTCAGTCACCCCAAGCATACCTAACCCAATACCTCATCGAAACACACAAAACGAAACCCTGCTATTTTCACAAACAGCCCGACTCCGGCTTGCATTTTATAAACCTGCAGGTTCCTACAGCTTTAAAATAATGCTGGACGAGTTAAATGTATAATCGGCCCATTTCACAACATGTAAATGTGTAATTCTGCCCCCCCGACACAATGCTCTTTGGCTCAAATTAAGGAGGAGACTGAAAATGAGTAGAATGAAAAAAGTGAATACCGGTGAAGTCCTCATCAAATTACAAGCATGTGGCATCAGCTATAACAAAAGCATGGATGCAAATCGAAGATGGTCATGCACTAATCAAATGCAACTTCCATCTCATGAACTTACTGGCATCATAGAAGAGATTGACGACAATGTAACCTCACTCAGCAAAGGTGATCATGTTGGTCTTCCATGGATCCATAGCACGCATAGCCCACGAGGCCATATACACAACCTGTTGAACTCAAACCAAACATCTATAAATAAGCAATTTGAAAAATACATTAAAGTTCCTGCTGAGCTTATAACGCCACTACCCAAAACACTATCATTCACACAAGCTGCACCATTATTTTATGCTGGATTAACAGCATATGCGGCCCTGAACCTCGCACAAGTTCAACCTGGAGAGACTGTGGCTATTCTTGGTATAAAGGGAATTGGACATCTTGCACTCCAATTTGCCTATATAGCTGGGGCTGATGTTATTGCGCTAACACGTTCGAGAAATAAAGTAAATCAGTGCCATGACCTCGGCGCTTCTGATTGTATTGTCGGAAAACCAGAGGACCAGGCTCTTGTTCTCAAAGAACTAGGAGGAGCAGATGTTCTCATCTCAACCCTGCCCTCCCCTTATGACCTCAGACCGTATATCGATGCAGTAAGTCAAAATAGCAGAATGATCCTTGTTGGGGCCGGATCAGAAAAAATGACTATTGACGCTGATCAAATAATTGAAAAACAAATCCAAATAACTGGTGCTCCAGTGGGTACAAAACAAGACATGAAGACAATATTAAATCTGGCAGCAGAAGGAATTATCCGAGCCAAAACCAAAGAGTATCTATTTGAAGATGCATGTGAAGCACTTGATGACATTAATGAAGGGAGAGTTCCATTTCGGGCAATACTGACAGTTTGATCGAAGACATTGTATGGCCAACCATAAATAAATCCACGGGCATACATAAAAATGCCCGTGGTTAAAACACATGATCGACTTTACCTTTTGACCGAGCAGCCCTCCCAAACCTTTTCTCACCCTTCTCTTTTCTCCCGACAAATCATTAGCGGATATTATCCAAGCGCCACCACCTACCTGCAAACATCCACCCTAACAGCGACAATTACAGAAAAAACATTCAACCAAATTTAAAAATATTTCACATCCAAGCTTACCGTCGAACAAACCAAGCTCTACATATTAGAGAGGCAAGACCGCCATCTCTTCTTACTAAGAATAAGACAAAACCACCTTTTTCCATACACTTTAATGGGAGAAAAGCAGCCAAGCAAAACTCCACTTGCCAGGAAAAACAAATTTGCAAAATCAAAAATAAAGAGTAAAATCAAAGGAGTTGGCATTTATCCATGTTTATCTGCAACAGAGTGATCAACCCAGAATCTTTTTTTATACTTCTATGAATAACAATAACAAACAGGCAAGCACTTTTATAAAGCGCACTGAACATATACCTACAATAAATTAGGCAATACCTAATTCTCTGGAAGAACCATTTGCCTTCCAGTTTGATAAATTAGCAGAACCTATCTTGCACCTATTGTGCTGGGCAGGTCACACCCGATCAGACGTGAATTGGCACAATCCTATGCAACCTCTTGACCTTATTTCAAAAAAAGAGCTTGTCGATCTTCTGGAGATTATTCACCAATGCACCTTGTGTAACAATCCTAATGAGTTCCATGGAATTATAAAAAAGGCCTGCTCACTCCTTTCGGCCAATTCTGCTATTCTCTGCGAATTCCTTTCAGAAAAGAATGGCCTGCAACCCATCAGGGTCAACAATGTCAATTTCCCTGAAGAATGGGTTGAACTCTACGCACAGAATGAACTTTGGAAAATTGATCCGATAATGCAGGAAAGTTGTCGCAACCAAGGGCTACAATATTGGCATAATACCTATGCTAAATTTGGGCCTCAACCTGAATTTCTTTCCTGTGCCGAAGATGTGGGTTTGAAAAGAGGCTTTACATTTACCGGCTGGCAAAGTGCCCCAAAGAGCATTGAAATATTATCACTGGCGGGGAATGAAATTAATAATTCTCATCAAACAAATCTCGTCTTAGAAAGATTAGCCCCCCACCTTTTCATGCTCCTTAAACGACTGACGCCGATGGACCTTCCCCAGCAACCGGCTGAAAAATTCTCAAATTTGACACCACGGGAAAGGGAAGTCTTAAACTGGATTAAAGAAGGCAAAACCTCTTGGGAAGTTTCTATCATCCTGAGTATCAGTGAAAGAACTGTTAATTTTCACATTAGAAACATTAAAGGAAAACTTAATGCCGTAAGCAGAGGGCAGGCAGTCGCACAGGCAATCAGCCAGGGGATTGCGTATTCCACTGATCTCGGCCACCTATTCCACGCGAAGCCGGCCACCCATT
>CAYUCH010000237.1:0-4188 GCA_964443295.1 uncultured Desulfobulbia bacterium | reverse complement strand
AGAAATGGAACATAGAAGCAGATACTGTGCTACAGCCATAAACTAGCGCCATTCTAGCATGACCTTGATAAGTCTTTTGTCCATAATCCTTCCCTTATTACGTCACGTGTAGCAGATGCTCCGCATCACCTTTGAGTGTGTATTTATTCGGTGGGGTAGCCTTTAGTGGTCCATTCAGCCATACCGGTACGGAACCAATAAACATTGGTGAATCCTAATTTTACTAAAGCCAAACTGGCTTTGGGAGATTGCCATCAGGATGCACTGTTGCAGTAGGTTACAATTATAGTGTTCTTGGCCAGCTCTTTGATTTCTTCGTAGGCCGCGAGGGCGGTGACTGATTTGGCGATTGCCTCGTCACTGATGTTGAGGTCGAGGGGAACTTTCAGGTTTTCAGCATCCGGCAGGTGGCCAGCTTCAAAGTCGCTTGTTTTACGGGCATCCAGGAGAAAGACTTCCTCTCCTTCATCCAGCCAACTCTTTACCTGGTCTGCGTTTACATTTTTTACGCCGGGAATAGTCGGCGGTGTTTCGCCTTCCTCGGCAAGACCGCTTACCGGCATGACCAGTAAAGCAGCCAGAATGAAAACAAAATGCCACAATCTCATGGTACGACCTCCTTGGTTTGGGTTAGAAAAAATTCAAATCCTCATTCCAGATATTCACTATCCAGAGGTGGTGCCTGTATGTTCATTGTAGATTTTTTTTCACCTTCCACGGTAGCATAAATTGTTCAAATGAAAAAGAAATTATGTTCGATATTGTGACAATTAATAATAATTATTAACAGCATTTTCCATTATATTGAAAATAGGGATGAATATGCTGCAAGTCAAACGATAAGTGGGGTGTGTTGATATTCTCTTTCTGTCACTGTGTGGTATGAGTGGGGAGGTTGGTTTTTGTGGGTTCTCCATTAATCTCAAATTTCCGCCTGTCCGTTTTGTGGGGCATTTTGTTTTGCACAGATTGTGTGTCCGGATGCTCCTCTCCTAGTGTATTTTTTCGAATGCTCAGGGAGTGCTTAAAATACTTTTGGGCTTTTTCATTAAGGCCCTGTTTTTCGTATACCAATCCCAGGCAATAGAGACCCGAGGCATAATGTGGAGTTGTTTCTCCGGACATTCTGTAGATATCCAGGGCCTGGTTACATGATTTTTCTGCCTGTTGAAAAGCCTGCTTTTTGTTTTGTATTTTTGCCAAGGTGATGAGGCCGGACGCATAGTAAGGGTGCGAATCGGACAGGGTGTTTTTAGCGATTTCCAGACCTCTTGTTACATGTCTTTCTGCTTTGTCTTGGTCGCCTCCTTCATGTATGATTCTACTAAGGTTGAGAAGAGTGACTGCAAAAGCTGGGGTGTTCTCGCCCGTATGATTTTTAAAAATATCAAGGGCATTCAAACACTGTCTTTCTGCCTCTTTTAAATGTTCCTGAGCCCTTAAAATTTCTGCCAAAGTGATAAGCCCGATGGCATAACTCTGGTGTTCTTCGCCTTGGGTTTGAGCAGTAATATCCAGAGCTTCCCTTGTTAGCACTTCTGCTTTGTCATATTCGCCGGAGAAATAATATTGGGAAGCAAGGTTGTGAAGAGCAGTGGCGTATTCTTCATGTTGTTTGCCAAAATGGGCTTGAAAGATCTGTAAGGCCTTTTTATAGGCAACTTGAGATTTCTCGTGTTGATATTGTGCGTTATATATACTGCCCAGGCTGCTCAGGGTAATGGCGTAGTATGGGTGGTTTTCACCTATGCTTTGACGGTAGATTTCCAGCGTCTCTTGAAAGATAGGTTCTGCTTTCTGGTAATCGGCCTGCAGGTAATACACATGTCCTAAATTATTGAGGCATATTCCATAATTTGGATGGTTTTCCCCCAAGACGTCCCCCATGATAGTAAGGGATTCTATGTAGAGTGGTTCCGCCTGGGTGTAGTGGCCCTGTTCCCGATAGAGTTCCGCAAGGTTGGAGAGGTTAATGGCATAAGAGGCATTATGTTTCCCAATGGACTCGTTATAAATTTTTAAAGTTTGAAGGTAGAATTCTTCCGCCTCCTGGTAATTTCCTTCCTGGCGATGGTACTCAGCATAATTGTGGAGACTTTCCGCATAGCAAAAACTTTTTTCGCCTGAAATTATTTTGTTGATATTCAATGCTTTTTCATAGTGGGTTTTTGCTTTTTCGTAGTCTCCTTTAAAGAGATACAATTCAGCAAGATTGTCATAAATTCTGGCAAGGATGCCATTGTCTTCATTAGAAATTTCTTTAGTCAGTCTTTCTGCTTCCAGAAACATGGGTAGAGATGTGACGAGTTTGCCCTGTTTATGAAGTACTTCCGCCATATTATTAAGGTCGTTGATGTATTCCAGACTTTGTTTGCTGAATAATTCTTCGGCCAATTCCTGGGCTTTTTGTATATGTACAGAGGCTTTGTCGTATTCTCCCAGGCCAAGAAAAACTCTGCCTATGGTGGAATGCAGGCTGTGTTGGGTTTGCAGGTTGTCACCGGAGCGTTGTTCTATTTCTTTGCTCATCACCTCTACGAGTTGCAGAACCGTTATATGTCGTCCTCCGGTACCAGTGGGGTCTGTCTGGATGAGCATGTCGGTTAAGAAATGTGACACGGAAGTGGCCCGTTGCGCTTCGCTTTCGGCCCGATCCTTCTCCTCCTGAGCCATAATGAGGGCGGCTTCTGTATTTCTTTGTTCTTCTCTGATCCAGAAAAAGGAAATGGAAACAATAATGAAAATTATCACCCCCAAGCCAAGAGCGGTGTTTTTGAACAGAATGATTTTTTTCTTTCTATCTTCACGAAGCGCTATGGCATTTTGAACCTGTTCAATAAGAGACACATGGGCGGTGTTTTTGGGGTCAAGTATCGATAAAGCAAGATCAAGATCCTGTTTGTCAAATGCACATTGCCCGTATGCGCGTTGCGCTTTCGAAAGGCCTGCTAGGGCTGTCTTGTTTTCACCCCACATCTCCACTGCCTGGCGAAAGGCAAAAACAGCCTGATTGAACATCTCGTAGTTGAGATTGCTTTGGGCTGTATCTAAATGCTGCCGGGCGAGTGATGTGAGCGAAAGGCTTTCATGATGATCTTCATAAAGATGAATGGCCTCCTGAAGTTCTTTGACCGTCTGAAAACGATCATCTTTATTTTTACTCATGGCTTTTAAGGCAATGTCCATGAGTTCGCTTTCCTGGTCAGTCCCCCGAATTATATTATTGGCTGCATTACGCAGACAGTCGATTACCGATGTGCCGGTGTGGGGTGGGTTGCCAGTGAGTATTTCAAAGAGAATGCCGCCCAGTTGATATATGTCACTCCTGATACCTATGTCATCTACTGAAATTTTTGCCATTTCCGGAGCCATATAAGCCGGTGATGAAACAACGGAGGCCATGTTTTTGATATATATGGCCTTACTGTCTTCAACCACCGAAGCGGCGGAGCCCCAGTCCATGACCAGTACTTCGCCGAACTCACTGAGAATGATGTTTTCCGGTTTCAGGTCAAGATGAATGATCTGTTGGTTATGAGAAAAGGCAAGGGCATCACAAACCCTCAGGAAGATAGAAAGATTGTCCGGCTGTGATTTGTCGGTAATAGTTTCACTCCAGGGGATACCTTTTACTTCTTTCATGGTGTAAAAGGCATGCCCCTTGTCGTCCTCTCCAAGGTCGTAAATGGGGACTATGTTCGGATGATCCAGGGAGGCGGTGACTACGGCTTCTGTGAGGAATTTGTCATGGACTTCCGGTTTTCCCAGATGTTGATCCTTGATCATTTTGACGGCAATGGAGCGGTCCACGGAAGTTTGGCGAGCGCGATGGACGACGCCAATGCCACCTCTGCCTAGTTCTTTGATTATTTCATAATCGGCGTATTGGCCGGCACCATGGTCATCTTTGTAAATAGAATAGGATTTTATGTTGAGTTTAGATTGTGATAAGGTTGCAGAACCGCTTGATTTGATTGTCATTGTTGGGGTGCTGTCAAGTGGGATAGTATCACCCCAGAGGTCCAGGATTTCATCGGCAGTGGTGGAGAGTGGCTGCTCCAAGACCGTGGTTTTTTGTGATGATTGCTTTCCCCCGGAAGAAGTTTCAAGGGTCTTGTGGCAATGGGGACAGGTTGAGGTAACCCCAGTTTCACGGACACTAAGATAAGGGTACTATACCCGAGGAGG
>CAYUCH010000236.1:0-4213 GCA_964443295.1 uncultured Desulfobulbia bacterium | reverse complement strand
CCCCCCCCCCCCCCCCCCCCCCCCCCCCCCCCCCCCCCCCCCCCTTTTTTTTTTTCAACCACAACCCGCAAAACGAGATTCAAGTGTGACTGGAGTTCAGAGGTGTGCTCTTCCTATAAAAAAATAACGCGAATATATATTTCTTCAAAATCCACGACTGTGATAAAGTGCAGGGATACTATTATAGTAAACCATTACCGGCCGATGAATTCGAATTGCTCTTAAAAAACGGCATCACCGGATAGAGCTCCTAAACTGAGAAATGGAAGAAGGTTATACAATAATATGAAAAGATCGTATTGGTTTAAATTACTTCTCGTAACTTCCATCCTTTTAAACACCAGCTGCTTTTCACCTAAAGTAATATCAACGGAAGAAAGCAATTGCCAGCTCGTTACGAAAAAGATGACCTTGAGTTGTGCAGACGATGAAGTGGTTGATGGAATTCTATTGGGAACATTAGAAGGGCTTGGGAATACCAGCGATCCAAACGCACTGCTTGTCGCTTCCGTCATCCTGCTGTCCATTCCTGTTGGCACATTCATCGTTTCCGGGAGCATTGTCACCATTGGCAACACCATACATTGGCTTGAAGGGCAGGGCAGGTGTGAGGATAGCTACTCCAGGAATGCAGTGAGAAATATGCGCCATTCTGCTCGGGCAATGGGTGGTATAATCATCGAAAGCTATGGAGAGCTGCAAGATTTTCTTAAAAGTTTGCCAAATGACATAAGTGAAGTGCAACATAATCCCTGATCTCGTGTTCAGGCGTATTTAGTTTTAACAAAAAAAAAGGGCAGAATTACAATCTGCCCCTTTTAAAATTATATATTCAGCTTCGAATGTTTAGATAGAAGTCTGGCTGAGTTTTTCCCGTACCATATCATCTTTCTTTATTGATCTTTCATCGCTTATAACGCGAGCAGTGCAAAAATCAGGTTCAACTTTAATGACCTCTAAAGTAGCAATGGCATGTGGCTCTGGTTTCAAGACTTTACCTTTGTATTTGATGGCCTCACCTTGTTCTACAACCTCAAAGTCTGTTCCCATCACAACCCCTTGACGGGATCCGATGTTGATAATCACATTGTCTCCCGTTGCCTGGGCAATGTACCCTTGCAATGGGTACTTACGGATAACGGTTTTCAGTATATTCCTATTAAGGTCGCGAAGGTCTTTTTGCATGGCATTACTGGTGTCAAGTTGCCTGGTTACCACCATTGGAATGGCAGATGTTTCAGTGTCTATCAAACGCATATTAAGTAATGTGGAATCGCCCATGAACATAAGGGATCCTGTGCCAATCATCTTGGCTGCCAGGACCTTGCCAAGCTTCAGAGCGGTTTCTTTGTCAGCTAAGTCAGAAGATCCCAGGTTTAATTCTTCCAGTAACCTTTCCATAACAACACGTTCAACTACCTGCACTCTACCGGTGTTATTCAGCATGTCTGACAGTTGGGCAGACAATACCATTGACAGGCCGTCACGTTCAGACATGCCGCCTTTCTCCTGGAAGTCCACAAAGGTCATAATCAAAGGTTTTGAGGTCCACATATCTTCGTTTTTAGGACGATCCGCCTTTTGATCACGAAAGCGTTGGGCAAGGTCTTTGACTAAACGATCAATGCGCTCTTTTCGGGCAATATCATTTTGAATTGCAACCATCTCCGCTGCTTTACGTGCTAAAACTTGCGAGAATGCATCTGTATTATCGACAGATACGGCATTTTTATAAGAAGCCAGAGCTTCATCCCATTTACCTTCTTTCTGATATGTAACACCTTTGTTGGAGGTGGCTTCTACATAATATGGATTGATGTCAATTGCTTGGTCATAAAGTTCTCTGGCTTTTTGATAGTTTTTTGATTTGGCTTGCAGCCTGGCCAGTTGATTATATGATTCGGCCTGCTGGTGGGGAGCACCGGCAGATCTGGAAACAGCCTGGGAATATGCCTGCTCTGCAGCTTGATGATCATTTTGGGAGAGCAGAACATCACCACGAACCTTGTGGGCCATGATCCTGTCTGGATCTTTAGCAACGATGTTGTCGGCAAGTTGTAAAGCCTTCTTTGACTGCCCTTTACTTGCGTATACGGCTGCCAAGCCTTCCTGGCCAAGAACTTCTCCTTCTCCGCCTTGTTTTTCCAAATTGGAAAATATGGTTTCCGCCTCATCTGTTTTGCCTTCTTTTAATGCAGCATATCCCTGTAGGCTTTTGGCTTCACTATTGGTTGGGCTTTTCTTGCTAATCCGTTGGGTAATGACCTTGGCCATCATGGTGTTTTTCTGTTGTAGCTTTCTTTCGGCTAACCTTATAAGCATTTTTTCTGTTGCTTTTCCTCCGCCTTGAAAATTATCCATAACTTTCAAGCCAGGTCCTAATATGTATATTGTTGGCAAAACAAAGCGGGCATTGTATTTCTCGCTCACATTGCCCTTATCTGTCAAAATTGGAAAAATAGGCTTGGTTTTTTTGGCAAAAGATTGGGTTTGATCTTTGGGAGATTTTGAGATACCCCAAACAATGAGATCTGCCTCTTTATAGTTTTTTGCCATTTCGTCCAAATGGAGAAGACCTTCCTGGCTTGGAACCGAAGCTGGATCGAAAAAATAAAGGATCATCATGGTGTGCCCAGCCATATCTTTTAAATTGTGTTCTTTACCGGCAAGGTCTGGTAAAGAAAAATCTGGAGCTGTCTGGCCAGGGAAGATGGGTGCTGAATGGGCATTTCCAATCATGAAGAGTAGACAGAACCCCGCCAGGATGACCTGATGAATTGATTTTGCAAGCCTCATTTGCCTCTCCTTTACTAATGGTTGTTAACCTGCTTTCTTATATTTAGTCACAGGTTTCGCACAATTACAATTTTAAAATCATCATACATCTTAATGGGTCACAAAGTGGTCACAAAATTATTTTATGTGTCCACCTAAGGATCCATTTTAATGAGTCGAACATAAAGCGGCGTCTCTTTCTGGTCTACCAGTTCAATTTGTGCCTCCCAGTCATAATAATTAAATAAGCTTAACCGGATTTCATGTTTGCCAAGATTGACTGAGGCTTTTAAAGGGGTTTCTCCGACAAAATCATTATTTACAAATACCTGCGCATTTTGAGGAATAGAATCAACCCGCAAAACTGTTTGAGGTAAAGGTGGTTGCTCTACCTTTTCCGCTTCAATCTGTTCAACCTGCGTGGTTTTATCTCCTCTAATAAATAATGATACCCCGGCGACTGTCAGAACTGCCAGAATTATTGACACAAAAAGTGCTGGACCAATAACTCTTGGCTTAGTGGACTCATAATCTTTAATGTGGGTGAATTCTTGTGAGGAATGTGGCTGTGATGGTGGCTCTGTAGTTGTCTTAAGGCAGGTTTGTAATGAAGTGGCCATTTCATTACCATCTTGAAATCTTTTTTCAGGTTCTTTTTCCAAACTCCGCATGACCACTGAAGAAAGTTGCTCTGGGATTTCACCATTTTCCCTGGTCGGTTTAGGTGGAGTGTCCTCAAGAATAGAATGAAAAGTGGCAACCATGTTTTCGCCACTAAAAGGGCGTTTGTTGGTCGCCAATTCATACAGAATAACCCCCAATGAAAAAAGGTCTGATCTTCTGTCCACCGGCTGGCCTTTTACCTGTTCTGGAGACATGTAAGCCGGTGTACCCAGAATAACCCCTGCCTGGGTAGCTTCGGAGGCCTGGGGGTCCTCGAAACGAGCAATACCAAAATCTGTAATTTTAATATGGCCCCGCTTGTCTATAATAATGTTGCTAGGCTTGATGTCGCGATGAATAATGCCTTTTTCATGGGCATAGGCCAAGGTCTCCGCGACCTGCACACAAAATGATACCACCTGCTCAAAGGGAGTTTTGCCGCTGCTGATAACCTTATCCATGGGCTCACCCTCAAGGTATTCCATGGCAATGTAAATGGTATCATTGTCACGACCGACATCGTAAACAGCAACAATATTGGGATGGGACAAACGGCCAATGGCCCGGGCTTCTTTGAGAAAACGTTGGACGAATTCTTCACTGGACATCTTGTCTTGTCGAAGCGTTTTCAAGGCTACTCGTCGGTCGATTTGTGGATCATGGGCTTCATATACAACTCCCATTGATCCGAGTTGGGCGTATGGTGACATTATGCGCTGCTGGTCCGTGGTCTGTGTGCGAGCCGATCATCGTAATAAAACGAGCCAGTTTACCG
>CAYUCH010000235.1:0-4222 GCA_964443295.1 uncultured Desulfobulbia bacterium | reverse complement strand
AATGGGTGGCCGGCTTCGCGTGGAATAGGTGGCCGAGATCAGTGGAATACGCATGTGCGCCAGATTAATTTCTTTTGGTAAATCAGACTTGAAATATTCTTGTTTTTTGTAGAAACGTATTGAGGTTAAAAGATCTTTCCCAGCCTTATAGTCTGCTCGGAGAAGTCTGGTTAACTGAGCAACTTCTATGGCTTTTTTTAATGATAGACTTGAATTTGGAGTCCATTTTTTGGGGAGGCCAGCCAAATAAGGTAGATCAGGTCCGACGGTAAACACCATTTTACGCTGATACTGCTGATAGTTTCTTAAGAACTTGACCAAACTGAAATTCGTAGTGGATAACCGATGGAACTTTTCTAAAAACTTAGCTGTGGTTATTCCTTCTAAGGAGCCAATTCCCTCTATATAGGTTAAGATGTCTCCAGCCTGAATGCCGAAAAGTTCTGCAGGACCACCTTGAACAAGTTTATTTATTTTGATGCCTTCATTTACTGCTTCCAGATTAACTCCTAGCCAAGGTTTTCCACCACGGAGTTCCTTTGCTTTATTGTAGTATCCATTGCTGACAAAAATACTTAATAACAGGCCGGATTGTTTAGCTATCTTGCTTTCGAGAGCTCGGGCATGTAAATTGAATACTGCTCGTAAATCTTTCTTTCTACTCCACCCAAATTTTGGATTATGTTTGACTTTATATTCACTTGCTAGAAGAACTTTCCCTGCTTGATCTAAGATTCTATAGTTTATCGTGAGCTGATTATAAAAAGTAGGAAGAAGTCCGGAATTTTTAACTGTATCATTTTCAAACCATGTTACTTCTGCTTCAACATTAACTTCCTTAGCATCCTGGCTAGTTGAAAAAATAGAACCAGCATTCAAAGTATTCCGCAAATCCGTTGCAGTATACCATTTCTTGATTTCATCAAGATCATAGTTTACAAAATTCGTATACTGTCTTGTAACGATAGCTCTTCCAGGGACACTTATACTCACTTTACCAAGTCGGACGGGCAACAATGAACTTCCTGAAAAACGGTGACTATAAAAATAACCTTTTTTCGGAGCCGTTTTTTCAGAAGGTTCTATAGCTTTGGCGTCAATGACTCCTGTTTTTTTTGTAATGGGCTCAGAGCGCAACTTTTTTAGTTTATCTAGCTTTTTTCTCTTTTCCGCTTTAGCCACATTTTTCTGCATTTTTTCTTGGTATGCCTTGCCTTCCTCAGAATAAATAACTGGGGCGTTAAAAAGTCTGCCATCGCCATAACCCATAGTGACAAGGTAGTTAAACAACTCTTCATCCTTTGCTATCCTAACACGATTGATGCCGTCTGAATAAATTGATGTGGCTCCGGCATCCAGTAGCAGCTTGACGATCTCTTTCGATTTTTCAACCTTGCCAGGGAATACTTGCCTGTGCGTTGAAACATAAGTAATGGCTTCATCAAGGTATCTAGATCGATATAGTATGTTCCCATGGGATTTCGTATAACCGTTGACATTCTCCCCTGCAGCAATCACTTTCTTTGCATAATCGACATCAGCTAGATTAATTGCTATTTCCAGTGGGCTGTACCCCTGTTCTTTATAATATTTATGCAGGTGCATATTTGACAGGCTTTCAGCAATTTGATCAGAAAGCGATGAACAGCCATTAATGGCAATTATCAAGAAGAAAATACTAATAAATTTGATAAGATGATGTGTTCTAATATACATGGGGGATGTCCTGTAACACTTTAAATGACCGGAAAGAGGGTGTTGTGAGCGAAAAAAAATTAGGCCAGAAAATAATACAAATAACATCTATTATCAATACGATTATTAACATTAATATATAAGACTACTGCTGTTTCAAAGTTTGTCCCATATAGAAATTTAACACAATTTTATACTCTCTTAAGTAAATACCCCGCTGCTTGCAATGGGGTATTTCATTCCCATATAATGCCGGGAGACAGAATTATTTTCGCAGGTAAGCGAAACATAGTGTAGACTTTGAAAAGCCGCGAAAATAATTCAGTCCCTTGAGTCCCAAATTGTTTTTGATCTATATTCTAAAATAACAGATGAGTGTTCTTCTGGTTAAAAATGTGGGTCCATTTGAAAAGGAGATTTCAATAAAGCAAGAGATCGCAATGATAACATCCATTATTCTGAAAAAGCTTAAGGATGCCATTAATGACCTGCTTCCCATTGTCTTGGTTATTGCTTTTTTCCAAATTATTGTTCTGGAGCAACCTTTACCGCACGTGAGAGAGGTTCTTTTTGGTGCTCTTCTTGTTGTGGTTGGTCTCAGCCTGTTTGTGCAGGGTTTGGAAATGGGGCTATTCCCCATTGGGGAAGAAATGGCCCGTGCCTTGGCCAGAAAGGGAAGTCTTTTCTGGCTTCTCTGCTTTGCTTTTACCCTAGGGTTCTCAACCACCGTCGCAGAGCCCGCTCTTATAGCAGTGGCTTCTGAAGCGGCTGAAATTGCAGCACAAGGGGGACACATCAACCCGGGTCAAGATGCAATTATACACTATGCTTTGGGACTTCGTATTACTGTCGCCTTTTCCGTAGGATTTGCCATCCTTATCGGTGTGTTGCGTGTCATACGCGGCTGGCCTATTCATTATCTGATGATCGGTGGATATGGTGTTGTTATGTTGATGACAACTATTGCCCCGAAAGAGATTATTGGTATTGCCTATGATGCCGGTGGCGTCACCACATCGACAATCACTGTTCCCTTGGTCGCTGCATTGGGAGTAGGATTGGCCTCAACTATCAGAGGAAGAAGTCCTCTTGTGGATGGTTTTGGCCTTATTGCTTTTGCTTCTCTTCTGCCCATGATTTTCGTTATGGGGTATGGGTTAATAATTTTCAGCTGAAAAAAGGAGCACGGTTTCAGTGGAATTTATACATGATTTAAGCACAATATTGTTTTCCACCTGCAGAGATGTGCTGCCGATCATTATTTTAATTACCGTGTTCCAACTTTTTGTCCTACGCCAGCCAATACCCCACCTGCGTCGTCTCGTTGTCGGTGGTATCTATGTTGTTCTTGGTCTTGTCTTGTTTCTGGCAGGACTTGAAAAAGCACTTTTCCCTTTGGGGAAAATCATGGCTGCCCAGTTGTCTGATCCCGTTTTTATTTATGGAACAGTGGAGCCTGTTGTCTCGGCAGACTGGAAGGCATATGGCTGGGTGTATCTTTTTGCGGCTATGATCGGTTTTGCTACCACCATCGCTGAACCTGCTCTTATTGCCGTGGCCTATGAGGCCAACAAGGTGTCAGCCGGAACGATCAGTGAATGGGGATTGAGAATCGCGGTTGCCCTGGGAGTCGCCTTTGGAATAAGTCTTGGAACCTTTCGTATTATCAGCGGCACTCCACTTTATCTGTACATTCTTGCAGGATATATGGTTGTCATAGTTCAAACCATATTTTGCCCTAAAGATATTATTGCTTTGGCCTATGATTCGGGCGGAGTTACGACTTCAACAGTAACTGTACCACTTGTAGCAGCTCTTGGTCTTGGTTTATCTGCCACCGTGCCTGGACGAGATCCTGCCCTGGACGGTTTTGGTCTCATTGCTTTTGCCAGCCTTTTTCCAATTATTAGCGTTATGGGCTATGCTCAGTTTATGCATCGACTATCAAAACGCACCATAAGAAAGATGGAGAAAAAAAATGCGGTTTAAACTTGTCATATCTTCGGTAAAGACAGATCTCACTGACCATATTGTTGATACTGCAAAAGAGGCAGGAGCCACTGGCGCAACAATAATTCCGGCAAGAGGAACAGGCGTTCATGAGGCGAAGACTTTTTTCGGACTTGCTCTTGAAACTCAGACAGATATTATCCTGTTCCTTGTGGAAGAGCATCTTGTAGTTAAAATTCTAAACACCATCAAAGAAGCAGGGGAGTTTCATAAGCCCGGTACAGGTATCGCCTATGCGATTCCGGTTGAGCATGTTGTGGGTCTGGAAAGCCAGATGGAAATGTTTAAAGATGAAGTTCGAGAAAGTTATTTTTGACGTAATCGTGCTTCTATACATGGCGGAGTATAAGAGTTTGTTTTTGGATGTTTATACCCTTTCTGGTTAAGAAGCCGGTTTACGCCACGTATTTCGCCCGTAGCTACCTGATATTTATAGGCGCCGTTGATGGCAACGAGGTCTTTTATTAATTATCCAAACTTAAACCACCAGCTGTGCTGGTGAGTCCTAGCTTCGCTA
>CAYUCH010000234.1:0-4260 GCA_964443295.1 uncultured Desulfobulbia bacterium | reverse complement strand
TGGAACAACATTTTCACTTAACGACCTGTCCGAATTTTCCCGACCAGCTCTCACTCAATACTTGTTATGATTTTCTTGTGCGCATTTAATAAGCCCTATAGCCCTCTCATACCTATCATTTTTTCTTTGTTGGGTTTCGTTGCCTCGCAATCTCATAATTCTGGAGTCCATGAGCGACGAAGGTTAAGATCTCGAGTTCTGTTGGGGTAAGGGACGATCTTTTAATCATAGTTTTCAATGAAAAATCTAATTTATCAGGAGATGACAATTAAAAAAGTGCAATGTAAAATACAAATATAGAAAGCACAAGTGGACGGGCACTAAGAAGTGTATTTTAAGCTAGATCCCCTATTGTGATCTCATCAGGTTCGACTTATACTGTGCGGTCCTTGGTAAAGTATAAGGAATAAAAAAGTTTGACAATAACTCATTGCCAACTTAGACCCTTAATAATGAACGGCTGAGTTCAAGGGAGCAACAATGAAAAAAATGTTATTATTACCACCTGTACTTATTGTGTTTTTCTGCGCATCAAGCTCATTCGCGTCAACTTATGAATGTTATCGCTATGTAAAAGGTCAGCCAACGGGAACGTGGATTAAAGTTAAAGCAGACTCAAAATCAGAAGCGGAAAGAAAGGCGTATAAACAATTCAAAGAATTGGGTGGACGGGTAGACTCTGCAAACTGTCGCTAAAATCCCCACAAGGACAATATAAGTATTAAGATTTATCCGTGAAATATGAGTATTTGACTTGCAAAAATAATGTCTCTTAGAAAATGCAAGCAAATCGTTAAATATTGTTTATTCAGACCTCATCAACCATTACCAAGAAGGATAGATTTATATGAAAAAAACATTGTTACTTTCAATATATTTTATCGCAAGTACAGCATTTAATGCCCATGCAAATCCAAGCAAAGAAGACACCTACAATTTTATAGTCAGCAAGATCCCCAAAAATCAAGCAGGCACTATTTATGCGTATTCAACTGAAGATTATTGCAAAATAATACAGCAGACATCAAACCAATACATATCAACAACTACGACATTTAACCTAAAAGACTTTGATCCTACTAGAGTAGAGATGTCTACAGGGCCAAACGATTCTATGTTTGGAGGCTACTATTCTGTTCGAATAAACACTAAAAGTAGCCAAAACAAGATTATGATTGATAGGGTTAAGACTGATGGAGAAAAAACGCATGAAGCAACTTATCAGACTGGAGTGGAAGTTGAAAATCCAGGGTCACTAAATGCTGAAAAAGTGAAGAAAGCCTTTATCCATTTAATTACAGAGTGTGGAGGCTCAAAAGAATTATTTTGACCCTCCACACTCTGTACTTGCATCGGTTAGACTGGCTTTTCGGTTGATATGATTGTTTTACTTGTATAATTTCCTTCGGAATGCCATTTTCTTCGAACACGACATCATCCAGAGTTTCTACAGCAACTGTAAGACTTGGATTTGTCCTCAAACGTTTAAGGGTTTCCAAAAGTGCGATACGGCATTGAAAAAAATATCCCAGCAAAGATGGTGCCGCAGAAAATTATGACTTAGCCATCCTATCCTACAGTTGACCTTTTGGTAACAATGAATACAATTAGGCTAAAACTAAGTTCGTCACGAAAAATCACCTATCATTTTCGCTGGTTGTAGTAGTAAAGCAACGATGCAATTTGAGGTTCCTTGATTCTTCACTTTTCATATGCTGGAGGACCTCTAAAAAACTCTGGGCTTTGTCTAGCGGCATACCTGTCGCCTGTTCCAGCAGTGTAAGTCTCTGATGAACATTTTCCAGCAGGGCCAGGACATGATCCCGAATTAATCCTTCCCGCTTCTCCAGAGGAGACGGAATGAACTCAGTCATCCCGCCTTGTTTTTTGACGATCATATTTTCTCCATCAGCTTAGAGTTGCTCCCAGAGAATGAACCCTGGGGTAGACCAGGTTGTTACCTGTGAACTCGGCCTTGTAGCGTACCTTATTTGCGGAATTGTCGGCAAAAGTTCTGGTTAAAGTGTATTCAGTCCACTCATGATCAATCTCTCTGGTAGTTTCAATGGACATGGGCTCCCAAGTGACACCGGCATCGTTGGTGGCAAACCAATTTATAGAGGTGCCGGAGGGGATATGCATCTGGGCGTAGACCTTGGATGACTCTACCCCTTGGGTTAGCTCGTTCTCCCTGGAGAGATAGATACCTGTGGGATTATTGAGGTAACCGATGAGATTTACATCTTTGAAGTTGAGGGCTGGGGAGTCATTAATTTCAGTGCCTATAAAAACAGCTCGGACTGTTACCTCACTTGCCAGGTTTGGCAGGTTCTCTTCCTCGGCAGGGACTATGGCATCCCAGATTGAACCACCGTCGGTGGAGTATTCCCAGCTTATTGCGGTTCCCTCAGGCAGGGATGAGTATTCATCGATATTAAGTTCACTGAATTGAATGCTGGTTATGGGCTGGAAGCGGATCTCGCCATTATTCTCAAAATCATAGCCATAAATCTTCATGGTCATATCTGAACCATTGAGAGGTGTCCAGGTTTCGGCGTTGGAGGATTCCAGCAAGGCACCGGCCGCATAAGTTTGACGGGTGATGACGCCGTTTTGCCCCATCTGCCCTAAAGTGGCGATGCGCACCTTGAAGTTAGTGGAGTTGGTGAGCAAAACCACGGCATAACTAGTGTTGGCATCGGCATAGAAGGGATCATCAAACTCGATCTTGGTTTCTATTCCTGGGGTAATCTCATCAGGAGAAACCACCTTTTCTGCCATGACCACCTCATTGGGCAGACCGGTGGTGACACCACGGATCTGGACGGTGACCGGAATAGTGGCATCCTTCTGGGTGAAATATACTCCCACCGCTGACACCACCCGATTTCTGGTAAAGCTAAAAGTTTGAGCCAGGGGATCACGACGACGGAATCGCCAACGCCAGCGCCAGACTGTACGCACCACTGGGATACGGACTATTCGGGGTGGCACTCGCTGGACAATAGTTTGGCGACGAACGATGGTTCGATTGACAATGACACGCTGAATTCTGGTAATCACCAGAGGATCATTAACCTGCAGGTTTGTTTCGGCTGAATAGGTGCCATCGGTCACCTCCACTACTCGACTACCATTACGAACATTGGAAGGGATATTGAAGGAGGCCGTCACCCGGCCAGCATTATCTGTATTGACATTGGAGGCAACCACCTGACCTCCACAGCGAACGGTGACATTGCTACTGCTAGGGGTGAAGTTGGAACCGGTGACTGCAATGCCGGTCTGGCCACGCCTGCCAATATTCGGGGTAATCTCCACTGCTGCATCTGGTTTCTCAAAGACGGCATAGGGGTTAATATTTTTCTCTTCTGACCAGTCGGTCTGTTCAATGAGCACTTCCTCAGTGGCAGGCAGTAAGGCCAAACTTCCCTTGAACAGAGCATTACTCGCTCCATGATCTACTTCCAAGACATGAGGGGCTGCTGAGCGATCCGGCGCAACAAACTGTTGAATGCCATCGATGCGGGCACTCCAGTCCTCGTGATAAATATCAGACTGGGAATCATTGGAAAAATCATCCGAGTAGATTCCCTTCTTGGTTTGGGCATCCCGGTTTTGCAGGTCGTTATTCATCTGGAACTGGGCATCGTTATATTTCAGATCCTCCACATCATCTATGATTTCATGGATCTGATCCATGGTGATGCGGGTGAGACCAAAATTAACAATATGCATATTCACAGAGTTGGGAGGGCAATCCACTGAGCATAGGCCCAGAGTTCCCTCGGGCACCACCGGTAGTTTGGGAAAGTCCGCAGGTGCGCCCTCAAGCCTCTTGATCTCAGTAGTGGTGGCGTAAACCACATCCTTGCGGCCCAAATAATAATCATAGTCAATGGAACAGTTTGAGCCATCAACAGGCTCATCACCTAAGGAAGTTCGACCGAAGTTGACAATTGACATAGCACCCAAGGCCAGCTGAGTGCTGGACATGATTACACCACTGGTATTGGATGAAGGAGGATTACCACCGCTAATCTCATCTACCCCATCATCCACATAGGAGGTCTCACCTGCACCCAGTTCTTTCAATAACTCAAAATCGGTAAGGGCGGTGTTTTGGGTTCCCCGATATACTCTATAGCCAGTGGCGCTATTTACAGGGAGCCAGGAAAGTTTGTTGAGCTCTCCCTCCAAGGTTTATCGGGAAACTACCCCACCAGACGCATACTCAGTTTCACCACAGGCATCCAGAGC
>CAYUCH010000233.1:0-4262 GCA_964443295.1 uncultured Desulfobulbia bacterium | reverse complement strand
CATTTTCAACCGGTTGATAGAGCTTTGGTTAAAGTACTGCATTATCTGCGCATGAACGGTGTAACTTTGAGTAAGGTCACAGTCGACCCTCAACAGTTTAAAAAGGTTGGCAAGAAAGTTCTTGGTGAAGGAGCAGGTGATGTTATGGGCGATGTTTTCATGCGCAACAACGGCAACTGGAATTCCATAATTGCCAGGGCAAAACACCAATCGAGTCTCTGATCTATGGGATGATTATGGATATATAATAGTTTTTTTTTGTTTAGCAAAACGTGCGCAACACCGTTCCTGATTCTTTCTCTCTTAAGTCCTGCAGTATATATCTATTACTACATCGTGCTGCTTTTAAAAGTGTGCGAAGAACAGAAAAATAGCTGTACTTCGCATTCATTAATCAAATGATTCCTATTTATTTAGGGGATATTTTTTTATAATGATTCCTAAGTGAATTTTATTAGCACTGTTATATACATCCTTTCTTAATAACTCTATGGAGAGGTAATTGTGATGAGAAAGCCTGCAACATTTGCTGTTATTGTGCTTGGTCTTATGTTGGCCAGTATGTGGATTGGTTGCAGTAATCAGCAAGAGTCTCTGCTGGTCTATTCCGGCAAAGGCCTCAAAAAGGCCATGGAAGAAATTAAGGAAAAATTTGAAGCCAATCACAATATTACTCTCAATATTGTCTATGCAGGCAGCAATACTTTACTGACTACAATACATAAAACAGGCAAAGGGGATATTTTTATTCCTGGTTCGCTTTCCTATCATGAAGAGGCGGGAAGTCTTATAAGCCGTCATGATTTTGTCGCCCTCCATATTCCGGCATTTGCGGTTCGTTCTGACAATCCCAAAAGCATCTCAACCTATGATGATCTTATTAGACCTGGTGTAAAGATAGCAGTGGGAAATAAAAAAATGTGTGCCATAGGCAGGGTGGCCGCCTCAATTTTTAAAAACTCCGACATTGAAATTGCAATGGCAGAGAATATTGTCACCACAAGTTCGACAGTAAATGAGTTGCTTGACCTGGTAATTGACAGGGAAGTAGATGCCTCATTGGTTTGGGCGGATATGTTGAAATGGTCTGAAGCGGAGGCACTCACTCTTATCCCTATTCCTGTAGAACTGAACAAAATAAAAAAGATACATGTGGCAGTTTTGTCAATATCAGAAGCACCAAAGCGGGCTAACAAGTTTGCTGACTTCGTAGTAAAAGAAGGCAGCGAGATATTTGTAAATTATGGATTCGAGGCACAATAAATGAAGGTCCATAAAAAGCTCCTGTTTGGCTTTATAACATTAACGGTTCTTCCTCTCCTGATTAATTTCTTTGTGGGTGTGACAATCCAGCGGGAAACTGTGCGAAATTTTCAAGAGATCGCCGGAGAAATGTTTCCTGGAAGTGTTGCCCTTTCCAGAATGATGACCGAGCTTTATCATACAAGAGCCTTGGTTCAAAGCTATGATGCAAGTAGGAGTGCTCATGATAGAGATGCACTTGAAAACTCTGTTGCTGCATTGGATGCTTATAATATCATGCAGCTGGTATATCAAAAAAAGCAAGATGAAGAACAAGAGTATGCAGATGATGCTGTCAGGAAAATTACCCGGCTAGTTGCCCAGTTTATTTTGCTTATAAACAAAAATGCCGATGAAGAAGAATTAAGTAAGATAAAGCTGAAAATTGATGAAACTTTAACAAAATTTGTCACCTCCATGGAATCCCATATTGAAGAGGACGTTGTTAAAAGTTTTAAGAAAATCGAGGAGACAAGGCAAAAGAATATAAACGCTCGTAACCTTTTGATTAGTGTGGGAATCGTGATAGTAGGTATTGCTTTGCTCCTCTGCTTTTTTGTATCTCGTCGTTTCAGGGATATGTATTTGGAGATTGAAGATTATAGTGAAAATCTCGAGTATATGATTTCCAAGCGAACCGCACAATTAAAAGAAGCCAATGCTGTATTGGAAAATGAAATCAATGATAGGCAGATTGCTGAAACACGATACAGAACCGTGGCTGATTTTACCTATGATTGGGAAACCTGGGAATTACCGGATTCTTCTTTGGCCTATGTTTCTCCTTCCAGTGAACGAATCTCCGGATATACAGCACAAGAGTTTATTGAGACACCTTCATTGTTTGATGAGATCATCATTCCTGAAGATCAACACATATGGTCCCAGCACCGTCATGAGGCTATAGATGACCAAAAGTTGCGTGAGATAGAGTTCCGCATCCGCCGTAGAGATGGTGAGGTGCGGTGGCTTGAACATGCCTGCCTGCCGGTTACTGATGATGAAGGAAATTTCGCGGGTTTTCGGACTTCAAATCGTGATGTTACAGAGCGGAAAGAAGCAGAGGCATCTCTAAGTAGGGAAAAGACCCTGGCCCAAAAATACCTGGATGTTGCAAGCGTCATGATTGTCGCACTTGACGAGGAACAAAAAGTCAGCTTGATCAATACACGAGGTTGTGAACTGCTCGGTTATAGCGAAGAGGAAATTATTGGCAAGAACTGGTTTCAACATTTTATTCCTGAAGGTCAAAGGGAGGAAGTGCAACAGGTGGCGGACCACCTCTATGCCGGCAATCTAGAGCCCGTTGAATACAATGAGAATCCGGTCCTGTGTAAAAACGGGGAAGAGCGCCTCATTGCCTGGCATAATTCTTTTGTCCAGCAAGGTGGCAAAGTGGTCGAGCTCTTGTCTTCTGGCACCGATGTTACCGAACAAAGAAGGGCAGAAGAGGAAAAAATGCAGCTTGCCGAGAAACTTCGACAGGCACAAAAAATGGAGTCCATCGGGACGTTGGCTGGTGGAATTGCCCATGACTTTAATAATATTTTGAATGTCATCAATGGGTACTCCGAGTTGTTATTAATGGAAACTCCAGAGAGTAATAAGACGTTTAGCGACATTTTAGAGATAAACGAGGCGGGAAAACGAGCTGCAGAACTGGTTAAACAGATTCTTACCTTCAGCCGACAGACTGACCAGGAACGCAAACCTTTGCGTATTCAGCCGGTTATCAAAGAGGTCTTAAAGCTTTTAAGAAGCTCGTTGCCAACCACCATAAAGATAGAACAGGATATTCAGGACTGTGGCACGGTGCTGGCGGACTATACACAAATCCATCAGGTCTTGATAAACCTCTGTACCAATGCCTTCCATGCCATGGATCACCAAGGTGGTGTCCTTGATATCAGCCTCAAA
Organism: uncultured Desulfobulbia bacterium; assembly: GCA_964443295.1. GTDB lineage: Bacteria > Desulfobacterota > Desulfobulbia > Desulfobulbales > CG2-30-60-27 > CAYUCH01. The sequence continues at coordinate 1,043 of CAYUCH010000233.1, read as the reverse complement.
GAGGTTGATATTGGTAAAGAAAAATCTCTGAGTATGCACGGATTTCCGGCAGGACGATATGTTCATTTAACTGTAAGTGACACTGGGCGTGGAATGGATAAAATAACATTGGGTCGCATATTTGAACCGTATTTTACCACAAAAAAAACCGGGGAAGGGACAGGGCTTGGTCTGGCCATTGTCTATGGAATTATTGAAAGTCATGGAGGAACTATATCCGTAAAGAGTGAACCTGGCCAAGGGACCACTTTTACCGTCTTACTTCCTTTAGTGGAAAAGACCTCTCTCAGTGAAAAGGAAAAAGGCGAGCACATAGAATTACCGCAAATTAATGCCCGGATTTTATTTGTCGATGATGTGCAATATAATGTCGAACTTGGCATGCGAATTTGTGAACAACTGGGATGTGAGGTTACCGGGATTACTGATAGCCAGGAAGCATTGGCTTTGTTTAGGCAAGATCCTGAAAGATTTGATCTTATTATTACCGACCAGACAATGCCTGACTTGACTGGAATTCAATTGGCAAATGCAATATTTGAAACATGTCCTGAAATGCCAATCATTATGGTAACAGGGCATAGTGATATGATTGATGAGGAAAAAGCTCAGGAGCTTGGTTTGAAAGATTTTGTCATGAAGCCCTTCAGAATGGAGGAGCTGGCAGAGTCAATTAGATCGGTGCTGGAAAAGAGCAAGTCGTAATAAAGATTTTAAAGATGTTTAGCTCTGTAATTTTGATGAGACAATGTCTTTAATTTGGACGACAGAGCATGGTTTAGCAATAATTCCAATGTGGTTGTCGAGGCAGAATCGTTCAAGTTCATCAGATAAAAAACCGGTGTGGAAGAGAAAGCTGTCATTGAGGTCCTTTACCACTGAAGAGGCGTGTTCATAGAACTCTTTACCATCCATTACCGGCATATTGACATCAGATATAACCAGGTCAAAATGATTCTTTTTCAATAAATTGAGAGCTTCCTTACCATTATATGAATTAGTTCAGACTTAATCTGACACAGCGCTATTGAAAGAGCGAGGGT
>CAYUCH010000232.1:0-4357 GCA_964443295.1 uncultured Desulfobulbia bacterium | reverse complement strand
CCCTTACTGAGATCAAAACATTACAGGGGATCTTGCCGGTGTGTTCCCGATGTAAGAAAATCAGAACTGAAGAGGGTTCCTGGCAACTGATGGAGAACTACGTCAGCCAGCATTCCGAGGCGGTCTTCAGTCATACCCTGTGTGAGCCGTGTGAGGATGAGTTGTACGGGGATGAGGATTGGTACAAGAAAAGGAAGAAGTCTTAATGTCCGGTGCGGCTTTTGATTCCAATGGAAATATTGTCATTGCCCTGGCAGGAGTTGTTCGGAAAATGAATGCCACCACCGGTATTGTGATCTGGTCCTATGCCATTGAGGATGGCCCGGACCAACCGGAATTTAAGGCCGCACCTGTGATTGATAATGAAGACAATATATACATTGGCACCAAAATGAATGAACTCAGCAGGTTTTATGCCTTGAAAGCCGATGGCAGTGAAATCCTCTGGCGAAGTGATTATATCCAGGCTGATATCTATCCATCCGCGGCAATAGGAAATGACGGAAATATTTATGTGGCCTCGGAAGGATTGCCTGGAGGATTTGGGACGAATCTGCATGCCTTGGATATTGAAACCGGGGCAATTGTCTGGACCATTGATATCGGTTCAATAAATGCGAGCTCACCTGTAATCGGCCCTGAAGGGCTCTATATAGGCTCTTTGGGTGCGCCCGGCGAAGCGTTGAAAAGTGGTTTTTATCTGGTTGATATTGAGGCGGACGGTTATCAAGTCAATGCACCCTGGCCTTGTTACCGAGGGGCCCATACGAATTCAGGAAGACAATAACGAGTCGTAGCCAAATTTTTCCATATATCTTTCACATATTTTCTCAATTACAAGCAAATTATCAGAACCAAAGAATTCTTCCAGATCAACATGAGGATTACCTTTTGGTTGAAACTGCACATCAAGAAATTCTGTAATCGAATTTACTTTTGGGAGGTTAAGTTTTCCTGCAATATCATTGATACACTTCTCTTTGTTCAAAAGAAAATCTTCGTACTTTATCAATACCATTGATTCTTTATTTTTTTGGTACTCGTTGGTGGCATGATTCCAACGATGGGCCAGGTTATAGAAAAAATTGTCCTGTGATGAATCCCCGCTACCTGGAATACTGGGCAGACTACCGGAGATAATCCTTTCCCAGTGTCGGTTACAATTTGTAATCTTTAAATGTTCTATTTTATGTCGTGAATCTGCGCCCTTTAAACCAAGCCTGTTACAAATACTTCTTATGGTGTCCCTGGGATCACGAATAACAAATAAGAAATGAGCATGCCTGTAACACGCTTGTACCTGAGGAAAAATGAAAGTGAAATCAGGATCTTTGATGACAGGACTACCAAATAATACCGGGTGCATTCTGCATACTTGTTTGAAACGTCCAGGATTCTTTAATAGCAATTCCACTGTTTCTGCACTTCCATTATCAATGGCGTATAAAGGATCATTACTTAAGGCGAGTCCAGAAAGGTGTGACAACAGACCTGCGATTGCCGAAGTCCCTGATTTTTGATGCCCCACAATGACTACGTGTACGTTTTTCCCTGGGGAAACTATATGGGAAGCAGACTGCAATAGCTTTTTAAACATCTTTTATACTTTTCCAATTTCAGGTTATGTGGCTGTCAGAATACACAATACACAAATGATTCAAGCTCGGCAAAATTTCATATAATTATTTAGGTGAGAACTGGAAAATGAGGATCCAAACAAATATTTCGGCTACTTGACACCTTCGTTTGTTTCTGCGAGAATTTTTTATAACCTGCTCAGCATTTTTTCCAGCGTAGAGTTCCTTATTTTCATAAAGTTATTCGAAATGATGGAATAATTTATTTAATATTTGGTAGCAGACCTGAAATGCTCATACAGCTCGTTGGGGTGGTAATGAAAACTACAAAGCTCAATGTTATTTTCTGCGTGCTCTCTTTGTTTATTTTTTGTTCTACAGCCATGGCGGTAACAGTGAATGATGCGCAGACTGAAATGGAAGTGATATTTGAAATGTCCCTGGAGGAGTTGCTGAGCCTTGAAGTTCAGATAGCATCAAAAACAAAGGAAACCACTGCAAATGCCCCGTCGTCGGTAACTGTTTTTACCCAGGATCAGATCCATAATATGGGCATTTCTACTTTGGATGAATTGCTCAATTATGTACCAGGATTTCAGTCAACAAAAGACATTTCCATCTCAAGGGCGAGACGGTTTTCTGTCCGAGGCAGAAGCACCCCTAATTCCGAATCTCTCCTGGTTTTAATTGATGGTCATCGGATAAATGATGGACCTTCAGGTGGTGCAGCATTAGCCACCCCAAAAATTCCTACAGAAAATATCGAACAGGTCGAGATAATCAGAGGCCCCGGGTCGGCCTTGTATGGTTCCAATGCTTTTCTTGGTGTTATCAATATTATTACTGAAAAAAAAGCTGATTATTTGGCAGTTACACTGGGTGACACAGATTTAAAGCAAGTATCAATGAGTCAATCGAAAGAGATCAGTGATGATTTGTCGATGCATGGATTTATGCAGATATTGGATGATGAGGGATATGAATTTGACAGTGTGACAGATGTTTTCGGCAGAACCGGTCCAACACGAGATCCGGTGGAATCACAAACATTTTATACGACCATGGACTATAAAGAACTATCCGTACACTTTAATTATATGTTTAGAGAACTACGTGATTTCATGCCCTATGGTTTTCTCGGTGATGGTATTCAGCGGCAAAGCCATAGATACGCTTCGCTTTCAGCGGACTATCATATTGATCTCACTGAGAAGCTCAATTTGGTTTTGGAGGGGAGTTATCATCAGTACAAACTCTATGGAATTGGCGCTGTATTGCCGGAAGGATTTGAAGTTGCCCCCGGTATTGTTACAACAGAGAGCCGCTATGATGGTCCTGTACTTGATCAATATACAGCCAGCACTCATATTGGTCTGCAGTATGATTTTTCCGACAGGAACCATGTAATCATGGGCTGCATGTACGATAAAATGAGTATTTTGGATAGTAAATCCGTGGGCACCCATAATCTACTCACCGGTGACTATGAGGGAGATTTTGGCGAGATTGAGGAATATACATGGATCAAAGAAGAAGATAGAGATGTGGTGGCGATATATCTACAGGATCAACACATATTCAGTGATTTTTTAAAAATTACAGCCGGAGGAAGATACGATTATTACAGTGATTTCGGCAGCACATTTAATCCACGAGCAGCTCTTGTTGTGACCACTCCCTTTGAGTCATTGAATAAACCAATTTTTAAATTGATGTATGGCAGAGCATTCCGAGCACCAAATTTTACCGAATTATATTCAATCAATAATCCAATTCTTTTTGGCGACCCGGATTTGGAGCCGGAAAAGATAGAAACCTATGAATTTTCCTGGGTCCAGGAAGTGAGCAAAACTCAATTTACACTGACTTACTTTAACAACAAAATTGAAGATATCATTTCATTGGGAGCTCCAGTGGCTCATCCGGACAATCCCCTCAATTCACCAACATACACAAACTCAGGGGAACTGGAAACCGAAGGCTGTGAGTTTGAAATAAAAAGCACTCCGTGGAAGCGCTTGGTTGTGTCCGGCACCTACACATATTTTATTGATGGCGATGCACTGCTTGTTTCTCCTTCTTCTGCATCATTAGCAGTCAATTACAGCACAGAAAAATTCAATTATAATGTAAATGGCATCTATAGAGAGAAGATGGATGGACTGTCGTTGCATGATTCGTATTCTGTATGGAATGCTGCCATCCGCTATTCTTTTAATCCCTCCATCAGCCTGCAATTCAATGTACAGAACGTCTTTGATGAAGAGTATTCAACCCATACATTTGCCCCTATTCCAGATAATGCTCTTGCCAATCGTGGTCGGACATTCAATATGGAATTGAGGACGGAAATGTAACTCGTTGATTGTTTTGATGCAGATGTACACGCCTGACTAAAAACGGACTCGTTCAAGGTATATTTGGTGCCTTGGTTGCCAGTACAATTTTTGACTAATATTAAGGGTAAGAAGGGAGCATCATCATGGCATGTGTTTCGAGAATGTGGACGGTTGTATTTCTTACAGTGCTTCTCTTGGCAGTCGGAGTGTACTTGGGCTGTTCCAGCGGTGGTGGGTCTACTCCTGATCCCGATCCTAACCCTGATCAGATCACAGTCACAATCTCCGGCGTGATTACTAACAGCACCACCAGCCAGCCGGTGAGCGGGGCATCAATCTCAACCACGCCTGCCACCCAGACTGTCTCTTCCGGTACAGACGGTTCCTACACCATCAGTAATGTTGTGGCGGGAACCTATACCATCACCGTCACCATTACTG
>CAYUCH010000231.1:0-4452 GCA_964443295.1 uncultured Desulfobulbia bacterium | reverse complement strand
ATAGTTCAATAAACACCAAGCTCACAAACCTCGTGCTGCACTCAATTCCACACTATTCACTAATCCCTCAACGACTTGCCCGTATATGAAAAAAAGAGATCCTGCAAGTTTTCCGCTCCTTCAACCTGGGCAATAAGCTCCTGGGATTGCCCAACTGCAAGACAATGTCCATCATCCATAACCGCCACCGAACTACAGAGTACTTCGGCCTCTTCCATATAATGGGTGGTGTACAGCATGGTGGTACCGGCCTCATTCAACTGGGCAAGCTTTTCTAAGATCAAATTTCGTGACTGGGCATCGATACCAACAGTGGGCTCATCAAGAAAGAGAAATTTGGGCCGCCCTAAAATTCCCGCCGCCAGGTTTGTACGCCTTTTCATGCCTCCGGAGCATGAGCCAAGCATGGCATCGCCTCTATCGGCAAGCCCGACAAACTCAAGGGCCTCTTCAATCTGTGACCTTAATCCACGATCTTTCAGCCCAAATAATTGTCCAAAAAAAGAGAGGTTTTCCCGCACTGATAGTTCAGGATAGAGCGCAATATCCTGGGGAACCATGCCAAATAATTTTCTGGCCTTGTATGGTTCCTGGAGGACATCTACTCCAAAGAGAGTCACCGAACCTTTTTCCGGCTTTAAAAGCGTGCAGAGGACGGAAATTGCCGTGGTTTTACCCGCCCCATTTGGTCCCAACAAGCCAAATATCTCACCCTCATTAATGGCGATATCCAGACCACGCAACGCTGGCTCTGCCCCATCGGTATACCGAAGCACCAAATCTTTTGCCAGAAGCGCCTGGTTATTGTTTTCAGCCTTTTCGACCATATTCTTCCAAGTTCTGAAAAAATGTTTCTTCCTTACTTGCACAATCGCGCAGGAGAGCAGCCATGGCTGGATATCCCTCCTGCACCGACGTCCTGCCTTTACATATTCTGGCACCGAGCATGGCTGATTCACGCCACCTGTCACCAATCTCCGTCATTTTTTCAGATAGCGAATGGAGAGCATCTATTGCCAACAAATCTGCGGTTTCCTGAAGAAAAGCAGCATAAATAAAACGAAAACCTCCACCTCCTGTTCCAATTTCCTCCTGCATGCGAATGAGCTGGCCAAGATAGGCCGCCGCCCTCTTTTCACCAAGCTTTGCCGGCCAGTTTTCCAAGCGGTTCGCTAAAAACCGAATCCCACGCACACCGATGAGAGGCATGGGCACATGCAGCATATCCTTGCATACACGATATATACCCTTACGGATTCCAGCCTCCAGATCTGCCTGGTCTGTTTTTCCATGCAAATAATACAGCAAACCTCTGGGGGCCATGGCTCCTTTAGCAAAACGAGCGCGCTTTAAATCCGCCCGAGAACAGGTTACCGGATCTTCAAATACCGGATCACTTATGAGATATTCATCACCCTGTCGACCATATACCACTGAATTATGACCATTAAAATGGAAACGATAAGCGGGTGGGAAGTAAGGCAACCAAAAAGCACCGGTCCGTATCCCCACGGGGATACCTTTTTCCAGAAGATTATCCAAAACATCCATGGATTCTTCCTGATTCCTGAAGCGCTGTCGATGCACCTGCACTCCAAGCCACTTGGTTGTTCGAGAAAACACATTCCCCATCATGGTTCGAAAAGTGGTGAGTGGCAAATGATTCATGCGGATAAATGGCAGGTAACCAAAAAATATACCCCCGCCAATACCAAAAGCCATGGCTTCTGATATGGGTATGCCATGGTGAGTTAAGAGACTGGCTGTTACACCACTCTCACAATGGGCTGCCTGCCTATGCTGAAAATCTATTTTGATATCATTCTTGTTCATATTTGTACTTTTTGCTTCAAAACCCGGAGATAACAACAACAGCCAAATGCACGTTATAATACTGTAATTACAATCGCTTACAGATGGCGCAGCCGTGGTGCCTGTGATCACTTACATTCAGAAGGCCCTTGTTTAAGCTCTGCAACCGTCATCTTGAGCAGATCAGCATATCGTGTCAACATTTCGCTATTCAGTTTAGCAAACACCTGCGGCTTCATGTGACGTTTAACCCGCCAACGCGCTATGCCCATGTAAGTAGCCAATAACTTTACATCCATGAGATTCTTGGCCATATGATAGGCGAGAGGGCTCTTTTTTCCTTGGCGCACTTCCTGGGCAACAAGGTTGAGCTCAACATTCAAATCTTCCCAGGCCTGTTGGTTGGCAATGTTTTTAGGGGCCCACCCCTGACTAGCAGCCAGGACATAACGGCCTTCGTCATCAACCGCATAGCAGATCTCATTTAATCCGTCTGCCATTCCTTTGTCCTGAGGCACATCTTCTTTCCGCATTGTAAAACCGGTCCTTGAAAGCTTAACAATTAACTATGAGCAATTATATTTAAAACATCCACCGGTTAACTGGAATGAGACCGGCGATTTAATACCTAATAATCAATTGTTAATTACTAACTATTAACGACTGTTCAACTTATAGGGCAGCAAGCTCCCTTACGACTTCAGCCTTTAGTCTTCAAGCTGGTCATCCCCCAATCGCTTATTACTGTGGGCAAATTTCCAAAATGAGCCAAAATCCTTGGCAAATCGAAGCCAACTATCCGGAGAACGCCACAACATTGCCACATAACCCAGCAGTACTTTTGGCCGCGTAAAATGGGTTTTGTAAAACAGTTGAAACAATTCTTCCATACGCTCCTTTTGCATGCCGTTGGGGATAAATATAAAATCCATACAATCCATTTTTTGCCAATCTTCTGTAAATTCCCCCAGGGAATGAATATTTTCATAAACAGGTGAGCCGGGAAATGGGGTGAATTTGGCCAGGTTAAAATCATCTATGGGCAATGAAAACACATAGTCCATGCTTTTCTTGATACTGGCCTCGGATTCTCCAGGAAGCCCCATCATGAGGAGTCCTTTCACCCGCATGCCTGCTTTTTTAATGAGACGAATTTTCTCTGCAAGCATTGCCAGATCGGCATTCTGACGGTGCTGTGCCAAAAGGTTTTCATCACCGGTTTCGATTCCCAGGCTGACCATCCAGCAACCTGCTTTTTTCATTCTTTTAAGAAGATCAAAATCAACGTGTTCAGCGCGTACTGCACAGTTGAAGGTCATTCCCAATGGTTTCTCAAAAATACGATCGGTGAATTCCTCCACCCGTTTTTGATTAAAGGTGAACTGATCATCGTAAAAATTGATGTGACGAATGCCAAAACGCTCTTTAAGATAGGCCAGGTGTTCATATAGATATTCGGCGGAATTATATCGAAAGCTACGGCGAAATACTGAACGATCGCAATAACTACAGGCATAGGGACAACCACGGCTGGAAATACAGCTGGTGTTCGGTGCCTTGGGATAGTTGAAAATAGGTAATTTATAGGCGTCTGGATAGCCGGATAATTTTTCGTAGGCAGGAAAAGGCAAAGTATCCAATTCCAGTGCTATTTTTCGATGGCCTGAAAAGAACACCTCGCCATCTTTACTCCGGCCTATTATGCCTTCAATCTGATCAGCGTTTTCACCACAGCTTTCCACCAACTCATAAAGAGTCTGCTCACCCTCTCCAACAACAGCGAAATCAATGGCAGGGAAATCCTGCAAAGCCCTTTCTTTCATGGCAGAGACATGCACACCACCAAATGCCACCTGTAATCCGGGCAAGGTATTTTTTGCCGCTTCTGTAATGCGGACACCATCATGAAAACTTGAAGTAGTGCAAGATAATCCCATGAAAGCCGGACGTTTGTCTTGCAGGTATTGTCGAATGAGAGTGTCTGAATCAGGATGGGCGTAGCAGTCTATAATGTCAACGGTGATTCCACGTTGCTCCAGATATGCAGCAATGGAAGCCAAACCCAGAGGAGGCATTATATTGGTCATCCGGGAGATATCTTTCCCTGCTGCGTCCTTTTGGTATCCCAAGGGGTGAACAAGGAGTATATGTTTTTCGTTTAAAGAAGTCATTATTTCACTAATGTAACATCGTCAAATTTCAGAACATTCATTTCCTGTCTAAAACAGCATATTGTACTCGATTCTTTCTTGCTCCACACCCCTTTCCTTGCCACAAAAAAGCCCACTCTTTTCCTACTTGAAAAGAGTGGGCTTTATCAAACTTCTTAATAGAGAATTGATTATCGAATCCTAAAAAACAACTCCTCCAGAAATGATCAAGCCGTGCACTTCGATATCTGTTTCATCGACTCCCGCGTATGGTTCAAATTCAGCCTCGGCTGTATCATAGGCTATTTCAAAAAAGCCGGAAATCTTTCCCCGACTACCGATCTCAATGCCCACTGCACCCAAAAGTCCAAAACCAGGCTTCTCATCCATGAAATCACCGTCGGCTATATGGTAGGAGAAGCCCGCCTTAACGTAGGGACATCCTATAGTTCCCCTGTCAAGAGATATAATAATTTCTTTTAAATCAGCC
>CAYUCH010000230.1:0-4478 GCA_964443295.1 uncultured Desulfobulbia bacterium | reverse complement strand
TCAGTGGCCGGAATCAAATGGAATGGGTGGTCGGGATCGTCTGGAATTCGCACCACCAACCCAGCAGAGTTTTTTGCAGTGGCAACCGAGACCTTTTTCGAAAAACCAGGTCAGCTCAAAAGAAAACATCCTGAGCTCTATGAAGAACTGATTGGGTTTTATAGAGTAAATCCTATTGATTGGGAATGAAATCAAAAGGGGCTGATTCTGAACACGTTCCAAGAAGACCCAAGAACACCATATTTAATTTACTCCATGTAATTTAGTATGGTGTCCCGAATGGCACTAGTTTAAGCATTTGCAGCAACATATTTGCTCCGGTGCGGAATAACTTTTATTTCATGCCTCGGCAAGGACATCAACTGATAATTTTTCTTCCTTCGTTTAAGGCATCGTGGTTCACTTCGCCCTGGGCGTTGTTTGGTCGGTGTATTGGTTATTGCGTCATACAAATCACTGATCAGCCTGAAACGTTCTTTCCTGCTAATCTTCGCCTGATTTAAATGTGGCTCCCAGCTACGAAGGGCCTGCACACTGCCCTTGAAGCTTACAACGCGAACTTCAAGATCTGCTTTTTTCGCCGCCTCGTACATCAAACGCCGGACACAGTTGTAGGCGATAAAGTACATCAGGATTTCTTTTCGGATCATCTCCGGCGTCAGGCAACGCAGCACATCCAGCCCCATGGTTATCTTGATGTCCCGAAAAAAAAGTTCGACATCCCACCGTTTAAAATAAAGCTCGGCAAGCTCCTCTGTGGGATATCGCGTGGCATCAAGCAGGGTGGTGACGATGTGAAACCACTGTGTCCTAAAACCACGATATCTAACTCTGACCTTAAGCTGTCGCAAAACAAGCTCTTGCGGAAGAGCCTCCCAGGCCTCTTTCGAATACGACAGTTTGGTGGTGTAGAGCGGTCGTTCCCATGTTATCAGCAGGTCTTCAGGTCCGAGTTCTTTGAGGCTGCCCGATAATCTGACCGGCGCCCTCCTGGCAAGGGTTACAACGCTGTCAACGCCTTGCTCTTTCAGCCTTGCGATATCAAAATAACTGCAGAATCCTTTATCCCCCAGAAAGATGTCTCCTCGTTTAAATGTCTTCCACTGTTTGCGGAACATCAGAAGCTCATGACTCTTTTTGTTGCCCATGGCGTAACTGAGCAAAGCTCCACTATCAAGTGAAAAACAGGCACAGACACGAGCCGTCGGAAATCCACAACCCGGCTTCTGTGAAGACCACTGCGGCCAAGCCCTTTGGTTTTCCGGCGTATCCGGCATGCTGACTCCGGTCCCATCGACGACGATGACTCGGCGGTTGTTCAGCAAGCCATCCTTCGGCATTTTGTTAAGTCGCGTAGCCGTGTGTTCAAAAATTTCGGAGAGCATCTGTTCATCCAGCTTTTTACGAGCCGTGCAATAAGAAGCAGTCGATGAAGATGGAACCTTTACACCTTTGATAGAGGCATATGACTGAAGCTTACGAATTACTTCCTTGCAACCTCCATCTGCATCCAGCACCTGACTGAAGAAGGCCCAGAAGGTATTCTCTTTTGAGAAAAGTCGGCGGCGACTCATGGCCCCGTTCTGCTCAGGTTTGAGTAGTATGCGGGGGATAAAATTCTCAAAGAGCTCGCCGATTTGCTTGAAAGACTTTTGTTTGAGCAGAGCCATTTTTTCGGCAAATATCTGCTGGGCTGAGCGGGGTTTTCGACGCTGGATCTGCAGGTGAAATCCTGGGAGCATTGGCCTTGTATTTTTTGTTTTTAGCATTGACAATTATATCAATTTTGGCCAATGTTTTCAGATGATTTCTCGTGCAAAAAGCCTTAAACTAGTGCCATTCTATGGTGTCCCCGAAATTAGAATTAGGGAAATTAGCGAAATTAATACGTTCATTGAAGTTCAAGAACCTCCAGTTGAAAAATCTTTTCATCATCCCAATTTTCATTGGTGCGCTGACTGGCCCAGAGATACTGGCCATCCCAGGTCAAGTCCCAGGTACCCTCAGAGGCTGCGTAAATCCAGCCGGTCCTATTGCCTGATGTATTGTATTGAGCGATTCGGCCCCCGGTTGGTACCCAATAATTGCTACCGGTCCAAGCCAGACCGCCACCACCGCCATGCCTCAAGTCTATGGTTGAGATCAACTCTCCGGTTAAAGCCATGCGATAAATGGTGGGAGAAGTCCAGCCCATGATGGAAAGAGCGGTGCCATCCCAGGCAATGCCTTTGCATCCCCCGATGGGATCCGGGCTCGGATAGCTGGCTAACTCCTCGCCTGTTTCCGGGTCGAATTTGGCATAACGTTTCTCGGCAAAATCAACGATCCAGAGATGATTACCATCATACGTCATTCCCCATGGTTGTGGCATAGTCGTGGTAAACTGACTCACAACTTCACCGGTTTCCGGATCCAGTTCATAGACATTGCCGTCGAGGGTTGCAGTCCAGATATGTTCGCCATCCCAGGCCAGAGACCAAGTGAGTCCCAGCCCTTGCCCAATCTTGTTTCTGATACTCCGGGTTGCATCATCCGGGTAAACATATTGATATTGATCGAGCGCCTGATCGCCGGGAATGTATCCCAATGCAGATGATTGATCCGCCTCAAATCCAAAATCGATCTGGGTAACGGGATTCTCGTCTGAAGCAGTTTCCGTGTATTCTCCACAGATTTCCTCTCCACCATTATCGATGGTAGCGACGGCAGTCACTGTAAGGGTGTTATTCCCCTCGCCAAATCCAATACCGCAATGCACATTTTCTGTAATGGTACTTTGGACAACTTGCAGGCTGGAGTTATTGTCCATCGAAAGGCCGTTTGCCATATTGTCATGGATGAGAGAATGTTCGATATCAGCGGTGGAAGCGTCAATATGCACACCATTTGTCCCACTACGCCATACTTCGCAATAATCCATGGAAATCGTGTTGAACTGTTCAGCAGCCAAGCCGTTATAACCATTTTCTACAATGCGTGTGTATTGGATGGTTGGTTGACTGAAGGATTCGAAATAAAGCCCTTCCCAGTTATGCCAACGGATAACACAATGGTCTATTATGGGTGCGCCGTCCCAGACATTGATGCCCTGCTGACCAAATTCAACAACACAGTAACGGAAGACTGAATCGTCAGAATTTTCCAGACGTATCATCGACCAGTCACCGTTCTGGGGAGACTCTGCATCCGAGGTGAAATAGATAGGGGCTTCCTGGGTTCCTTCTGCTTTAATCGTCCCCATTACGTTCATAATGAGCCTGTTATCCGGATCCTGATAGCCGCGATAATGCTTGAATTGTACCGTGGTTCCCGGCATGACCGTGAGAGTTACGCCAGTAGAGACTATTACATGATCGGTAATGAGAATGTTATTCTGCCAGGTTGTATCCTGGGAGATGGTTCCACTGACAGACTGGGGCGCATTGGGATCAGTCGGTGTGGAGGGAGAATTGTTGGAACCTCCTCCACAAGAGATGTAAATCACACTACAAAAGAGTATGGCGATAACCCCCCAAAATCTCATCAACATAAATCTCCCATTAATATGACCACTTCAGACAATATAAAAAAAGGGGGGATATATCCATCCCCCCTTTTCAGCATTTATTTCTCTCTGTCTAGGGATTCTCTGCAATGGTTACATTGAATGATCCACTGATCGTGCCGGTTATTTCAACATCGACATCTTCATATTCCTGGGCATCTTCATCCCACTCCTGGCCGGTGGTCTGGGTTCCATCAATATTTATACTGTACGTCCCGGCCACAGTATCACCAATCGAATTACCATAGCTTGTAAAGGTTATGCTGCCACCGTATGAACTGAAAACAACCGCATCTCCTGTATAATTGGTGACCTGGGGAGTATAAAAGAATACATGCACGCCATCTTCTTCCAGGGCAAAAAACGTATCACTCAAGGTATACGTGCCAGGGCCGGTAATGATGTTCGGGTTGGTGGTTATGGCTATTGTGTCAAAATCACTCTGTGCCATTTCTAAGGCACTTGAGGCCTCAGTTGCAGTGATGACCGGCAGATTGGTAAGCTCAACCCTCCCACTGTATTCTGTCAAAACTCCATGCACATAATTTGGTGAGAAAGTTACAGAAGTGTTATTAGATAAACCTATTGTCGCACTGAAGGAGGCGGAGGCATCGTCTGTTTCGGACATGTCCCAGCCGAAAATATCATTTATGGTAAAATCATCCTCGTCAACAAATCGAAGGTCGGTGACTGTAAAAGTACTCCCGGCAGTAATAGGAAGACTGTGGATGAATATCGGCCCTTTCCCTTTCACAAAAATCATCCCGTCGTAGGTACCTTCCGGAAATGAAGTCGCCGAATTAAGAGTGCCCGTCCCTTGGACAAAATAAATGTCCGTGCTATCACTGGGAAAAACATTGGGCCTCATATTGCCTGAAACAGTTGCAGACGGCGTAAACATATAATCATAGACTTCATCACCAGCAACTCCTCC
>CAYUCH010000229.1:0-4560 GCA_964443295.1 uncultured Desulfobulbia bacterium | reverse complement strand
AATGGGTGGCCGGCTTCGCGTGGAATAGGTGGCCGAGATCAGTGGAATACGCATGCTGGTTCCGGATATAATGCTGCCAATATTCAAGAAGCTGGAATTATTGCACCTTTTAATTTCTTTGGAAATCCGACACATGTCGGAACAAACCCGATTGGTTATCAGTCCGGCATGGCTCATCCTGTTGTAAGTGTGGACCACGATGGAGCAGGAAATTTGACAGCAGAGTTAAGTGCTTGGGAAGTATTCTGGAATGGCACAACCTTCGAGCAGGGACCAAGACCGGTGAATACCGGGCCATTTGCCTTGGCCACAGGTACTTACGATCCAGTTACAGGTCATTACTCACTTGAATGGGTATCACAAATCAAAGGTGGTTCTTTTAGTGGTGTTCCTGGTAGTTGGCATATTGAAGGCACGCATGTTGTTCCTTTGCCAGGTGCAATCTTTTTATTGGGTCCAGGGATTGCAGGACTTTTGGCAATGCGGCGAAAAAAAGCATAGATAGGAAAAATATATGATTGAAAAGGGTGAATTCTTTGTTGAATTCACCCTTTTTTTAATTCTCAGATTGATAAAGAGCGTGTTTTTTTATAGTCTTCCAACATGTCGTAGGGAAGAACGCGAATGAGTTCTGAAAGGGTTGTGGAACTCAGTTTCATTAAGCCGTCAACCAGCATGTTTTTCATACCTTTCTGGTAATAATTTTTCTTCAATGTGTTAAGCGGAGTGCCTTGTTGAATAAGCTCTTGATCTTCTAAAACAAAGATCTCAGAGAGCAAAGTACGCCCTTTAAAGCCTGTATGGTCACATGCAGGGCAGCCAACTCCTTTGAAAAATTGTGTCTCTTTAGGATAGACTGGAAAAACAAGGCTCCATTCTTCCTCAGGGGGCTCATGCTCTGTAATGCATGAAGCACAAATCTTACGCACCAATCTCTGAGCCAGAATACAAGATATACTTGCGGTTATTTGGGAATAGTCAATGCCAAGATCTATCAGCCTGGAGATAGAGCTGATTGAATCATTGGTATGCAGGGTGGAGAGAACGAGATGTCCTGTTTGAGCGGCATCAAAGGATATTTCTGCAGTTTCGTTGTCCCGAATTTCACCCACCAGAATGACATCGGGATCAAGACGCAAGAATGAGCGCAAAAGCCTGCTGAGTCCCAAATTTATTTTTGGATTGATCTGGGTCTGCATGATGCCTGGAAAACTATACTCGATGGGATCTTCTGCGGTGATTATTTTCAGGCCAGGATCATATACATATTTTAATGCACCATATAAGGTAGAAGATTTTCCACTCCCCGTGGGGCCGGTAACTAGAATGATACCAGCTGTACTGGCCAGATGGCGTTTAAATGGTGTGAGAACATGCTCTAAATGGCCGAGATGATCTAGTCCAACATTGGCATTTCTGGAATCTAATATACGAATGGTGACGTTTTCTCCTGTAATACCAGCACACGTTGCCACCCTGAAGTCCAAGTCAGATTTGAAATTGGTACTCTTGTCCATATAGGTGATGCGAAACACACCATCTTGAGGAAGTCTTTTTTCAGAGATGTCTAAGTTTGACATTACTTTTATGCGAGAAATAATTGATCCTGGCGATTCTTGAAGTCTGCCGTGCAACCAATCAGGGTCATGGATTTTCATTACTCCGTCAATGCGGAAGCGTAGGGTTACACCGGCTCTGTCCTGGTCAATATGAATATCACTGGCCTTATTCTTGATCCCATATTTAATTATATAATTGACGAGCTCTTCGGTTTCGATATCTTGGCCGTAGTACCCATATGGCGAAGAATCTTGGGATTCTGTGTCGGTTCCTTCGTCAATGTCAATTTCCATGATGTCGACATTTTCAGTGGAAGTATCTGGTAACTCTTTTTGCTGAAAAAAATGGGGCTGTTCAGTGAAATGTGGAGTGACCCCATAGAGCTCTTTGAATAATTTTAAAAAATTGTCTTCCGGCACCAGGACGCAGTTAATTACCCATTGTTGATAAAAGGACTGGAGGTCACGGGCCACATGCAGGGCGGAAGGGCGCAATAAAGCTAATTTGAGTGCGTTGCCAACCATTGAAAGTGGTAGCACTTGGTTTTTTTCAGAATACTTTCGACTAATAAT
Source organism: uncultured Desulfobulbia bacterium (assembly GCA_964443295.1). Classification (GTDB taxonomy): domain Bacteria; phylum Desulfobacterota; class Desulfobulbia; order Desulfobulbales; family CG2-30-60-27; genus CAYUCH01. The sequence goes on along the minus strand of CAYUCH010000229.1, from coordinate 2,428 downwards.
ACGTGGCAAGGAGCCTTTGGCAAAATCTTCGTAGGAAAATGAGTCAAGTTTGAGAAAGGGGATATTGGCTTGGTAGGCGATGGCTTCTTGGCATTGTTCTGACGTAATAAGTTCATGGCTTATTAAAATGTCGCCAAGCATCTTATCGGTATCTTCTTGCTCATACAGTGCATTTTCAATTGCTTTCTCTGTTGTGAAACCGAGTTTGATGAGAATTCTGCCGAATCGTGCCTGTTTATCATATTTGTTGAGAATATGGAAAAGATCCAGAGGATTGATGTACCCAAGGTCGCAACATATCTCTCCAAAACTGCGAGCAGTTCGGAAAGCTGTACGGGCGGCTTTTAACTGTTCGGCATTAATTAAACCGATTTCAAATGCCTTGCTTGCTGCAATTTCTCCATCAATTGTATCGTAGGCTCTCGCTTTGAGCTCTTCGGCAGTAATTAATCCATACTCTTCGATACGCTGGAAAATATTTTGGTTCTTTTTTGTGGTTTTGACAAATTCACTTATTTCATCAGAGGCAAATAGCTTTATTTTTTCAAGAGCGTTTATCAGTACAGGCTGCATTTGAGGATGCATAAAGAGTTTGTTTTCATTTTCTTTGTTGAGGTGTCCGAGTTGAATGAGAACCCGCAACAGAGAGGTACCGATGAGTTGACTTTCTTTTTCCTGAATTTCAAGGATTTCTTTACATTGCAATGGGGTTATAGAGTTTTCTTGAACGAGTAACTCACCAATTCGAATATGTTTTGGAGTGAGTTTGGAAAGTTTTTTGCGGGTTGAGCGGGTAAGTATGGGAGGCGGTTTTTTCATTGAATGTCCCTGGGGATATATGGATTCCTTGTGAGGGTATTAAACCTTAGCACTATAATAGTTATATGAAATTGCCTCTTTATTAGTCCATGAAAAAAACGAGGTGAATACATTATTATCTGAACTATGGGAGTGGTTAGAGCAATGTAAAAGGACGTACAATAGAGCAAAAAAAGGATTAGCGCAGAAATATCCTATTTACTTTCTACCTGAGTAACCTGACAATCCAGACTTCCTTCCTTGAGAAGAATTTTTACATGATCACCAGGGTTTACTTGCCTAAATGAGCGGACTACTTTTCCATCTTGTGTCTTGGTTAAAGAATAACCACGGCCGAGAATTGAAAGCGGACTCACTGCATCAAGTAAAACCATATGACGATGCAAGGTGTTGTGATGCATTTCAATAATGCGTTGCATGGCGGTATGAAAACGTCTGATAAGTTCTTTAAAATGAATGAGCTTAGTTTGAAGTTGGAGTCCGGGATTGTTACTGGTAAGGCTGGCGAGAGAGCTTTGCAGTCTGCTACGTAATAGATTTATCCGTGTGGACATGGCATGAACCATTGCTGACTGGGTGTAATCCAGCAGCAGCAGATGGTGCTGTAGCAGACGAGTGGGGTCAGAGATCAACCTCCGTTGATACATCACATGTTGGCGCAAGTTTTCTATGTGTCTCTGCATGGAGAATGTTAATCGATTTGACAAGGCTATATTTTGATCTTGAAGTTGGTTCCATTCCGGTAAAACTGTCTCAGCAGCCGCAGTGGGCGTGGGAACTCGAACATCAGCAACAAAGTCGGCAATTGTAAAATCCACTTCATGGCCGATAGCTGATACTATCGGGATGTCGGATGCATAGATAGCTCGTGCAACTACTTCTTCATTGAAAGGCCATAAATCTTCAATTGAACCGCCTCCACGACACAAGACCAATACCTGGCAGGTTTTTCTTTGGTTTGCTGTCTCAATGGCTTGGACGATTTCACCGGCAGCTTCTTTCCCCTGGACCTTGGAGGGGTATATTTCCACTGCCATCGGGCGGAAACGTTCTCGGGCGATCTGCAGAAAGTCATGGATTGCTGCACCCGTCGGAGATGTAATAACTCCAATACATTTGGGAAGAAATGGCAGTGATTTTTTGGCCTCTTGCTCAAAAAGTCCTTCTTCCGATAGTTTTTTCTTCAGATGTTCGTATGCGGTCTGTAAAGGGCCAGCTCCCTTGAAATCGACAAAATCTACGATTATCTGGTATTCGCCTCGTTGTTCGTAAACAGTAATTTTTCCGGAGCAGATTACTTGTCGTCCCTCTTCAAGTCTCTCTGTAAGATAGCGCTGTTGTTGTTTGAATAATACAGCACGAATCTGCGACGTTTCGTCTTTTAAGGTGAAGTAAATGTGGCCGGAATAAGGCGTTCGCAAGGTGCTTATTTCACCTTGAATGGAGACAAAGCTTAAATGGGTGCCCAATAGTCCTTTTATTGATCGAGTAACTTCACTGACTGTTTGGACTGCTGGAGAGAAAGTGGTCATTTTTACGGTTATTTTATTCTGAGATTTAACAACCACCCCTAGAAGGGGTGGATTAAAAGGTGACCCTAAAAGGGTTA
>CAYUCH010000228.1:0-4577 GCA_964443295.1 uncultured Desulfobulbia bacterium | reverse complement strand
ATGGGTGGCCGGCTTCGCGTGGAATAGGTGGCCGAGATCAGTGGAATACGCAACAATTTAGAGAAAAAGCAGACTCACTGCATTCAACTGACTCTTTTGCGACCTTGACACGGTTTCCTGAATCGTCTGTTTTGTAGTGCCAATAACCGTCTGGAATTTGATTGTCACAATCAGCAGCTGAAACAGGCTCTCGTATAAGCGATGTACAGATGGGCTCCCCCTCCTGTCCATGACCTATTACGAGACACGCTGCAGCTTCAACATACGCCCACCACGAACTAAAATGATCTGTATACGTATGAATATATTCTCCATCAAACCAGGCAGCGTTCGTATACACCGTACTATCATTGTCATTCTGATAGTGCACAACCAAGTCATATCCAGCATATTCTGAGGGATTATCAACCTTAATTAGTAGTTCCACAGGTCCTGCCAATGCACCGGAATAATTGATTTCAAATTTCTTTGATATGCAATCATCGCAATCATTTGACTCTATAATTTCTAATTCTTCCGAACTAGAAATTACGTCTTCCGGAAACGCTATCTCTAGATTATCAGTTTCAATATTTGTGGTATTCTCATCGATAATTTCATCAAAAATTACCGTTTCAATGGTCTCATTGCTACTATTGCAGACATCATCATACCAATAGCCACCTGCATCACTACAGGTAGTCTCGGTAATGCATAAATTCAGGTGAGTTGCATCACAGACAGCAGTAGAATTGGGCGTAGGACTGCCCGAACTACCTCCACAGCCACTGAAAACAACAACAGATATTGAAACCACCATAATGGTGATAAAAAACACGTATGATATACGCCTATTTTTTACTCCCTTCCCATCCCTCATTTCCTCAAACTCCTTTTCATTGTTTTTTCTACAGATCTCCAGGGCCGATAATTATCATTCGGCCTATCGGACCTTTGTCCAATAGTGCTGGGATATATACTGAAAAACATTGGTGAACGACAATCACCCGACATGGTGATTTGTTGGGTATTTTTGATTTATCTCTGGGAAATGAAAGGGCCTGGTTCCTAACTTAGGGGGGAGAATCAATACATTTTAGGAGCCAAGCCCTCCCGAAGCTCTTTTCTCATTTTTCGCCTTTCTTCATTTGTGGTTACTCTCTGCATGTATCGTATAATTTTCGGTATATGTTTTTAATGACACTGTGTATTCTCTTCAAGCTGACATGTTGATCCTGAGCAAGTTCTTTATAGGTAAGACCATCTTCCAGTCCCTGGAGGATTGTCTGCTCTTGAAAAGTGAGATTATGCTGCTCTACTGCTTGTTTATGAAATTCTCTCCGCACCGTCCGGGCAATTTTGGGACTCATGGAAGCGCCGCCCTCGTGCAGACAAAAAAGTGCCTCGGTAACTTCTCCAATACTGCCACCTTTAAGCATATATCCTGCTGCACCGGCCTTTATGGCGGCAAAAACAGACTCGCGGCTATCGAAAACCGTATGGACCATGACATCAAGTTCAGGCATCTTCCTTTTGACTTTTTCAACAAGTTCTAAGCCGGACATACTGGGCAATCCAAGGTCAACAAGAAGAACATCCGGCGGCGATTCAATGACCCCAGGCAGGGCTTCTTCACCGCTACCATACGTTCCTATCACTGATATCCCCGGCTCTCCATCAAGAAGAATCGCAAGATGATCCCGCAACAGGGCATTGTCTTCAACTAGGGCTAATTTCATGAATACTCGCAGGATTTCAGGCCGCCAGACCCTAAATGTACAGTGTGGTCCAATACCAAGGTACTTATTCAACTGGAATATACTATGTGGATGGGAAGGTGGTTTTCAATCACCCGATATGGTGAAATATTGGGTATAGGGGGCAAATAATTTTAAGAAAAAATGCGGCAAAATGAACAACACCCTGTCGAAATTCAGTCCGACAGGAAAAACTAGAATAACGTGGTAACCATGAGGTATACATTTCTCTGGTCAATCACATTTTCACCGCTGGCAATGCCCCGGTAGAGAAAGGTGCAAAGAAAAGGCAACGGCGCTTTTTTAGCCTTAAAGGCCTCCAGGCCATTCCAGGTAAAGCCAACCTGGAAAAAATCAGCTTCTCTCTTGGTATTTTTTTCAAGACCACTGACATCCTGGCCAGTGGGAGAACTATATTTATCAGCCTGCTCCCGATAGAACTCCACTTTCACAAAACCACGCAGCGTTTTATAGGTGTAGCCCAGCTCGAAAATCGGCTTGAAGATATCGCCCATTTCACGGTCCAGTCTCTCTTTTCGACTTATGGGGACCAGACTCTCTCCATCCGCATAGGCCCGAGCCATAACCGAATCTGAAAACTGATAGTTGTAGTGCAGGCGACCACAGAAATCTAAATTTTGAGTCAATTGCCGATAATAAGACACGGTTGCCTCAAGGTCGGTATTACCGTCATCAAAGGGCACATCAAAAAGATCATCAGGATCATTATTATCGCTGAGACCAAACCGAATGCCGCCTGAAATAACAGCACTATCTCTCTTCCCTTTATAAAAAAGCCAACGACCACCCACTAAGGGATCCCCTACTCCTTTGGCATTGGAATTTCCTAATTGCTTGTATTGATAGCCAAATGCCGGATTCGTAAGAATGACCTGCATGTCGTCCATGTCAACCGGTGTTGTTGTTCCTGCCATTCCCACCGGTACGAAGGGTGTATTAAGCTCTGAAATGGGTGCAAATGGATTAAAGCCTGGATTGACGGCCAGATTGCCACCGGAAACATCCACACTCACTTTATTTTTCATCTCTCCAAAAGGAAAAACAAAGCCCACAGTAATATCTTTAGTAAGACCATATCCAACTGTCAATTTATGGAGTACAGCACTCAAACGTGAATCCACTGCTGTTGTACCAAGGGTGGCACCAGGAGCAAAAGCTGCCAGCATGGGTACGACACTACTATCGAGCGAAATGCCGTCAAAATCAGATGCCATTTCCTCTTTATGTCCCAGGGCACCGAACTTTTCTGATGCTGAACCAAATCGCGTTTCAAGGCGCACTCCCCATCTTCCTTGAAGCAACATATCACCAAGATGGAAATCGCCATTGGTCCCAGAGGAAGCCATGGCATTGCCGGTAAAAAATGTGCAAAAAATTAAGAGACCTAATATGAATTTGAAAATGAATTGTTGCATCGTGATAGCTCTTTACCAATTTTTATTTTGAGAGAAGGCAACCAGATGAAAAATGTGTCCATTGGCTGATATTATGAGATGTGACCCGACCCTTTTGTGGCGGACTCTATACAACAATTTCATTAAATATGCAAAGACCGCCGTGAAAAACTGAACATGAAATAAGCTGGACTTTTTCAGCAATTCATTTTATAAATGCCTGCCATATATCTTATTGAAATTATATAGTTTTTAAGGACCCACCTGCCTAACAAAAAATCCCCAGCACTACTTTCAACATCTCAGCAAATGTGCTGTTTTTCATACAATGCTTGCTCACCGACTCATTTCACATAAAAAAACCGCGTCCCTTCTCATCCTGGTTATTTTTGCCACCTGTATACCAACCCTTGGTCACACAGCAGAAACACCGTTTTTTTCAGAATTATCTCTTGTCAACATCAAGTCGGGGTTGCACTATCGTTGGGGTGACTCACCAATTGAGGACAAGGGAACGCCATTATGGAGTGAGGACGAATAGCTGGATATTGGTTGGCATGAGCTGGAAAGTCTGACTACACCTCCCGGCTATCAAGGTGAGCAAATTTTGTGGATCCGCCTGAAACTCCCTACCGGCGATTGGGCAGAACCACATCTTTATGCAGAAAGAGTCCATTTTCAGTTCGAAGCATTTGTACACGGCAAAAAAATATTCCAATTTGGTGATATCTCAAAGGATGGCCCGGTAAAATTCGCCGGTGTAGCATGGCACCTGATTCCTCTCCAAAAAGAGTGGCTGGGGGAATACCTTTATTTCAGGCTCAATTCCGATATAAACCGTATCGGCATCCGAGGACCGTTGCTCATCGGCTCCCATGCCGATATCATCACCACTTTGATTAAAGAGGATATCGACAATGTGGTCCTGACATTCCTGTTTTTCTTTATCGGTCTTTTTTCACTTTTTCTCTATAGCAAGAGCCGGACGGAAAAAGCCTATCTCTCTTTTAGTTTTTTACTCTATGCGGAGGCGGGTTTATCCTCTGTTCCACCAGAGTGCATCAGCTTTTTCTCTATGCTCCACTCCTGTATTTTTACTGGTGGCTTACCTTTTCTTCGCTCTTACCAGTGGGAGTGATTGCTTTTGTAGAGCAAATTTTCGGAGCTGGTTACAAAAAAATTGTCCGTCGTTTATGGCAATTTCTCTTCATCTTCGTAACAGGAATAATCTGTGTTTTTGCCGCAACACAACAGCTATCCACTATTTATATTCCCATACAAATCGAACGGTGTTTCTTTTTTCCGGCTCTTGTTATTACATTTGCGGTCATCATTCCCCAACTATTGCGTAGAAATACCGAGGCCATATTGTATGCCACCGGCCTAACGGTACTCGTCGTATATGGTCTCAATAGTCTTCTGTTTC
>CAYUCH010000227.1:0-4577 GCA_964443295.1 uncultured Desulfobulbia bacterium | reverse complement strand
ACTATAGTGAGGCTTTGCTCGTATGATTGGCCGTTCTCCTGCAGAGTGGCCATGCGGTCTTGAGCAAAATTCCACCTCAATCCATGGGTACCGTTATTTTCTTCTCCGGTTTGTGTTGCCGCACGATCAATCGATCTTAAATAAGCGCCGTAATCAACCTTAAGCTGACCATTTTCTTGTACCTGATTTTCCAATTTCCCATAAATTTCATTTGAAACCTGGATCGAACGGACCTTGCCACCTTTTCCTTGAATCGAGATACGACCATCTCCTTGCAGCTGGTCGGGCCGGATTTGGCTGGCCTCATAAACTCTTGCTCCACCCTCTAACTGTATTGACGCTACTAGCTGGTGATCTTGATTTGCAATGGACGAAACTAGCTTTTCGGGATTGTTATATGCTCTTGAACCGTCGAATCGTCCCAGGTGATCCCGGGCCAGCTCCCTTGTCGAATCAATCGATCCGCGAAAATCATAGACTTGCCCCGTGCCTTTGTTTTCAGCGTACTGGTTTAATGCGGTTTCTAGCTTACCAAGTGCAGCCGCGTATTGCTGAAACGTTGCATATTTGATCTCGGAATTAATCTTGTAGGCCAAATAGGCCTGGATGTGCTCTCCGGAAATGCGTTCGATATTTTTTTCACCGTAATTTTCTTTGGCAAAATCGAGCGCATGTCGCCATACGTCGCGATAACTGTCAGCCGTTTTGTAGCTGTTTATACCCGTATGCTGAGCGAGATCAGCGGGAGTGGTGTGGCCTTTGGCACGGGCCGCTTCCTTTGCGGCGTGCCGGCTTTGTCCAATTAGATTAATGCCTGATTGGTGGAAAATTTCCTGGACTTGCCAGCTAGTTGACCCGCGCATAATTTCGGCGTATTTGTTGCCTCGCCAGGCGGCCTGCTTGTTGAATCCATAGCTTTTTCTCTAACATGAAGCTTAACATGCCTGCAACGCTTGACAGCCCCAAGCCGTTATCGCCTCGCTGGACGGCGGCCCGCAGTAATCCGAGTCAGTTGCAGTTTTGATGCTCCGTTTTTTTAAGACGAGGGTGAAGCGGCCCACTCGGCCAAATTGAATAGTATGGCGTCTATTATGCTTGATATGCTAATCTATATGCAATATCCCAGCAAGTGTATTTTGGTTCGTTTTGCGATATATGCGCCGTTTAGTTGCGAAGCAACTAAACGGCTTTGCCCACTTGCAACAAGGCTTTAAGCGTGTTAAAATTCGTAAACACTTTACACATATAATTTACACTTTTAAGGACGCGTTGTGGACGATATTTATCAGTTAACCAAACTTTCAGCGCCGGAACGTGACCAGCTGGTCCGAGGTTACTCACGTATTACCGAACTTGAGCGTTTATCTATACACAAGGAGCAGACCAATATACTCCGCAAACGGAAACGCCCCACCGAGATGCCGATGCACGAATACAGCTACGCCTGTCTTCTTATTGCCCTTGACGCCCGACAAAACCTGCTATCCGCGCCAGGCCGAAAACGCCCCATTACCAACGACCAGGCCGCACAGTTATCACAGGTACGGCGTGAGGCGATCATCGGCAAAAGAGGTCGAAGACGAGAGGGAAAAAACACCAAGCTTATTAGGATTAAATTTTTCCAAATCATTAAATCTCTCAGAGAGGACGGCTTTTCATGGCGTGAGATTTCAGACTATCTTGCCAAAAACCACAAACACCGGATCAGCCACACTTACCTGCATAAAATATACAATCAACTTAAAGAGGCCAAGGACTTTAGGCGGGCCTTAAAATGAAAAAATTTTTAACCGGCACTCTAGCTGGAGTGTTCGGGTCATTTTCGATTTGTTATATTTTAACCCTAAACTACACAACAAATGGGGTCATGTACTACATGACGATCCAATTCAACAAAGCCCTACCCTTTTTGTTTATTATTGCGCTCCTGGCCGTATTAATAATAGCGATCATTCATTTTAGAGATCGGATGACCGAAAAAGACAAGCAAATAAGGGCCGAAAACGAAAAAGAATTGGCCGAAAATAAAGCAATGAACAAAAGATTTCTGAAAGGGATCCAGGACAATGAAGCTAAAATACAAATAAAAAAAAACGACAGAAAGAATTAAGGGCCAGGGACCGCATGGAACTCACTGAGGCTGAACTCCGTATTCACAGATATAAAGGACGATGCAAAATGCTGGAAGAGATCATCTGGGAGCAAAATGAGAAGAGATCGAAAAACTGGAATGAAGGATCCCGCAACCGAGAAAAACGTAGATTGCAAAAAAAGATGCACCGAGCGTGGCCTGTACTGCCAGGCCCAAAAATACCAGAAAAATTTGGTAGCGCTTAGAAGCACAAATTCTTTAAATTTTAAAAAGGAGGTTCAATATGTCCCAACTAGCGCTGATACTTACTAGATTTAAAAAACTACTCAGGCAAACAGAGTCAATCCCAAAAAAGGCTGAAATCCTTTTTAAGAAAAAGTCCAATTTATCATGTCCATCGCCCTCAACAGAGGGCGAACCAACACAACATTTTCAATCACCAAAAAAATATATAATTCCAGGTTATGAAGATCCTACCAGACTCATTTCAGCAATTGAAAACCCTGATGATAAACTTATGGCTCAACTTCAACTAGAGGCTGGCTTAGATTTTGATTGGACACAAACCATTAAACTTGGACAGCTCAACTCTGTTGAGAGTACAATCAGAATCAAACAGCGCAACAAGCGTAATTTTCGTATAAAACTCCAAGATAAAACTTTCAGAATGCTTACTGAAAGAATGAATGAAAGCGATGAACTCAGAATAGATGGAGGAGCCTACTGCCATAGCCTAAAGGAGGCTGCAAATGCAACCAATCAACCATATCGCGGTAAACGCGGGTTAAGGGCTAATTTTGCAAAAAATCGAATAAAACTCCTAGAGAGTAATGGAAATAGTCTCGATGAAAATGTAGCGACACTTAGCCTGGAAATGGGCAGTTGGAAAAAAACAGGGGCCGAAAAATTTCTGGAATAACTTGTAAAAACTCAGACTCGATCTGACTGGAATCAAAACCGGTAACCCTCGCTCTTTCAATAGCGCTGTGTCAGATTAAGTCTGAACTAATTCATATGACGACAAAACCATAGGTAATCCTCCCATTTTAAATGGGTGTTAAAAGTAGAGCCTTTTACGCTGCCAGGTCCAACTTTTGTTTTGAGGTTGCCTATTTTCATTTTATGACCTTATCGATTCACCCCCAAATAAACTGCCAGCACAACATTGGCAATCAAAAACATTTTATTTCCCCATAAATAATCAAATGTTGTGAAAATAGTTCTTGGTGGCCATTTGAAAATTTTTTTCAATTTTTCTCTACGACATATCAACATATTATTTAACTTTCTTTGCTTATTAACGACTAAAAGGGCTCTAGAAAAAAATAGCATGTATATTACCATGCCAAGTATAAATGAATTCGATAACAACAAAAATGGCATGGATAACAATCCAAAAATTCCTGTCTTCATATTAGCTCTTCTTCCATATTGCTCTATCCCTATTTCAAAAGAGTTGATATTTACATCGTATGCGTACCGTTCTATGTAATCAGCCTGTTTTAACATAGTCCCTTTAAATCCCTTTTATTGTCTGCCATTCAAAAATCCCCAACATTTCACTTCATATATTTTTGGGAGATTAAATATCCCTTAACCAGATTGCGAACCTTTTCCTCACTGAAGCCTGTTATACTGCATTGGTCATGCAGATAGTTAAACATTTCTTCCTGGACCTCTTCTGGAATATCTTCTTTGTATTGAGATATGTGATCACGGAGTGAATTCACAATTTTAAAAGACATAGCTTTCGATTCCCCACTTTTCTGCCCTTGCCATGCATTCCCTTCTCCTGCTCGCAACCATTCCGCATTACATCCAAGCACTTTAGTAATTTTCTCCAAAGCCTCAGAGCTTGGAGGATTTTTACCATTTGCCCATCTAGAAATAGTTGCTGTAGAAAGAGAGGCTTGCTTGGCCAGTGTTGATTGGCTCCAACCACGGACATTGAGTACCTCTTGAAGACGCTCAAAAAAAGATGGGATATCTTCTTTGCGCATTACGGCAATAGACATTTCTTCAACCTCCAGAATCTCATTACGCCCTGCCTTTAGCTAATGAACATAAAATTACACAACTTGTAAACATAGCGCAACAAGAAAACAAAATTGTCACTCAAAAATATATCAATTTTATCTTTTAAAAACAAAAACTTATGAATAAAACAAATTTAGAACAGGAAAACATGCTTCACTCCAAACATTAACTATGCAACCAAAATATTACATCATGTGCAAATTTCAAGAAATACATATTGACACGCAAATCACGACTTACTATTATCAATAACCAAACACTCTACGTAACTCTATGCACGATTTCAGAGGAACTAATATGGCCAGGTATATAACAGAACGAGAAGTTGCAAAGATGATAAGCATATCAGTCCAAACACTTAGAAATGATCGCAGTACAGGCAAAGGGATTCCTTACTGCGTATTCCACTGATCTCGGCCACCTATTCCACGCGAAGCCGGCCACCCAT
>CAYUCH010000226.1:0-4726 GCA_964443295.1 uncultured Desulfobulbia bacterium | reverse complement strand
TCAGTGGCCGGAATCAAATGGAATGGGTGGTCGGGATCGTCTGGAATTCGCAGATGTTTTGTCTTGTTTTTAGGGTATGAAAATATTCGTACAAAACCCGTTGAGTTGAATGTGCAGGAGATGACCCCGAAATCCCTCACAAAAGGGATATTGGCCAATGCTTTGAGCCCTCATCCATATTTGTTCTGGTTCAGTGTTGGTGGACCAATTTACACAAAGGCGATGGGGCAAGAGACTATGGCAGCCTTAGCTTTTGTTCTTGTTTTTTATGTGTTTTTAGTAGGGTCAAAAGTTCTTCTTGCCGTAATTACAGGTAAATCAAAATCATTTTTAAGTGGTAAGGTATATTTGGGAGTTATGCGTTCTCTTGGTGTAGTACTCTGTGTATTGGGACTGTTTCTTTTTTACGATGGTATTCAATTATTGAAATAGAGGAGGGGAATATGAAGAGTGAAAACCGAAGTGGTCTGTTTTCCCTGGGGCTTTTTGTGGCGATAGGTTTAACTTTGGCTGGCTACTTCATTGGTCAGACTCTGTATAACGCCAAGGTTGCCCTTAATACCGCAGAAGCCAAGGGCCTGGCTGAACGGCGCGTCATGTCAGATCATGCGAATTGGGAGATTATTTATACAGTAGCAGGCAAAAACCGAGGAGATATCCCACAATTATATGTCAAGGCCGAGCAAGACCAGCAAACCATTATTGATCTCTTACAGAAAAGTGGTTTTGAGGAAAGAGAGGTAAAGGCAGGGGTATTAGACTATCAGTATCACGAGTTTCGCGATGACAAACAAGTTCTGGTTGATCAGACCCACAGGTTGGTGGGCAGCATAACAGTGGATACAGAAAAAGTAGAACAGGTAAGCAAGGTCCGCACCAGTGTGAGCAAGCTCATTGCCCAGGGAATAAATATTGAGAATTTGGCGCCAGCCTACCGTTTCACCAAATTGAACGAAATTAAGCCGGATATGCTCCGTGAAGCGACTAAAAATGCCCGGATTGCTGCCACCGAATTTGCTGAAAATGCTGGAGTAAATGTTGGTGGGATTCGCAGTGCTCGCCAGGGAAGTTTTTACGTTCGCGATGTTGGGGCGGAATATGGCGACACTGCAAAAATAGAAAAAGAGGTGCGGGTGGTAACCACCATTACCTTTTATTTAACGGAATAAAAGGGAGCGGACAATCTATGAAATGGAATGTTTTTGTATGGGGCACTCTCGTCTGTATGGTATGTGTGGCAGGATTTGACACGTCATCAGTATGTGCAGGGAAGCTTGATGATTTTGAGAAAGACGCCACTAAACCACGGCGAAGTAGTCAACATTCCCATAGTGATGGTGATGGACTGTGGGATTTCTTTTTCGAGGGATTGCTGGGTTCTCTTTTTGAAACTGAATACCAGGAAAGCCGTGGTGGTCGCAGGTTGGATGTTTTGGAGAATCAACCAGGCGATGGACTGAGACCTTTAGTCCGTTTTGACTTTGGTTACCAGAATGTCGAGTCGGACGTAGACGCCATGGATTATCGTTTTGAAGTTGGAGTCGATCATCTTGCCCTGCAATGGCGGCGTACCACTTATGCTGAGACAACACCTGCCGATGACCTGGATTATGATCAGGGACATGTGCTTTTCAGGTTTTATGATGCGAATTTTGAAATAGATTTCGGACTGGGTTACGCGAGTCTTAATGGAGACACCTATCACTCCGGTTTATCCGCCACCATACCAGTGCTTATTCAAGCATATGATTTCCTCGGCTTTGAATTGCGACCTTCCTGGTCTTATATTGGACGGAATTCCATCTCAGACTATGACCTCAGTGTGACCCTTGGTTGGGATTATGCTGTGTGTCGCCTTGGCTATCGATGGGTAAGGACGGATAATGAAGCCCTGGATGGACCGTATGTCGGATTATCTTTGAGGTTTTAGTTGCTCATACATTCCTCTCAAAAAACTCCTCAGCTCTTTCCACCGCTGTCTCAAAATCCGGGCTTGATTGGACTGCTGAAGCAAGCGAATGGCCAAAGGCATAGTTGGCTTGAAAATAATGGCTGAATTCTTTTAAACGCCCAAGGCGGCGTTCCGGTCTATAATGGGTTTCGAGGAGTTCGGAAAAACGTCGATGGATATCGGCGGGATTAATCTGGGGTAAGGGGATATCACATCCATAGACTTCTCTTGCCAGCTCTACGAATATCCAGGGCCGGATAATTGCCTCACGTCCTATCATCAAGCCGTCGGCGCCACTCATCTCAAGACAACGCAGGGCTGTTTTTTTATCCTTAATACCGCCATTGGCGATCACGGGGATGCTCAACCATTTTTTCACCTTACCGATCCAATCCCAACGAGGCACACGGTGGAATGACTCACCTTTGAGTCGGCCATGGACGGTCAGCAAGTCAATTCCCTCACCCTCAAGGAGCAGACAAAAATCTCGGAGCTTTTTTTCATCCAACTTAGAGCCGAGTCGGATTTTGACGGTGAGCGGCAGATCCGTGAGTTTCCTGGCGGTTTTGACAATGTCACGGGTCAGTTGCGGATTATCCATGAGTTCGGCGCCGGCACCGATTTTTCGAATATTGGGCGCAGGACATCCAAGGTTCAGATCAATACTGTCAGCACCGAACCGATGAATAGCATCAATGGCTCCAGGTATCTCTTCGATCCCGGTCGTGAAAAATTGATATGAGAGGGGAGTTTCCAGCTCGGTCTTTATGAGAAATGGTGAGATAGTGGGATTTTCCGAGGGAAGCCGACGTGACGAAAGCATCTCTGTGGAAAAGAGCCCGCAGCCACCCATTTCTGCGATAATACGACGCAGGGCGAGATGGGTTAATCCAGCCATGGGAGCAAGGAACAGAGGTGGGCTGATCTGCAGTGAGCCTAAATGGAGCGCACTCTTTTTGTTTGGGAGCATGATGAAGTTCTATTAAGTAAAAGGACAGGGTAATTTCAGCATTCAGGTTTAGAGAAATTAGTTGGTTTGATCAACAATGACTCTGTTTCTACCACCTTCTTTTGCCTGGTATAAAAGCCCATCAGCCACCTTGGTCATGGAGTCTATGGAATCCTGATTGTCAGTGGTGATGCCTATGCTGATTGTGACGGAAATTTTATTCTCGCCATCCATGCAGTCCACCACAGTATTTTCTATCTGCTGGCGCAGGTCTTCAAAAATACGAAATGCTTCTTTAGGATCCATGTTGGTTCCCAACACACAGAATTCTTCGCCACCCAACCGGGCCACAATATCGGACTCGCGCATACGATTATTCAGAATGCCTGAAACCTGCTTAAGCACGAGATCTCCTACATCGTGGCCATACGTGTCGTTTACACTTTTGAAATGGTCAATATCCATCATCGCGCAGACCATGGAATGGTTTTGCCGTTTGGCAAGGGCATGCATTTTGTTGCCGGCATCAAAAAAGTATCGCCGGTTATACAACTTGGTTAAAAAGTCTTTTATAGACGCTTCTCGTAGCGCATGGATATGTTCAAGCAACTCTATGGCTTGGGTGATCCGGCAATAGAATTCTTCGGTGAGAAAAGATTGTTTGATTATGAAGTCGTTGGCACCTGATTTGATAAAATTGGCAGCAAGAAGTTCATTCTCATTGGATGAAATACCAATAATTGCCAATTGATCCTTTTTGTATTGCTCTCGAATTTTTTGGGTGAGAGCAAAGCCATCCATCTCAGGCATATTAAAGTCGGTGAGGACCAATTTGATATCAGGATTCTCGCCCAGAACTTCAAGTGCTTCTACGCCATTAGAGGCATTGAGGACCTGATAACGGTGGATGATAAGCAAATCGCTGACCACCTTTCTGAAAAATTTTGAATCTTCCACCACAAGGATTTTGGTACCACTATTTTTTTCAAGACGGGTAAGTACACCAATAATATACTCAATACTGAACAGGTCATTTTTAATTACATAATCGACAACTTTTTTGGTCCAGACCAGTTTACGAATATCTTCACTCACTGAGCCGGTATAAATAATGGACGGAATTCCATGATCAACAACTGGGTCAATGATTTCTCCCGCGGGCGCATCAGGTAAATTGAAATCGAGGATAGCGGCCAAAAAAGGTTGCTCTGCTTCTTGAATTTTGATCAAAGCTTCGGCCTTTGTTTTTACCCAAACAGGATGAAAGGGACTTTCTTCACTGAATTTTTTGAGGAGTAATTTCCCAAAAAAGATACTGTCTTCAACAATGAGTATGTGATGCATATTTGAAAGCCTTTCAGCAGAGTATTGTTTCTATTGAGCCGTAATTATTTCATCAAAGTGTAGTGCTGTTTCAATTTTTGAACACATAGCAGCTGATTATAGCAGATTTTATTGTATTTCAAGAGAAGTAATAAATCATACTATTATCACTAGTTTTCTTGGTGGAAAATTTTACCTAAATTACCTCTTCCTGGTATAGTATTGCAGTGAATTTAAGTGAAATGGGTATAAAGGAGAAATTCCTCTATGACAACTCAGGAAAACAGGCACGAGATAATGACAGCCAATATAATTCTTGTTTTAGGCGGTTTGATATTAGGTGGTGTGTTGAACCAAGAAGTTGGAGCATTGTTCGGTGCAATCCTGGGTTATCTGATAGCACAAATATATAGTTTGAAATTGCGATTAACTTCATTGGAAAAACAGTATGAGAGGTGGCCTGGTTTGTTTGGACAGGATCTACCTTCCTTTAAGTGGAATGT
>CAYUCH010000225.1:0-4747 GCA_964443295.1 uncultured Desulfobulbia bacterium | reverse complement strand
TCAGTGGCCGGAATCAAATGGAATGGGTGGTCGGGATCGTCTGGAATTCGCATATGGACCTTGCTTTTGTACCTAGCATTTGGGAATCACACCCGTATACTTTAGTGTCAGCGGCGTTTTTGCATCTAACATTCCAGCATTTCGCATTTAATATGAGCTGTTTTTTACTCTTAGGTGCGGCTATAGAGCAGAAAATAATGCACGGACGGATTGTAATTGCAACATTATATATACTTTCGGCGGCAATTGGTTTTCTTTGCAAATTCGCGCTGGATCCAACCCGGGATTTACCTGGCTTGGGTGCAAGCGGAGCTGTTGCAGGAATTATGGGAGCCTACCTGTTACTTTTTCCACGGGTGAGGAGGTCGTTTGTTGGTGTATGTATTATGCTCTGGTTTTCATGGCAGCTTTGGCAAGGAATTGATGTCTTCTGCCAGTCTATCCCTTCCGGCCCGGCAGTGGCTGTTTGGGGCCATATAGGTGGATTTGTTGCCGGTGCCCTATTTGTTGCTGTGATACCTGCCACTAAACCTTCAGATGTTCGTGGTATCCATTCAAGCAGGTGCTAGAGACGGTAAAGGCCGTGGAGCACTCCTAAAACGATCAAGCAGAAAAGAGAGTTTCTTTATTTGTCTCTGTGTGATCTGTAACCATAACCGGCACCAAAACCACCAGCTAAGCTTGCACCCATTATAATAATATCATGAAGGATATCTCTGTTGTTTGGAAGGAGATATGTGATAAGGAAAACTCCAAAACAAATTGAAATGGCAACATACGCAAGATTAAACCAGCAATTTGATTTCGCTAGTTTATACTCATAGACCATTTTGCCGCCCTTTCCGTATCTGACATTAGGCGAGATACTATGACAGATTTCACTTCCCTTTTCAAGCCACCTGTAGCTCCAATAATTCGGGAAGCTTAAATTCTATCGAATCCTTCAGTGCCTCCTCAGAAAAATTATACTCCCCTTGCAGGGGGAGCTAATAAAAAATATATACTGCCATATTTTTCCCCATCTCGTCCTGATTGTCCGAACCCTGCACGGATTTTTCTTTTTTTCTTTAAAGCGATTTTCAACGATAAACTCAATTGCATTTGCCATAAACTTGCCAATTTAGAGGGGCGGGGCATTTGGCCAGAGACTTATTGTTTTGACTTTCTTCTAGGTTTGATTGTTTGGAGATTGTCCCAGGAAAACATTCTTTTTTTACAACAAAAAAGTTTTACAAAATATTTGTTGTATTATTTCTGGAAGAGGGTATACTGTGTTTGTAGTACAAAATATTTGTTGTATTAACTGTTTGATGGAGAGAGGCAATGCGAAACGCAGTAGGTCGACCGGTTTCAGGAGACAATTTTTTTGACAGAGAACAGGAGCAGCGTATTTTTTGGGAAATTACCGAAATGGACAATATCCTTCTCCTTGCTCCAAGACGAGTGGGGAAAACCTCGCTCATGTTCCGACTCCGTAACGAAGCACCAAAACATGCCTTTCAGGCGACCTACTTGAGCGTGGCCGGTGCTGCGGATGAAACTGAATTTGTTCGTAAACTCTATGATGCAATGTCGAAAACTGCTCCAGGCAATGACATTATGCAACTGATCGCCAAAGGACCGGTGGGGAAATTTTTCAAAAATATCCAAAAAGTAGATGTCAGCGGCTTTGCCTTAGAGTTTAAAGCGTCAGCTCAAAAGGGATGGGAGCAGATCGGGGATACACTCTCAGAAACCCTTGATGCCCATGAAGGCCAGTGGTTGATCTTTGTAGACGAGATACCTCTGTTTGTTATGAAACTCCTCAAAGCAGACCCCAAAGGCAACCGCGCTCGTCATTTTTTGAATTGGTTCCGAGATCTTCGCCAGAAACACGAGTCAGTCCGTTGGGGGCTGGCTGGATCAATCGGTCTCGATGCCTTGGTGGCACGCCACAACATGAGTGATACCATTAATGATCTGCATTTGCAGAGGCTTGGTCCTTTTTCGGAAAAAATTTCTCATGACTTTCTTGCAAAGTTGGCCACTAGCTATGGAATTACACTTTCCAAGAATGTTCGGGCACACATAATTGAACGAGTATCCTGGACTATTCCTTATTTTCTTCAACTTCTCTTTTCTGAAATTCTTATCTTAAATGAGGATCAAACCAATGCGCCGGACACAACTATGGTTGACGCAGCATTTGATCATCTTCTTGAGCCAGCCTGTAAAAACTACTTTGATTATTGGCGTCAGCGGCTACACGATGAACTGGGGCCTCCTGATGACAGGATTGCCCTGGCTCTGCTTCTTGCAACTGCACAAAATCCGCAAGGTGCCACTCGGCAAACCCTGCTGCAAGTAATAACCGCCCACCTCAACGAACCAGACCAACAAGAAAACCGACTTCGTTATCTTTTGGATGCGTTGGTAAATGATGGTTATCTTGCGGAAGAAAACGGACGTTTCCCTTTTCGTTCACCGCTATTGCGCGAATTTTGGCTCAGGAGGATCGGTAAATGACCGACGTATACAATCAGCCCTTACACGGCACGCCCGTTTACAACCCGGATTTACTCAGCAAGCAGGAATTGCAGAATTTGTTTGTTGCCCGACGTCCCTTGCTTGAACGCTTGCTGGGCGACTTGCGGGCTGAAAGCAAAAACGGACCTCCACAACATCAACTAATTGTTGGCGCACGCGGGATGGGCAAGACCACTTTATTGCGGATGTTGAGCTACAGCATCCTAGAAGACGCTGAGTTAGAGAAAGAATGGCTGCCGCTTACCTTCCCGGAGGAACAATACAACGTTTCCAGGCTCGCCGATTTATGGCTCAACTGCATCGACGCCTTGGGCGACACTTTAGAACAACAAGGTAAAATAGATGAGGCCGAGGCTCTGGACGAGGCAGTGGCCGAGTTGTCCGCAAGCGATGACGCAGAAATGGCCCGGCAAGCCTTTTCCGTGCTGATCGCCAAGGCGCAAGGACTCGGCAAGGGCCTGGTGTTGCTCGTCGATAATATGGATATTATCCTTAATCGCCTTAAAAAAGACCACTGGACGATTCGCGATATTCTCTCTTCAGAACCAGGTGTGCTTCTTATCGGTGCCAGCGCTCAAGCCATTGAGGCTACCTACGATTACGAAGCGGCCTTTTATGACTTTTTTCGCATTCATGTCCTAAATGGGCTGACTTTGGAAGAAACCGGCGATGTCCTCCGTCAATTAGCCAGCCTCAGCAACACCCCTCATGTTCTCAAAATTATCGACAACGAACCGGCACGGCTCCGCACTCTGCATGTGCTCACCGGCGGAAATCCGCGAACCATCGTCTTGCTCTTCAACATTCTGGCAGTGGGGGAGGAAGGAAACGTTCGCACCGACGTTGAACGGTTGCTGGATCTCTGTACCCCCCTCTACAAGGCTCGTTTTGAGGAATTACCCCTCCAATCACAGCAGATCGTCGATGCCCTTGCCATTAACTGGCACCCGCTTCGTGCCGGTGATCTGGCAACAAACCTTCGCATGAGTGTAAACAAGGTTTCAGCACAATTGAACCGGTTAGTTCAACAGGGAACTGTGGAAAAGATCGCCTTCTACCCAGAGGCCAAAACAGGGTTTCAGATTGCCGAAAGGTTTTTCAACATCTGGTACCTGATGCGGGCAAGTCGCAGACTCCGGCGAGGACTCATCTGGTTGGTGGAATTCCTCAAGCTTTGTTACAGCCAAGATCAACTTAAGGAAAGAGCAATTTACCACCTAGAGAGGGCCAGTTTAACGTCACCCAAAGAACGACTGCATTTCGCCGAATATAATTTTGCCCTTGCCCAAACCATTCAGGACGGGACATTGCAGAGCGCCTTGGAAACAAGTGGTCTGTATGCCCTGGCTGGTGATGATCAATTGCGGCCGGAAATCAATCAACTTCTGGACCTGGAAGGTACAGACGCCAAGCTCAAACCCATCGCCGACCGCATGGAGCGACTGTCCAGACTCAAAAGTCTAATTCTAAAGGCTAAGGTGGAGTGGAAGAAGTGGTCGTCCCAACAATTTTGGGAATTACTTGGGGGCTCTACTGTTTACTCAATAGAGGAGAAAGAAGCCATTGCAGTATCGCTGTCCAAGTTGACAGTCAATCAACTTCGCAAGATAACAGATCAGCTGCAGGGAGAACAAGCTTCCCTTACGAAAACTTATCGGGATGAGTATACGGTTACTCTCCTATTTAAAGCCATTCGGCATGGCTTCATGGAAAGTTTCACCGATTACGAGGGTGCCTGTCAAGTAGCCCTTTCCCCGCCTGCTCCACTTCTTCCTCTGGTCGCTCTCAATGCAAAAATTACAGCCACTCCAAAAATAAGCCTCACAGAAGCAGAAGCAGAAGATTTTCAAAAAATGGCGAACGATATTAATTCACCATTCAGCATGCTTGTCCTCGGCAATCTACTCCGAGATCATTTTCAGCGATACGAAGAGGCAGAACAGGCCTACAGAAAGGCTATTGAGCTTGATCCAAGAAATGCAGGCCCCTGGAACAACCTCGGCAACCTCTACGCTACAAATATCCAACGACACAAGGAGGCGGAACAGGCCTTTAGGAAAGCTATTGAGCTAGATCCTAAAGACGCAGGTACCTGGAACAACTTGGGCAACCTTTACGCTATTTATTTTCAGCAATACGAGGAGGCGGAACAGGCCTACAGAAAGGCTATTGAGCTTGACCCAAAATACGAATCCAACTGCGGCAAAGTGGGCAACTTATT
>CAYUCH010000224.1:0-4755 GCA_964443295.1 uncultured Desulfobulbia bacterium | reverse complement strand
CCGGTGTGGTTTCACAAATGACAACCACCTATTGGGGATATGTGAATTTGTATAAATAAAGCATTCAGCGTTTAGCGGTCAGCATTCAGCTTGATGAAAAGGGACTGATTTTATTTTTCACCCCATTACCGGGGACAGAATAATTTTTATGGGCAACAAGGTTATGATGAAATTCCAAGCAGGTAGAGATAGAGAAAAATGTAATCTGTCTCCCGGCTTGATAAAAATAATTCAGTCCCTGAGTCTGTAATAAGCTACAAGGAAAAGGTAAAATGAGACGTTTATACGGGAAATTTCTTGCAACTACTATCCTGGCTCTGGCCTTACTTTGCCTGACATTACAGGCCTTTGCCCAAGGGGCGACCACCGAGCTTGAAATGGCGGCCGATGCGGTCAAAGCCGGTAAATATCGCCATGCCATCATGTATTACTCCCAGGCCCTGGAGCATGGTGCGGATCCCATCAAAACCCGGTTGGACTTGGCCAGGGTCTATAAGATCATGCAGAAATGGACCTTTGTGGAAAAAGAGGCAGAGAAAATTCTTGCCCAGGATCCGCAAAGCGCCGAAGGTCTGGTTCTCATGGGCGATGTCTTTGCCTTCAAAAAAGAGTGGCAGGCAGCCAGAGAACAATATCAAACAGCTCTTGAAAGAGACCCTGATAATTTTAACGCCAACCGGCAGATGTCCCATGTTTTGCTCAAACTTGGCGACCGGGACGGTGCTGCAGTAGTGCAGGCCAGGTTTCAGGAATTGTTGAACGAAAAGATGGAAGAGATACGAAAGGATAATTAAAAGCATTCAGCCCTCAGCGGTCAGCTCTCAGCCAAAGATTAGTAGTTGATCATTGAAAGCTCTCTTTGTCATAGACAATGAATAAAGGAACAAACAGATGTTGAAAAACACCCTCGGCCATACATTCAATCGCATTTTCGCCACCATCCTGTGGACCCTTTTCTTCTATACCTTCACAATAGCGCCATGTAACTGGTGGATTATGCAGATACCTGTTGCCATGGCCGATAATGAAGGGACTCCACCAGCAGCAGCTCCGGATGATCCAGATGACGATCCTGAAGATCCCGAGGAAGATCCAGAAGATGAGCCTGAAGAAAAAGAGGATGAAGAAGAACGTTGTCCAGGCGATTCCGACAAACAAGGTCAGTCCGGAAAAACTAAAGATCCAGTATTGCTCTATACCGGGGCCGAGGAATTCGGTCATCTTGATATGGAGTTGAAAGGACTCTATCCCATCAAGGTTACCCGAAAGTATAACAGTCAGACCACCTATGACAGTCCTCTGGGGTATGGTTGGGCCTTTAACTTTGATCAGCGACTTTACGAATATGCCGATGATTCAGTAGTAATCCGTTTCGGTTGCGGAAAGAAAAATACCTTCATCAAAACCGGTGGTGCTTATCAGAGTCCGGTGGGCGGCACCCCGGGCGGTCTGGTGGAGAATACCGACGGCACCTTTGTCTTTACCTATAAAACAGGAGCACAGGATTTTTACGATGCCCAGGGTCGGCTCACAGCCCGGGAAAACGTCATCGGTCATCGCCATGAATTCACCTATTCCAATGACAAATACCCCATTACCGGTATCTCTCCCTATGCCATGGATCCCACCGCACCCATGACCGTGGCCTATTCCTATCGATTATTACAGGTTCAGGAACGGGCCTATGATGGCGATCTCACCGGCAATTCAGTCACCTTTGCCTATGACGAGACCACCGGCCGGGTAATTTCAGCCACGGCCAGCGACGGTCGGACCATCACTTACCAGCATGCTGTACCCGGCGATCCGGCCGAAGAAAACCTCAAGGGTAATCTGAAATGGGTCATCGGTCTGGAGGGCCATATCTCTCAGTACAATTATACTGATCCCAATGATGCCCATAATATCACCTTCATTCAGGAGGGGGCCTACCTGCCCTATGAGTTCACCTATGATGAACTGGACCGGGTCATCGGACAAACCCATGGCACCTTGTCCAGGGAATTTATCTACGCATTTTTATCCCATACAACAGTGAACACTTCCGGGATTAATGCTGCCGGCCCCTATACCACCAGCAACAGAACCTGGTTCGATCCCACCACCAACCGAGTGAGGCAATACGAAGACGAACTGGGTAATACATTTGAATATGGTTACGATCCCTTGGGTTTTCAGGAGCAGACCATCATCAGGCAGAATAACGGCACTAAAGAAGAGCCGGATCTTGAGGTTCTGAAAACCATCACCCATGGCATGGATTCCACCGGTAATAAGCTCTCCGAATCAGTTACCCTTGATTCTGGTGAGACCATCACCAAGAGTTGGACCTATGACCACGGTCGAGTGACCAGTGAGCAGGTGGTCTCCAGTCTGGATCCTGAAAAGATTTTCCGCACCGAATACACCTATTACCGCAATCCCGACAACAGCCCCTGGGGAGTGTATGAGATCAAACGTCTCCGAGATAATGGTACCTTTCAGACCACTACCTATCAATATGATGCCAAGCGCCGCATTGAGACCATCACCTTACCTGATGGGGTGGAGCAGAGATTCTCTTATGAAACCGGCACCCTGTTTGTAAAGACCATCTCCTATTGGATCAATGGGGAAGAAAGCCCTTATCTGAAATACGAAGTCCTTACTTACGATGAGCGAAATAATCCCAGTTCAGTGCGTGATGCCAAGGGTAATATCACCCAGATGGTCTATGATGATCTTCATCGAATAACTGAAATCACCAATGCCTTGAATGAGAAAACTATTCTCACTTACCAGGATGACCAGCTTACTCAAATTGAGAAGGGGAATACAACAGCGAATGGAGAAGGACAGATCACTCGCTTTGTCCATAATAGTGATAACAGGCTTTGGAAGATCGAATCCAAGAATGATGAGGACGCTTTTGTCACCCTGGCCACCTATACCTATGATTCCGAAGGGCGAAGACTTAGCTTCACTGATGGGGAACGGAAAACCTGGCACTATGAATATGATCCCAAGGGGCTTTGGGCCAAAGTCATAGATCCCCTTTTAAAAGAGACTTCTTTTTCCTACGATGCCTTGGGAAATCGCACCTCGACGATCGATGCCAACCTGAACGAAACGGTGTATGAATATGATGATCTGGACAGGATGATCCAGGTTACACAACAAGGCGTTACACCCATTATCACAACCCAACTCTCCTACGATGCATCCGGTAATATTAATACTGTCACAGACGGAGAAAACCATACAACGGAATATCGGTTTGATTCTTTATTACGTCTCATGCAAGTTGATCAGGAAATGGGCCAGTCTGTTCGCTATATCTATGATGATCGTGATCGTTTGGACCTGGTGTATAACGCCCGAGGCCAAGTCATTGATTATGAATATGAAGAGTGGGGACCGGCCAAGACCATTCAATACCTGGCAGCGCCCGGTGCAACCCCACCGGAACGAGAGATCAATTTCACCTATGATCATAACGGTAACCTGGAAGATGTCACTGACTCGGTAGTGGACACTGGTGTCCAGCCGCTCTATAGCAAGGCTTACGATGCTTTAAACCGGCTGGATCTTGAGGTCGTTAATGGCTATCCAGGCGGCCCAAAGGTTTTTAACTATAACTATGATCGCTACGGCAACCTGGATCAGTTCATTCTGGGCGATGGGGCTGAAAATTTCGATCATCAATACACCTATAACAAACTCAACCAGCTCACCACTATCCTCCTGCCCGGCAATGCTCAACCGGCCATTCTGGAATATTTCAACAACAATGCACTTGAAAAACTCACCCGGCCAAATGGTATAACCACGGATTATACCTTTTTTGACAATGGACCGGTGGCCTCCATGGTTACCTTCGCCACCTCCGGGCTTTCCGAAGTCTTGAGCTACACCTATGATAATGTCAATAACGTCGACACCCTCACCGAAACTGCCGGGATGCACGATTATAATTATGATGGAGTGAATCAGCTGACCCAGGCTATTCATCCTGCCGGCGTGAATCTTCTCACCCAAGAAGACTTTGCATACGATCAGGCCGGTAACCGGGAAGATCCGGCTGATCCGGAACTCTATGATTACGATGCCAATAATCGAATCCTGAAAAGTCCCAGCCAGGCCTCATATCAGTTTGACGACGACGGAAACATGACAAACAGGGCCGACGGCGCCGTTATGCAATACGATGCAAATAGTCGTCTGGTTGGTTTCACCAAGGACGCTACTCAAGCCTCCTATGTCTATGATTCTTTTGGTCGCAGGATAAGCAAAACCGTCAACGGAGTCACCACCTGGTACCTCTGGTCTGGCGATAGACTCATTGCGGAATATGATGAAGTTGGCACCCGACAAAAACGTTATGCGTACGCTCCTCTCAACTATGCACCTTTGCAGATGGAAGATACCAATGGCATCTATGATGTGCACACAGATCATTTGGATACCCCAAGATTTCTCACAGATCAGGCCGGGACTATAGTTTGGAATGCGTTTTACCAGGCTTATGGTCAGGCCGTGGTATATGAGGACGTGGATGACAATAGCACAAGTGTTGTTTTTAATGCCCGATTACCTGGCCAATATTATGATGAGGAGACTGGGTTTCATTATAATTGGCACAGATACTATGATCCGAGTACGGGAAGGTACCTCCGCGCTGATCCCATTGGCTTGGCTGGGGGGATAAATTTGTATGGATATGTCTCCAATGATCCGGTTAATTTTATTGATCCTGAGGGGCTTTGGGCCGCTCAA
>CAYUCH010000223.1:0-4828 GCA_964443295.1 uncultured Desulfobulbia bacterium | reverse complement strand
GGTTCAAGGGTTCAAGGGTTCAAGGGTTCAAGGGTTCAAGGGTTCAAGGGTTCAAAGGACTCGAATCATACTCTTCCCGCTAACCCTTGAGAAGTATCTTGTGTACTTTTTCTGCATAATCCCGACTTATTTGATCGTCTGTGAGCAGTTCAATTTCTTCTGGTTTGCTTACGCCAAGGCCAAGTTCCACGGCACGGACAATTTGCTCCTGCTGGAATATTTTGGTTCCCATGATATCACGATTGGAACCCAGCTCTTTCAGCACTGCTAAGCCCATCGCGTCCATGGCAATCCTGTCTGTACCGGCCATGATGACATTGGCTGTTTTTTTCTTACCGGTCATGGGACCACCATCAACAAATACTTCCATACCATCCATGAGGATCAAGGCAGGCTCATAGGCCTGGTTGATTTCGGCGATCATTTTCCTCATATGATTTTGTCTGGCACCATGCAGTTCCCGCATGTTCCGCTTATGGGTGATACCCACTGACAACTTAAGCGACATGGTGAAAATACCACCGTAACGATGTGTTTTCAGGCAACAGGTGGAGACAATGCATGGTGAATCCAGCACCGGTTTTGCCACGTCAAATCCGTCTTGCCAGTGACTTCCACGGGGACGAATTCGTTGCCATTGGTTTTCAGGAAGTTCTTCAAAATTGATCAATCCCACATTGTTTTCTTTGCACAAAGCATGGATCCCTTTGTCACGGAGCACATCAGCAGTATCCGGCGGTCCGCACCGTTCACCAATGGTCTGGGATGAGGCCCCCATCTCGTTCAATTTCTGAATCAGCTGGATGAGGGTGTCATTATGGGTTGAGGCAGGGAATGGGTCCGCTGTATTGAAATTAGGTTTGATCAGAACGTCCTTGCCGGATACAGGATTCATACCAAGCAGGTCAATGGCCCGGTCTATGTTCTTTATTCTATTGTGCCCTTTTACCAGAGAAATTTTCGCCTTCGTAGCAGGTTGTCTCTCATCAGCATGCACACCACCGATATCTCCAGCCGCAATGCTCAGTAAAGTGCCACTCATTGTCTTTAGGAAATTTCTTCTGTCCATAGAAGCACCTCAGAAATTGAGAGATGAAAAAAGCAGTCTGTTTACTCTATTCAATATGCACATAATTCGTACCTGAAAACAGTGATTCATAACTCATCTTTTCAATTCCATTTATTAAATGGAAGAAAAGAATGATGTATCCTTAAATTTTCTCCATTATACTAAACCGAATTTTTATTCATCCTGGCGGTGATTACTGGCGTACACCGCTTTTTTCTTTGTAACAAGAACAGGTAAAGGACACAACAATGGGTAAATATGGAGAAGTGTGTCAAAAGAGTCTCACCGATCCCGAAGAATTTTGGGCCGAGGCGGCTGAAAAAATCGATTGGACGCGAAAATGGGATGCTGTGCTTGATAGCACGGATCCCCCGTTTTACCGGTGGTTCGCAGGTGGCGAACTCAACACCTGCTATAACGCTTTAGATCGTCATGTCGCAAACGACAGATCCGACCAAGTTGCTCTGATCTATGACAGTCCTGTCACCAACACCATAGAAAAATTTACATACAGAGAGTTGCTGGACAAGGTGGCTGTTTTTGCTGGTGGACTTCAGGAACTGGGGGTGAGCAAAGGCGATACGGTTATCATTTACATGCCCATGACACCCGAAGCGGCGGTGGCAATGTTGGCCTGTGCCCGTTTAGGTGCTATTCATTCGGTGGTTTTTGGTGGTTTTGCGGCAAAAGAGCTTTCCATCAGAATTGACCATTCAAAACCCAAGGTATTGATATCTGCCTCCGGGGCCATTGAAGGGAAAAAGGTGATCGAATATAAGCCCCTGGTTGATAAAGCCATTGAGAATGCCGAACATAAGCCAGAAAATGTAGTCATTTTTCAACGGAAATTCGCCAAAGCTCCAATGAACAAAGATCGTGATCTTGATTGGCAGGATCTTATCTCCAAGGCAAAACCAGCCGATTGTGTATCGGTCAAGGCCACTGATTCTCTCTATATTCTTTACACCTCCGGCACCACAGGGATTCCTAAAGGGGTCATCCGTGATAATGGCGGCCACGCTGTTGCCCTGCGCTGGAGCATGGAAAATATCTATGATATGAAGCCCGGAGAGGTGTTCTGGTCTGCCTCCGATGTGGGATGGGTGGTGGGGCATTCTTATATAATTTATGGTCCTTTGTTAACAGGCTGCACCACCGTATTGTATGAAGGAAAACCTGTGGGAACACCGGATCCCGGTGCCTTCTGGCGGGTGATTTCCCAGCATAACGTCAAAGTGCTTTTCACTGCTCCCACCGCCTTTCGGGCCATTAAAAAGGAAGACCCCGACGGCGAATACTGTAAAGAATACGATTTGTCGGAATTCAAACATCTTTTTCTGGCCGGCGAGCGGCTTGATCCTGATACTTATCATTGGGCCAGCAAAATTCTCAAACGCTCTGTGGTGGATCATTGGTGGCAGACGGAAACCGGTTGGGCCGTTGCGGCAAACTGTCTCGGCATAGAGCATTATCCCATTAAACCCGGCTCCCCAACTGTGTCGGTGCCCGGGTATGATGTTCGTATTCTGGATGACAACGGCAAAGAACTTGGCCCGCACCAGGAAGGACATGTGGTAATTAAGCTACCATTGCCCCCGGGGACATTGCCAACCTTGTATAAGGCGGAGAAAAAATTTCTTGATGCATATATGAGCAGGTTTCAGGGATATTACGAAACAAGCGATGGAGGTTACAAGGATGAAGACGGTTATCTCTTCATCATGGGCCGTATGGATGACATTATCAATACCGCCGGTCATCGTCTCTCAACCGGGGCAATGGAGGAAGTTGTCTCTACCCATCCTGATGTCGCTGAATGTGCAGTTTTCGGTTCTTCTGACAAGTTGAAAGGACAACTTCCATTGGGGCTTGTGGTTTTGAAAGCCGGGGTTGATCGTGACCATGATGAGATCAAACAGGAACTGGTCAAAATGGTGCGAAACCAGATTGGTCCCATAGCCTGCTATAAAGAAACCGCAGTGGTGAAAAGGCTTCCTAAAACCAGATCAGGCAAGATATTACGTGGGACCATGCGTAGCATTGCCGATGGCAAGGAATACCGTATGCCTTCGACCATAGATGATCCGGTAATTCTCGATGAGATTACCGATGCGCTGAAAATCATGGGCTATCCAAAGACCACTTTATAATTATGTTTGATGAAATGGTCTCTTTGCTGAAACAGGCAAAGCTACCCAAAGATGATATTCTCAAAAAACGATTTGAGGCAGCCATGGTTAAGAAAATGGCTGTCCTCAGGATGCCGCACACTTATTGGCAAGCTGACCACAAGATAAATCCGTCTACTGAAAAGATGCTGTGGGCCACCATATTGTTGGAAGATAGAGAGAATTTCGCAGTGGTCGAAGGCATGGCCCACGCAGAAATATCTGAAAAAACAAAGGAGAAAAATCAAGAAGATCTGCTTGCTTTAACAGAAGATATTCTGAATACATATACCAATAATTTATTGCAAATTGCGCCGGACGAATCTTTCCGTAAAATACTCATGAAAAAAGTGCATCATACATGTCAAAAAGAACCCTCCTAACAAAAGAGATATAAGAAGATCCAATGAAAAATAATAAAAGCAAAGGTCTCGTCTATTCCACCGATACCGGCCGAACATGTCCTGGTTGCGGGCATCCAGTTAAACAATGTTGCTGCAGTAAAGAACAGAGCCGACCAGCCAGCGATGGGGTGGTGCGAATAAGTCGTGAGACCAAAGGCCGAAAGGGAAGCGGAGTTTGTCTGTTAAAAGGTCTCCCGTTAGACGATGGGGAAATGAAAAAACTGGCCAAACAGCTCAAGAAAAAATGCGGCTCCGGTGGTTCTGTTAAAAATGGCATTATTGAAATCCAGGGGGATCATCGTGAAGTGTTGGTGGATTTTCTGGAAAAATTAGGCCACAAGGTGAAATTGGCTGGGGGGATAACTATTCGTTTTTTTATATAATTGTATCGTCTGTCACATCTTTTTACATTCTACTCACAGGATTGATACCTCTGAAAATGGATAATGTCTGGGGTATATGACCCAGCTTTCGGTGAAATACCCCAACATTCTTAAAACCAAATATCTGTGCCGGACGAGGCTTTTCCCCTGCATACTTATGTTTTGCAGGGAAGGATGAATACTATGATTGTAACGGCATAAAGTTTGCAAAAAGATATGTCTGTGTTGTTATGCGGAGATAATCTTCTGTGAGGTTTGGTGAAGATTTATTTGATTAGATTGTCTGTTAACATATTGAAACAGTACGAAAAAAAGGAGAAATGACAATGAAAAAAAATGAAGTAACCTGCCTGCGCTGGTAGTTGAGCTTGGTGAATCATGACTTCAGTTATTCGTACTGGTTAAGTTTCATCGGCAGCTCCTTTGCCCGAGCCATCTGGTTGGTTCAGGGTAAACTTGGTTAATCGGGCACAGAAAGCGCAAAAAGGAAATCAGCTAAAAAGAAATAGTTTATTTAAATTTAAGCAGGAGGGAAGGAAGAAAATGAAGATAGGTCAAATAACAAAAACACATTTGCGGATTGCAACAATTAGTGTTGCATTAGTTCTCAGTTTAGCAGCTACAAATGCTGTAGGGGCAATGTATGAATACACTGGCAGCATATCATATATCTTAGATACTACTGGTGGAGCTCTGGATAGTAGCGGTATTACACCTGGAGTATCAACTTTTACAGGTACCTTCGACTACAATCCAGACGCAAACCTAAGTTCCAGTACCACCAACGTCGCAAATTATCGTACA
>CAYUCH010000222.1:0-4868 GCA_964443295.1 uncultured Desulfobulbia bacterium | reverse complement strand
TCATCACCAGCAACTCCTGCTCCCGCACCAAAGGCAATAGCACCCAACAAAGGCAGTCCTAGCCCACCGGTGCTCAACGCAAAAATACCGGCCCCAATGCCAATGGCACCTGTGAAAACAGTTCTAGCAATTGTAAATCCACCGCCTCCGGCAACTCGACCGGCTGTTTCCAGTTTGTCCCCGAAATACTCACTGTGGTTTTGCTCACGAAATCTTGCAAATTCTTCAGATGTAACTCTTCCATCTTCATTTGTATCAGCCACCGATTCCCAACGGCTGTTAAAGGCATCTCTTTCCGCCAAAGCTTCATTCTGAAAATTATTGATATTTCCCAAGCTCAAAGTAGAACTTCCGGCAACCACATTACTGCCCCAGCCATCGAACCAGCCAGCTATCCTATCCCAAAGCAGAGGCGGATCCTCAGTATTTACATTGGGTCGTGTTGGGCTATCTGTAATGGCATACGGTGAGTCATCGAGATGTGCCTTTGATCCACCAACTTGGCTGGCGGTTGGATTGACAGGAACTTTTTCCGACAATGTTTGGATATTATCAAGCCAGTCCGGGTAATGTGTTGCATAATTACCAGCAGCAGTGGAGAGATTATCAAAATATTCAAGATCCGCTTCAAACGTACTTAGCTCTGTATTTTCATCCATCTCAGTAAGAAAATCACTCGTCAGATTGCCGATTTCAAGAACATATTCATTCATTTCACTTTCCGCTTCAGCCACATCTATTGCCACTGCCGCATCAGTACCTTCAGCCGGTGTGCCATTCCCATTATCAGGATTAGTATCTCCGTCAGTAGAATCACTGCTGCTGCAACCTACTAAGAATGCCAAGGCAAACCCAAACATTGCCATGAAGAAAAAACTCCGAAACTTTCGTGTCATACTTTTCTCCTTTGCCATTCCCGGCAGACATTAATGTATTAGTGGTTCAAAAAGAGGAATATACGTCGTAGTGAGACAAATCAAAACACCCTGGCATTATTGCTTTTGACACCTTTAATGCCTCTCTAATTACACGTGTTTCATAATTTCATTTGATATGAATATGTGAAATATGACAAGTTATTATCAAACAATCTTGTTCATACTTTGACCCATAAGTATACATAGCGATTTTTCAAAGGAACCTTAACAAAACAAATTGCAGACGGCTCCAGTGGAATGACCTGTTAAACAAGCCTTCCTGCTCTAAAACGCATACTGCAGGCCAGCTTTGATCATGCGGGTGTCTTGTGGCGCCTCAACAAAGGTCTGTCCCCCGACGCCACCGGCATTGTAATATTTTTCATCAAAGAGGTTGTGGATCTCCAGGAAGCACGACATTCCCTTACCGATCTCCACCTTGGTAAATATGTCGAAAACAGTGTAGTCACTAACCGTTTGCAATCTGGTTGGATCAGTATCTTGACCTTTTTCGGTATTCGTTTTTCCGATCCAACGAAGGCAAGGTGTAATGGTGAAGCGATCATAATTATAGGTACAATTTAATTTCACCTTGTGCTTGGCTGTAAAAGGCAAATCCGTGGCATAACCTTCTGTTTCCACTTCCTGTTCACCATCCAGAAAACTATAGCTGAGAGTGAATTGCAGACGATGGTTTCCCTTTTTAACAAGGGCCTCAAGCCATGTATCAAACCCATAGGCCTCGGCTTTGCCGATGTTATCGTACCATTGGGTGAAATTAATTGTTCCGCCGGGTATATAGTCTGGTTGCTGTGGAGTAGCCGCTCTATTATGAATCATATCGTCGGCCCGGCTGAAAAAAGGAGCTATGGTCAAGATCACATTTTCGCTGAAGTGATGATTCAGGTTGACCTCAAAAGTATCAATTGTCTCGGGTTGTAAACCTGGATTAGGAATATGAAAAAAGGAACTCTCCCATAAACCATCTGCATTTTGGCTTCCGGAGAATGAGCCATAGTGGCTATAGGAAAAATGCGGGGCCGGAGCCAGAAATGCCGAGCCGTAAAGGAACTTGACAGTGGTCTTTTTTGTGGGACTGTACACCACACTTAACCTGGGATTGGTGCTGTCGCCATAGGTAGAACTCCTGTCATATCGGACACCAAGGGTGGTGCATAGCGAATCGGTCCAGAGCCTCTGCCATTGCAATAAGACTCCGTAATTTTCATAATTAACCTCAGGAATAATGATTGGAATAGAATCATCGGTTCCCGGATAATAAAGACCTTGGTAGCCAGCGCCCTTATCAGGATCAAATGGTGATGGCAGATCCGGAGTTTTGGGTAGGGCGTAGTACTGTTCATAGTTTAAACCAACTACGACGACATCAGTACCATTAAGTTTGTAGTCGAGTTGCAATTCCAGCTGATCCTTCTCACCCTTGGCATATTTATAACCATCCTGAAAGTCGACATAAATGTTGACAAATCGAGAGTCGTGGTCCAATTCATACTCACCATGGTTGAATCGAGCCATGGTATTTAGTTGATCTGAGAGTTTGTAGTCATACTTAGCGTATAAACTACCAAGCTTGGTGATCCATCGAGGATTAGGATTATAATCAGTGGTGTTCGGCCTCGCTCCGATGCTGGGTGGCTGATCAAACTGTGAGTGGTTGACACCCAATGTCAAATCACCCAAACCGAGTTTGGCATAAAAGCTGTGACTCTTTGTATCCCTTCTGTAGGTCCTCTCCTCTGCCTGCCGAACCGTTTCCCCCCCAAAAGTTACGAGATCGTTCAGGGTAAATTCTTCAGGATATTCCTCATTCAGTGGTATGTTATTTGCGTCATGCAGAGTACCGCCGCCCACAAATGACAACCTGCTGTTAAAGAATTCCTTGCCAAGGTTAAAAGCAGCTCTCTTATAACCGTGTTCTCCAGATGAAAGTGAAATAGTACCTCCGTCAATGTCAGAAGCGTCCTTGGTGATCAGGTTGATAATACCGCAGAAGGCGTCAGCACCATAAAGGGCAGAGGCGGGACCAAAGACCACCTCAATCTGCTTGAGGTGCTGGACTGGAAAATTTTCATCAATGGGGATGGGCGCACCAGTGGGATCTGTAATCCTGATTCCATCCTGCATGATGATGAAGCGATTATTGCCATAAAAGCCTCGCCCGGTAATGATATTAAGTTGCGCCTGGGCGGAGTTTTCCTGAACATCAATTCCCGGCAAGTCTTTTAAAACCTGAACGAGATTGGTGTACCCCTGTTCTTGAATCTGCCGGGCCCCAACCACAATGACCATACCGGGAGCATACCTCACCGCTTCCGCAGTTTTGGAGGCTGTAGTGACCTCAGCATTCAACAGTTCCTCCAAGCTCATTAAGAAATAATCTTCGCTTATTTCCTGCGCATTACCGGGAGGTGAAAGAATACCAAACAGCATGAGGTTGAGCCCAAAGAATACTGCAAAAGTCCTATGCATTTTTCACCTTATTATGTGCAACATGCCATT
Organism: uncultured Desulfobulbia bacterium; assembly: GCA_964443295.1. Lineage (GTDB taxonomy): Bacteria > Desulfobacterota > Desulfobulbia > Desulfobulbales > CG2-30-60-27 > CAYUCH01. Next base: position 1,431 of record CAYUCH010000222.1, on the reverse strand, counting down.
AGTTAAATATGTTTATTCCCAGGTAACCGAAATTACCGGTGAATTTGTGGCCGAGTTATCATTGTTGGGATCACTGCCAATGAGGCCAACATTGTTGAGTCCACCAACTCCAAAGGTACCATTACAGTCGAATGTAAAAGTAACCTCGGTGGGCGCAGTGCCGGAAGTGGGGCTCATTGAAAGCCAACCAGCAAAAAAGGTAAAAGGATCAACTTGCCACTGCAAAGTTCCACCACCTGTATTGCTCACCGTGACTGTTGCAATAACCTCCTGGCAGGGGGAAGAACCTTCATTGTAATCATGGACAATCTGCAGGAGATCAGTCTCTCCATTTACCGCAATGGTTGGCGGATCATTTTCACAGGCATCCCCTACTCCATCTCCGTCAGTATCTTCTTGACCTGGATTGTCATCATCGGGACAATTATCTTCACCGTCCGGCACCCCATCACCATCGGAGTCCGGGGCCACAACTGTACCGGTTACGTTGATGGTCACCGGACTATTGGTTGCCGCCTGACCTGTATCCGAATTTGTCATCGTGAGAGAAAAACTACCGGACAATGTCATTTGATACATTAATGAAAAATGCAGTCTGTGAACATCATCAATATCTTGACCAAATATTTCGCGATTTAACCATAAACGGCACTATCCAAGAAGCAACCAAGAAGAGGCACATGAAAAGAGACTTGCATGCTTGGCATACTATTGCAAAAACCAAAAAACGAATGTCAACCAACACTCATTTGATGGAAAAAATCAGTGAAATAGAAGCCACCCATATTGCTTTTCATCAATCACTGAATAATTATGAAGGCAATCCCATAGATCAGAATAACTTAGAAAATGTTGTCTCATTTTACGAACAGACTATAATTCCTCTAGCAAAAACATTGTTCATCCAGTTCTCATCCTTTTCTGAAGTATTAAAGTCTCATGATTCAACAATAATTTCTACGACGGATAAATAATATAGATTTCAAAGCAACTATTCATTTTTTCGACATTTCCTTAGAAACATCACCGTCCAAACTCGTGTAGCCACACCCAACACCTACTAACACTTTGTGGCATATCACCCATAAGCAAAATATCACTGTGCCATTTCACTCATCATTAGCAAAGCATAACTAAGAGCAACACCAACGTACCACATTGCAGCAGTAGCATAGTGTCTCTATTTAAATATTTTCTGACCACTGTGGCATTAATTTTGCTATAGTTCATTCTTAACCTAACAAATCAAGACAACGCAGATTATTTATTAAAATACATTTCCAAATAAAAAGAATAATACGAATGCTCAACTTCTCAAACATGTCAAAAATATGTATCGCCAGTACTTTCCTGGTTTTGCTTTTTTCAAACCTGGCATCGAGTTATGATCGAAAGTGGTGTTTGAGGGAGAATTGTAAAAATAAATGACGT
>CAYUCH010000221.1:0-4871 GCA_964443295.1 uncultured Desulfobulbia bacterium | reverse complement strand
GACATTCCACTTAAAGGAAGGTAGATCCTGTCCAAACAAACCAGGCCACCTCTTAGAGAGAGTATGATGACTTTTCTCATCCAAAGGAAAAAGCTTGCTAGGTGACATTTCCCTTATTCCAAAGATATATGTCAAAGACTCGTTCTTGGAACCATTCCTTGCATGCTACTTTTGTAATATAATCCTTTTTTCCAACTTCTTGATCAGCTACATATAAATTTAGATTTGACAGTTTTGAACACACTTTTTTTATTTCGTCCTGTGACCGTCTAAATTCCTGACGCCAACGCTCGTAGTATGGCTGTAATTTGCCATCCTCGGTGCCTAATGCAATTCTCGCTTGAGAATCATAAATTAAAATAGGCTGCTTTATTTTAAGCCAAAGGAATTTGGTGGTTAGTGAAAGTACGCCTCTATTGCCATACTTCTTCGATATATCTCTTTCGACTTTTTCTATTTCACCAACCGGATTTTCTTCAAACTTACTTTTCTCTAATTTGTCCAGAATATCTAGAACAGGACGATATCTTTCGATTCCCTTTTTTTGATCAAACTTTGTGGGTAGATTTCTAGCAATTCCATAAAAAGCTCCAGCGCTTTTTAATGCCACCAATTTATTTATCTGGTCATTTCCGGAAAAAGCGTCGCAAAATCCCTTATCATGAGATAGCCATTGATTCAGATATTGAAGTGAACAATATTCAAACGTTTGGATTGCCATTCTATTTCCCTAGCCGAACGAGCACCTTGTTATGCGATTTTTCCTTTATACCAAATTGTTTTTCCAAAATACTTTTCAGGACTAAGCAAAACTACCGCATTTTTTGAAAGCAACTTCGATGTGGTTGTATTTTCTTTCGTCAAATAGCTTGAAATGGTTTCGATAGGGCTATCTAAAGAGAAGTTTCTTATTGAGCGAACAATAACATCTACTTTACGACCTTTGTATTTTTGGAAATGTGGATGCCTTCCAAACTTTTCATTTTTATAGTCCCAATTCCACATTGTTCTATACGGTAGGTGCTTTTGGTTAAATGGATTGCGTATTCCACTGAAAGTTGCCACTGAGTCCACGGGAAGGCTGCCACTCATTCCATCTGAAGGTTGCCACCTGATCCAGGGCAAGGTTGCCACCTTTCGGAGCGAAGCGACGCTGGTATTTTAAGTTCTTACTTTGCTTGTTTGCTCTCCGTCAATGATGATTTTGTTTTTCTCATCGATTCCCCCTTTAAATTGATGCGGTGAGAGTTATGGATGAGACGATCAAGAATGGCATCTGCCAGGGTGGGATCCCCGATGGTCTCATGCCAGTGTTCAACAGGTAATTGACTGGTCACCAAGGTGGACTTCACACCGTGGCGATCTTCCAGGGTTTCCAACAGGTCGTGCCGCTGCTCAGAGTTCAGGGTAGCCAGGCCATAATCGTCCAAGAGCAGCAGATGAGTTTTGGCAAGGTTTTGCATCAGTTTAGCGTAACTGCCATCCCCTTTTGCCAGAGCGAGTTCTTGAAAAAAGCGGGGTAACCGTCGATACAAGGCTGAGTAACCATCCCTGCACGCCTTCTGTGCCAGGGCACAGGCGAGATAGGTTTTACCAACTCCTGTAGGGCCTGTGATAATAAGATTATGGTGTTCTTTGATCCACTGGCATGTCGACAATGAAACAACCAGAGATTTATCCAGTCCACGCGGGTGTCTGAAGTCGATATCTTCTACAACAGCAGTCTGGCGGAGTTTTGCTTTTCTCATTCTGGTCTTCATCTGTCTGTTCTGACGTTTTGTCATCTCACGATCAATGAGCAGTCCAAGCCGTTCTTCAAAAGAAAGCTCCTCAATATCTGGTGTTTGGAGTTGCTCCTGCAGAGCGGTAGCCATGCCGGTAAAACGCAGGGCTTCAAGTTTGTCGATGCTTGGGTGAGTTAGCATTTTTCTCTCCTTCTTTTCAATGGGTTTGCTGGTAGTAGTTGGCTCCCCTGATGTTCTCATGCTGAACAGAGGGAGCATTGTCTTGAGCCTGCGGTACTGGACGGTGATCAAGACCTTTTTTCAGGATTGACTCAACGCTCTTGTAGGACATAGCGCCGATGTGCAAGGCCCGCCGGCAGGCATTTTCCAGCCGAGTCTCAGAGTAGCTTTTGCCAAGGCGCAAAATGCCGAACAGGGTGCGATACGCCTGTTGGGGATGAGGACGAGAGGCGAGAATGTTTGTTACCAGTTGGCCGGTATACACCCCTATGCTGTTGCCCCAGCGGATAAATCGTTCAGGAGTCCACTGGGCATATTTCTGGTGCCTGATCGGCATATGCTCCTTGATGGTGGTGTGCCGTCCCTGCAGATGACTGCGTTTATGGCTGGCCACTCGTTTCCCCTGATGAAAACACTCGATGGTAGATGCTGTCATGCGAATATCAAGCTGCTTTTTCACCAGACCATGGGGCACGCTATAGTAGTGTCGTTTTACCTCAACATGGTAATCCACATGGACACGAACCTTTTTCCACTCGGCAAACTCATAGGTCTGTTGAGGAAGTGCTTTTAAGGCGGGCCTGTCCAGGGAATCAAAATGACTTCTACGGCAGCCTTCGAGCTTTTTAAATGGTCTGTTATTTAGCTTGGTGAGCAGTACTTTGATGGCCCTATTAAGCTCTGTCATAGAAAAGAAACGCTGATTACGAAGTCTGGCCAAGATCCAACGTTCTACTACCAGGACACCATTTTCCGCCTTTGCCTTGTCACGGGGCTTACGCACTCTGGCAGGCACCACGGCGGTATTGTAATGACTGGCAAGATCCTGGTAGCTGGGGTTGATATCCGGTTCATAACGGCAACTTTTACTGACACCGCTTTTGAGGTTATCGGGAATAATTACCTCTGGTACACCGCCAAAAAAGGAAAACGCCCGAACGTGGGAGCCGATCCAGTCTGGCAGGGCCTGGCTTCTGGTGGCCTCAGCAAAGGTATAGTTGCTGGCACCAAGAACCGCGACAAAGATTTGAGCCTCGTTTATTTCGCCTGTTTGTGGATTAATAACCGGCACGGTCTGGCCGGCATAGTCGACAAAGAGCTTTTCCCCGGCGCGATGGTCGTGACGCATGACCAGATCCAGCTTGCCGGTCCACTTCCGGTAATAATCACAGAACCAGCTGTATTGAAAGCCGTCAGGGTTCGCCTCCCTATACTCCTGCCACAGCAGGAACAGGGTGACTCCCTTCCGCTTGAGTTCGGTATGAATGGCAGGCCAGTCGGGTATCTGCCGTTTATCGTGACTGATAGAGGGAGATGAAGGATAGAGGCGATGTTCAATCTCGGCATCATTCAGGTTACCAGGCAGAGGCCAACTCAGTTTTGCCCACTGAGACCGGCGAATATACTCGGCAACTGTTGGCCGACTGATAGCGCAGATAACAGCAATTTTACGATTGCTAAGGCCTGCTGCTTTTAATCGGAGTACTTCTTTTATTTTGCGCATGGACAACCTCTTGGCGGGCATTCGCTCCTCCTCTTTTCTGAATGAAAAAAGGAGCAGAATACCTCTGGTTATCCAGCATCGCTAAGCCCTTATCTGGGGTGGCAACCTTGCCATGGAATAGGTGGCAGCTTTGCCGTGGAATGGGTGGCAACCTTCCCGTGGATTAGGTGGCAGCTTTCCCATGGAATGGGGGGCAACCTTGCTCCGGAATACGCAAATGGATAGAAGAACCAAATATCAAAGTCTTTAATTCCATTTTTCTTGTCATGAAAATGCATTGCTGCACCCTGGCATAGGGCAATACATAAAGGATTGCGAATGTCATATAATTTTAACCAATCAACCCCATTGCCAGATACAAAATACTCATCAATTCGTTTTTTGCTCCCGATTAAAAGCTCTTTCAAGTCTTCTGTTGTTAACTGAGTGTTGGATCTATCCGATGTCATATGCTTCTTCGCGCTCGTCTGGGGTGAGGGGCGCGCCTATAGCCTTGCCCAATAAGGCTGCCATGGTTCTACGCGTTCCTCTTCACCCCATTGATGCAATATATTTTGTATTTATTTGTAGTTTTGAGATTTCCTCACGAAACCTTTTCTGCTGACCACTAGATGGAAATGGAACAACAACTCCGTTATTTTTAATTAAAAAATCTTCTTGCTTTAGAAGTGGCTCTAGAAGTCGACAGATGTTTGCCTTGACTAGGACAAGAGGTACTTTTTTGTCGGCATTTATCTTTTTAAGGTCTTCAAGAAGCAATGCAAAATCATTAAGTATCACTTCGTTTCTTTTTTGACCTTTTAGATGATTAACAGGTTTGTAAGTTGCGTCTACAATCACATATCCAGCTTTTTGAAATTGCTTAAGACCTTCTTTTTTGTCTTTTGCTTTTATGCCAAACAGCTTCATCATTTCCATAAATAGTGGTTCAGACGTCTTGCCGTTTTCGTCGTAAAAGTACAACCCTGATACTGGGGGAGACTCTAATATGAAAATATATTTCAGATCGTCAGGCAGATATTTATTCCGATGGCGGTGATAATATTCACTGTTCATTGAATCTTTCATTGTATGTCACTGAGTTGTTTCTTGTCATATTTCCCCAAAATAAACCCTTGGTGACTGTTTAATAGGTAGAGGCACATTAAATTTTATAAATTTCTTGGTCAACCTATTTCCCAGGTAGACGTAAACGTTTGAAAGAAGAACTTGATGATAGGGGAGGGGTAAGTAAAAACTTTTTTGTCGTGTTTTTTGATGCGTTCTTCCTAAAGGGATTTTTGAAATTTTGAAAAGGAACCAAGGACTGCGGATTCCTAAGTGGCTTTGAAGAGTACCCCCCCCCTAGCAGAGCTGGTCGGGAAAATTCGGACAGGTCGTTAAGTGAAAATGTTGTTCCAATC
>CAYUCH010000220.1:0-4938 GCA_964443295.1 uncultured Desulfobulbia bacterium | reverse complement strand
CAAGAACGTCGCTTAAATGAATTTTTCTGAAACACCAGATTTGACTATAACTCGCCTGGCCAATGGTGGTTGGTCTAGAACTAGGAGCCTATCTATAGGCAATTTATCTGATTCAATTCTTTCAGAGATGAATAGTTTGCCGGACTACGATACAATTTTTGAACTAAATGTCCCTGGCTACCCGGATCCTCTTTCAATAGAACCTGTTGATATGGCTGGTGGGCATTATCTCTATGAAAAAGAGGACCTCTCTTTCTCCGGAAACAATCCCCTGTCTTTCTCTCGTCATTATAATAGCAACTCACATTACGAAGATCAGGTTGGTTTGGGTTATGGCTGGAGCCATAGCCTGAATATTAGCCGGAAACGTTATAGTAATCCCTGGCCTGCCTATGGTTTTCGAAAGCCACAAGAGGCAGTCGCAATGTTGGTAGCCCTCCCCATCCTGTATCAACTTCTCGAAGGAGAAATGCAGACAGCAGAAGACCTCGCAGACTGGATTGCTTCAGCACTTGTTAGCGTTTGGGCTGTTGATAATATACAAAATAATGCCGTGTCCATTGATATGGGTGGCAAACAGATGGAGTTTGTCAAGCTCCATGATGACACGTGGTCAGCTCCACCAGGTATTACAGCATCTTTATCTTCAGATGGATATACCCTCACCGAACGATCCGGTACAGAATGGGCCTTTAATGAAAGTGATAATGATAATCCTGGCAAGATCAACACTATCACCGATGAACATGGAAATACCCTCACTTTTGATTATAGCGAAGACCAAACAACAGTGACTCAAACGGTTATCGGTGAACAGGGGTATACCAGAAGTCTTTTTCTCAATTATGTCGACGGGATGCTGGGTAATGTTTCAGACGGAGAAGGTGAGGGGGCACGAACAGTCAGCTATGGTTATGTAGATGGCAAGCTCGATTCGGTAACCGACATAACCGGAAAGGTGTGGGGCTATGGTTATGATGACAAGAATTATCTCACCACTATGACTTCACCAACTGAAACCGGTTCAGTTCAGATTGTCGAAAACGTCTATGACACTCGAGGGAAGGTAAAGACACAAACAGTACCCACTGATGAAGGCCCGGCAGAGTATAAATTTTATTTTGCTGGTTTCCGCAATATTGAGGAAGATCCAACGGCAAACCAGACAATCTATTATTTCGACGACATGGGTCGCAACTTTGCCACTGAAAATGCCTTGGGGCATACTGTACAAAAAGAATTTAATAACGAGTTTCAGACCACCACCCTGACCGATCCTCGTGGTCACACAGTCACCAATGTTTATGACTCTGTGACGCATAATCTCCTACAGACAAGACAAACAGTGAATGGGCAGGAGCAGGTGGCAGGCAATACTTACCTTCCCGACTATCCATACCAGTTGTGGAAAACTTACCGAAATACACCAACAAACATCAAAACACAGTATGCCTATAAGCCTGGGACTGCAACTTTGGTTGGAAATGTCCAGTCATTTCCAGCAGCTGGAGAGACCATTACGACGTATACTCAATATTATGACAGCGGTCTGCCTTCATCAGTGAAGGACGGGCGTAAGAGACCGGTTAAAACAACCTTTGATTACACAGGGAATTATGGTAATGCACTGACAACTACAGTCAGCTCGTACCCAGAAATAACCACAAAATATTATCCAACTGGCCTCCTTTCATACCTGACGGACCGGAACGGTAACACCACTACTTTCCATTATGACGATGCTGGGAGGGTAAAATTAATTTCCGATCCCTTTAACAAGCAAACACATTTCTTGTACTGGCCTGATGGAAAACTCAAAAGGAAGACTGACCGTCTGGGCCATTACGCAAACCTGAATTGGACAGTCACTGGCAAGGCAAAAAGTGTAGACTATCCCGACGGATCAGGCCTTGATGATATCGAATATGAGTATGATATCCTTGAGCGGGTTGAGACCGTTACCCAGGGAAGCTGGAAAACCACCTTTGATTCCAGCGAATATGACGAAGGACAGGGATATGACGCCCTGGGCAGACCCCGTCATGTGATTGATCCACATGGGTATGCCATTGATTATGCCTATGACACCTTGAACACCCCCAATGATATGGTCGGACATATGACCAAGGTCACCTATCCAGGTGGTCTTGAAGTAAGCTATTCATATGATGAGGTCGGACGTATTGAGAATGTTACAGTATCTGGTGCCGGAGTAGCACAAAAGACCGCTACCTATTATTACGATAATGAAGGGCGTCTTGACTACTTGACTCAGTTTAACGGCACCACTGTGGATTATGGTTTTGATAATATTGATCGGCTCACCACATTGGAGAATAAAGATGGTGCAACAGCCATTGCCTCCTATGATTTTACTGATTTAGATGGCAATGGCAATCGTCGTAAAGTAACTGTCACCGAGCCGGGCTCCCCTGATGTGGCGTCCTTGGGGGCAACAGCTTTCACCTTTACTCCAGAAATGAAGGACCGTCTGGTAGCTGCAAACGGCCCAACTGGTGAAAGATCTTTTGAATATGATGATGCAGGCCAGCTTTCTGCAGTGACGTCCTCCGGCACTGTCATTGATTATGATTTTGATTACGAACACCGCCTTTCGGAGATTTCCTCTGGTAGTAACGTGCTGAATCAATACCGATATGATGCCTTTGGCAACCGCCTGGAGGTAGTCCGAAACGGAGTGGAAACCCGCTACATCTATGACGTGAGCGGTAACCTTCTGGCCATAGCCGAGTCGAACGGTGAGAGTAGCTTTGCCATTACTAAATATTTCATTTATGGCCAGGGATTATTGGCCATGGTGGATGTACAGGGAGAGAGCAAGCAGCTTTACTGTTATCATTTTGATGCCCAGGGCAATACCATTGCCATGACCAATGCCGCCAAGGCAGTGGTTAACTCCTATTCATATTCGCCATATGGCGTCCTTCTGAGCCAACCTTCAGACGAACAGGTTCCCCAACCGTTTAAATATGTCGGACAACACGGAGTCATGGCCGAAGCCAATGGCCTCTACTATATGAGAGCCCGGTATTACGACCCCCAAGCACGACGCTTCATCTCCGAAGATCCCATTGGATTTGAAGGTGGGGATGTGAATCTGTATGCGTATGTGGCTGGAAATCCGATGATGGGGATTGATCCGAGTGGCACTGCCTATATCATGGTTAGGCCACTGGCAAATCCCATAACAGGAAATCTTCTTCCAGGTTGGACTATGTTTGCTAACAACTACTCTTTTTACCATGATAACAATACAGCATTTTATCACCAACAAATTTGGTTCGACAGTCCAACTCAAATTCCAGGCCAAGGTGCAGTGGCGTCAAATTGGGGCTACTTCCCTAGTGGAGCTGGTCAAGACACTCATGGGATTGGTAGCTATAGTCATTTCCCGGCAGACGGCAACATAGCCTTCCGGCATTTTGATGATGAACGATTGGCACTTGCCATTTCAATGGTTACCCCGTCTGAATACGGCCTGTTCGGGTACAATTGTCAAGAATATATTGAAACTGTTGTATCTACTTATGACCAGCTCCAAAGTGGCGCCCAACGAGGTGGAGGAAAACCATTTTGATCTCACGCATTTTTATAGCTGTTCTTTTATTTACAGCGGTGTGTAGTTGTTCTAATAGCAATAAACAATACGCTGGTAAATTGGTAATAAATGAAAGAAATTCGATTTCTTTGGTAAACCTGAATACAAAAAATGAAAAGATAGTTTCAAAAGGCAAGTATGGAAATTCTAATATAGCCATTTGTGGAGATAACTCAATCATAGTTAGTGAAGGAGATTTAAACCTTAGGTTAATAGATTTGAAAACAGGTTCGTTTGAAATTGTTGGTAAAGGAAGGATGCCATCTTGCTTGAAGAAATATGAAGCTTTCTTTTATTACGAAAAGGATAGCGCTGGGAAATTTGGAATAGATGAAATGTTGGTATGTAAAATGGAAGGTGAAAAAATTTTTATTCAGAAATCTCCTAAGCCAATAAAGATTAGAAAAGATTTTGGAAGGGGGGTAGAGGTTTTTTATGAATATCCACAGAGTCCTGCGGTCCCTATTTCAGATGAGTCTATAGTGTTTTTGGGGGAAAACAACAATGTATTTTCATTTAGTGCCGCTGATAAATCAATAAAAGACATGGGCATTTCTAACTGTGTCCCTCGTGCATTTCGAAGTAAAACTGAAGAGCTGTTGTGTCAAACATTTGGGGAAGAAAATTATTATTTATATGGTCTGGAGCTAGGGAACATAACTCCACTAGCTATTCCAGTGGCAGGTGATGACTTTGGATATAGTGCAGTTGATGATTCATTTGTTTTTTCCACAATAAAAGGAACTTTGTCCTTTAGAGAAAGGAGAGCACTAGTCCTTTACGACTGTGATAGAGGAAAAATGGTCGAAATTTTTCCTGATAGATTTGTTTATGGAATACAGAGTTTAAATTAATACCTAAACGGTACGTTTTTTTTAAACGTAAATACAAACTGTCTCTCCTGTATTAACTATATTTTTATTAGTTGCTGTACTAAGTTGTTGGGCTGCTACGCTTAACCTGGTCTACAAAGTTTTAATTATTAATAATTTTTCGCTGAAAGCTGAACTCGGATTACATTCCGACCTACAACTGACCAAAGGGTTGAAATATGAACTCTATGAAAGAACTACAAATGCCCATCAGAATCGCGCTGTTTGTTTCCCTGATGCTTTTCCCCGCCATATCGCAGGCAGTCACCTATGAGATGGAATACATCTAAGGAATCCCGGGACAGATTTATTTTTAAATACTGACAGTAAAGATAAGACAGCAGAAATTATAATTTTTCGCTGAACGCTGAACGCTGAACGCTGAACGCTGATCGCTGAAAGCTGAACTCGGATTACATTCCGACCTACAACTGACCAAAGGGTTGA
>CAYUCH010000219.1:0-4948 GCA_964443295.1 uncultured Desulfobulbia bacterium | reverse complement strand
TAGCGAAGCTAGGACTCACCAGCACAGCTGGTGGTTTAAGTTTGGATAATTAATTTGTTTACGATTCTTTAATGAAGATGATCACAGGCAAAAGGACACATACACAAATAATACATGAGAAAAACAACTTACTTGATATGGTTACTCCGAATCTTTTGGATCGTATGATTCGAAAAAAAGGATGTCTGAATCTATTTGGACGATTTGTCCAATACATTCCTCACGGTTTCTGCCAATTCATATTTATTAACAGGCTTCAAAAAATAAGCTTTGAATCCTATTTCCTTGGCTTTTTTTTCATCGACAATTGAACTGAAACCGGTGCAGAGGATGATGGGTATATCAGGCCGAACCTGTATCATCTCTTTGGCGAGCTCTGAGCCTGGCAAATGCGGCATGGTCTGATCAGTAATGATCAAATCAAAATTATGGGGAGATTCACAGAACAACTCAAATGCCTTGTTGCTGTCATTTAAAGAAATAACCTTGTAGCCGAGCGAACCCAAAAATCTTTCTAAATACCCTGTTAAGGCTATTTCATCATCTACCAATAATATTCTCTCCTTGCCAGTGGGCAGAGACTCGTGGCCAGTTTCGCCATCTTCAGCCACTTCTTCTGTTATTGGCAACCAGACAGAAAAAATTGCTCCAGAGCCTGGCTCACTTTCACAGCACACCTTTCCACCATGCCCTTCAACAATACCATGTACTATTGAAAGCCCCAGCCCGGTGCCTTTGCCTTGGGGTTTGGTGGTATAGTATGGGTCAAAAATATGCTCAAAAACCTCTTTTTCAATTCCAGGCCCTGAATCCTCTATATCCAGTTGCGCATACCGTCCCGGTTTTAATTCTTGTCTGCACAAACTATTCTCTTTATCGATTTCGACTTCCTGTAGTGGAACTTTCACTATACCACCAGTTTCTTCCAGGGCATGGAAAGCATTGGTAAAGAGGTTCATTACAACTTGATGCATCTGGGTCGCGTCTGCATAAATAGGCGAACAATTCACATCAATTTTTTGCTGAATGTCTATGGTGGTTGGGAGGGTAGAACGCAGCATTTTAACAGCTTCTTTAACTATTAATTGCAGGTTGAGAGTGTTCTTTTCTGTGGAAGATTTCCGGCTCAATGTCAAAATCTGGTTCACCAGGTCTTTGGCCCTCTTGCCAGCCATCACCACCTGCTGAACATCACTGTAAAGAGCATTTTCAGGTTTAACACGCTCGAGAGTAAGGTCGCCATAACCTATAATGATGGACAGGATATTATTGAAATCATGGGCAATGCCTCCGGCCAGGGTTCCTATGGCCTCGAGTTTTTGAGATTGACGGATCCTCTCCTCTGCCTCTTTACGTTCAGTACAATCACGAAACAGGCCAATCAAGTACTCTTTTTGCTTGATTTTAGTTGGAGTAGCGCTGATATCAGCATAAAAAACCGTACCATCCTTTTTCATTACCGGTGCATAATGTATAACCTCTATCTCTCTTCTGGCCATTTTAGCGAATTGGTTCAGAATCTCGGGTAAGTCATCCTTGGGGTGGATATCTTCGACTCCCATTCCTACAATCTCTTCCATGGAATATCCCAGCATCCGGCAGATGGTATTGTTGCCCATCATGAATGTTCGGGCTTCAGCATCGGCCACCAAAATACCATCGCTGGTGTAGTTTAAAATGACATTGAGTTTATCTTCAGATTCTCCTAAAGCTTCCGTCCGCTCTTTTACGCGTTGCTCAAGTTCTTCCGCTAATTCCTCATACCGCTGGCTGGTGGCTCGTTCCTCAAGAATAACCGCAACCATAAAGCAGAAATTGTCCAGGTATTCTATATAGGGATTGAAGGATGAAGAGTCTGATACATTGATCTGCAATTCCCCATAAAAGGATGCACCGGATTTAATGGGAAATTGCACAATCTCTTTATTTTCCAGATTTTCCGTTTCTGGAGAGTACCTTACTTCGGCAACCCCCGGCATTTTTCTCAATCCCTGACAGACGAAACTGAAAATAGTTTCTTTATCGGGCAATCCGCCGAGAACGGATTGCATAAGGAGGAGTTGCCCCAGTACATCAGAACGAAGTAATGAAATGATATTACCTGTCATGCTTTAAAAGCCTTAGTCACTCTTTTCAGCAAGATATTCTTCGGGAGAAATATAAAAAGGATTATTTACAATGGAGCCCCTCACCACCATGTAAGGGTGTACCTTTAGAACTTCCATGATGGTGGCACCATCAAAGAGCCGAGCGTCATATTGGCATACAGCGGTGACTGGATATTCCTGCAATAATTGACTGACCCGAGATTCATATTCCAACAACCTGTCTCCGCCAGGTACATCCTGAACTTCAGGAGACATCTCACCAATAACCCTGGCAGCCTGATACCCTTGTTCCTCGGACTCATCATGGTAATTTTTCAACAAACCAAGCATGGTATCGGGGTTGAAACAATTACCTTGAAAATATATCTCTTTAACCCCGGAAACCATTAAGGCTCCGGAATCAATCACGTCATTAAATGATATATTATAGTTATTGAAAAACTCTTTCAGAAGTGCTTCATCTACATGTTCGGAAAAGCAACAAGCCCTCTCCCCTTCTTTAATACCGGCCACAAGGAATTTAAGTAAAGATTCCTGGCGCTCTTCATTTTCACTGATGATCTGGCAGACATGAATACCAGCTGGAAAATCCTGATCCGTAAACCCAAGAGAAATTGATGATTTTTGGAGGGCCACACTCTCACCTCATTGCAATGAACCTTTTAATTCAAAATAAGTTGGTGAATATTAATGGTATTTGATACTTTCAGACTATCATTTAATGGGAGAAAAAGTCTAACATTAAAGAAGATGCTTTCTTTTTAGAGAAACATTAATAAATACTCTTACTCATTTTTACGACTAACTATGATTATATGAACATTAAGCAACTCAAAACAGCATCCATTATTGCATGATCATTGTCGTCAGCATCTCTTTCTGGTGGAATTTTACCAACGCTAAAAAGGAGCAGGAAAGAATAGCCCTGCTTTCTGCCCGGAGTTTCTTTGATCACATTGTCATCACCCGTATCTGGAATGCACGCCATGGAGGCGTATACGCTCCTGTAACCGAACAAACCCAACCCAATCCTTATCTCGATACTCCCATGCGAGAGATTGAGGTCAATGAGACGCTAACACTGACTAAAATCAATCCCGCTTTCATGACAAGACAACTTTCTGAAATTGCCATGGAGCAGGAAGGAGTAAAGTTTCACATTACCAGTCGCAAACCCCTTCGCCAAAAAAACAAGCCCACACCACGGGAGGAGCAACTTCTCAAAGAGTTTGAACAAGGTGTCAAAGAAAAAGGCATGTTTATCAAGGAAGGAGAAAAAACCTCCTACTTTTATATGGCCCCTCTCATCGCGAAAGAATCATGCTTGGATTGCCACGCCAGACAAGGTTATAAGGTAGGAGAGATAAGAGGCGGTATCAGTGTCACGACCCCTTTTGTCATGAACATTTCCTTTCTTCCCTTATTACTAGGGCACCTGGCATTAGCTGTTTTAGGTTTACTGGGCATTGTTTTTGCGACACATAGTTTAAGAAAGGCATATGCAACAATTCAACATCAGGCAATATTTGATGCGTTGACAGGTGTGCCCAATCGACGAAGCTTTTCAGAAAATATCTTAGCAGAGTTCAAGCGAAGTAAAAGAAACCAACTTCCTTTATCTGCCATCATGTGTGATGTGGATAATTTTAAGGCCTACAATGACACTTATGGACATAACAAGGGTGACACATGCCTTAAAAAAGTCGCACAAGCAGTTCAAAAATCCCTAAAAAGGCCTGGAGATTTTTGTGCCCGGTATTGAGGCGAAGAGTTTGTGGTTCTTTTGCCCAACACACCTCTTACTGGTGCTGTTTGTGTTGCTGAAAGAATTCGAACCAACGTTGAAAAAATTGAAATACTTCACGAAAAATCATTACCTAAAAAAATTGTCACTTTGAGCTTAGGAGTTGCGACAACAGAAGGTATTACTTTTGATTCCCACGAACAATTAATTAAACAAGCAGACCTTGCTTTGTATGGCGCAAAAAATCAAGGTCGGAATCAAGTCCAGTTTTTCAGTAAAGATGAATGACATAATTTTGGATTAACATTTTATGAAAACAGCCTATCTCTATCTAGCTATTGCAATTGTCGCCGAAGTTATCGCCACCAGTGCTCTGAAAGCATCGCAAGAATTTACAAAACTGCTCCCAAGCTTCCTCGTAATTATTGGTTACGGAATAGCGTTTTATCTCATGACCCTTGCCCTGCGCACCATTCCAGTGGGTATCACGTATGCGGTATGGTCTGGTATGGGAATTGTCCTCATTACCATTGCAGGCATTTTTCTCTATTAAGAAATTCCAGATCTGCCAGCAATCATCGGTATGACCCTCATTGTCCTGGGCGTTGTTATACTCAATCTGTTTTCAAAAACGATTCCCCATTAATGTGATGCTATTAACATACTTTGCTGCAGTCTCTCCTTAAACCGTTCAACGGTTTACCTCTCTGCCAAATTCTGCCATAATTAATAAGCTTATTATCGTCCTCTCTTAAAGAATGCAAACCGACTGAAACACGGTGTTTTATTGAAAATAATATTGTGTTGGATTGTGGCGCTTTCTCTTATAGCAGCCAGTGCATCGGCGGTCACTTTGACGGTGAACGATATAACAGCCGATGCACAGGATGGAGATGTAAGTATAGCCACCGTTCATATTACTGTTGATGATCCCTCCCAAATTACAGCTGCGGCATTCACCATTGGCTATGACACAAGCTCACTGAAACTCACAGGTATCTCCAGCACTTTCTTTGATACATTTGCCAACCAATTTGTCACTCTTAGAGGTGGCCTGGTTTGTTTGGACAGGATCTACCTTCCTTTAAGTGGAATG
>CAYUCH010000218.1:0-5027 GCA_964443295.1 uncultured Desulfobulbia bacterium | reverse complement strand
GCGAGCCCAGTGGCACTTAATCTGAGCCCGGTGGCGGTTAATGTGAGTCCGCCCCCATTTTTATTGTCAAATAATGTGAGCCCAGATTGCTCTTGATTGCGAGTCCGGGCGTTTATGATTGCGAGCCGCTACAAATAATATCATGATTATTGTTATCAATATTGTGCTTTATTTTGCAGGTACATTAGCAGTGATAGCAATAATTTTTGGTGGCGGGCAATATATTTTTTCTTTTGGGACGGAGCAGGCTGAGTCAGGAAAAAAGACTATC
Organism: uncultured Desulfobulbia bacterium; assembly: GCA_964443295.1. Taxonomy (GTDB): domain Bacteria; phylum Desulfobacterota; class Desulfobulbia; order Desulfobulbales; family CG2-30-60-27; genus CAYUCH01. The sequence continues at coordinate 4,756 of CAYUCH010000218.1, read as the reverse complement.
ATGTGGGCGGTGATAGGTTTGATTACGATTATGTTATCTTATGCGATAGTGCAGAATGTGGTTGAGTTGGTATTAAGTGGAGAACCTACGATTGAGAGCGAAACAACGGAAGACGGTGGTGATGATTATTGATAATTATTGCGAGTAGCTAATTATAATAAGATATTGACGAAAATTAATAATTGAGAAAATTACATATGAGCAATTTCTTTACGATATTTTCTCCACCTTTCTTTTGCCGATAATCCATCATTGTTCCTTTTTCTTTGTTTTTGAGCAAATTTTGTGTTACGTTGAAAATTAAAATTGAGCAGTGTGTCTTTTTGAGTTGTAAATTGAAATGAGAAAGATCCATCATTCGAAAATACAACATTTTCTACTCGGCCGTTGGATTTCAGCCCAATTCTGTGTTTTACAGATTTTTGTTTATTGTTAACTTTTAGATTAAATTGAGATGGGTTTGAAAAGAAAAGTGATACTCTGTTTTTATTTGGTTGATCTACAACATTAATACCAAATTCAGCTAACTTAGCAACAGCCGTTTCATCAAAAAATAAGTTTTTCTCTCTCTTCTCCACATTATACATCGTAATCCCCTCACCATTTAGCACCATAATTTGAAACTTATTTTCATCACCATTTATGGATTGCACTTGCATTTGATCACCAGCTTGTTTAGCGATGTTTAATCCATTTCTAGTAACATCACCAGACACATCTTTCGTCGTAGCCTCAGCAGTAATGAGTTTTTGTACTTTATAGTGACCATTCGGATCAAACTGAAAAGTATATTGATCACCAGATTTAGTGCAGGTGATCCCTAAGGTTATCCCTAATGACTCTAACATTTGTGTGTCAACAGACGACGCTGGAGCTTCGTGTTTTTGTTCATAACTGACACCTGGAACTTGGGGAATAGATGCGGTTTCGGATTGAAAATTCGGGGCACCTTCTCCTGCAAAAACAGTACTTCCGCCTAAACTTACGACACAAAATAGAATTGTAAAAAAAACGGTGTAAGCCTTCATCTCTACTCCTGGTAACATTGTGTTTGGGCTGTTGATGTTGCAGGCTATTTTTTAAATATACCGCTTAACTCTCACCAAAATCAAGTTTTCTCAATGGGCGGGCGAAGCGACAGCGAAGCTCAACAGCCCACCCACCTCTTCTAATGGAAGCCCTCTTTCCATTTTCAAGGATAATTTTTTTTACCATATAAAGTCATGAAAAAGCCCCATTTTATTACCTATGTCGGGTTGACATCGGGTGATATCCGCTTCCGTTTTCGGCTGAAATGTACTTTAAAAGAAATACAAGAGAATAAAAAAGGGGGGAGAGATGAAAATGTTACACAGAGTTTTTTGGCTGTATCCCATCCTGTTAGTCATCTTGATGAGTGCTTGCGCTCCCACCTATTATGGAGTCTCTGAGGAAGTTTGGAGCCAGATGACCGAAGAGCAGCAGTTAGAGGCTATTAAGGGATACAATGAGCGACGAAAAATCAGAGAACGACGAAGGCAAGAACAAGCTAGACTGGCCCGGATAGAGAAAGAGCAGGAAGACAGAGAACGGCAAGCCCGCGTAGACGCAATATATAGAGGAGAGGCGGGGCGCATTGGTGACCTGCTTCGAGTGAGTATAGAAAACGGTAAAATGCGTGTTGGCGGCAAACATCGAAGTTATACGCCAGTATCGTTTACTATTGCCGATGGGGAGTATAAAATAATCCCGCTATACAGTGGGAGTAAGTATATTAGACACTCTGGAGAATTTGAGGTGCATTATCATGAAGGGTCTTTATTGTTGGATATCAGAGACGACAGTTTTTACAAGGCGGCAGTGATCGTTTATAAGCCGGAGTGGCGGAAGGGTAAGACGCACGAGAAGATAAATAGCGGTGGGCCTGCGGACTTTGAAAATGTCAGTGTGACTGTTCAGGCTTTGCCGGTGCGAAGGCATGGACATCATTAGGGGGTGACCCAATTTAAACTGATTTGACATGCACCCCGCCACGGCGGGGGATATATTGTTTGTTGCAAAGTAAGGGTGACACCAGGGAGTTCCGCAAACGGAACTCCCTTTTTTATTGCCTTGACATCTGGCTACATATCTCTAAACTTTGGGGCAGATAACGTACCTTATCTTCACTGAACTTAATCACGAGGCATTATGGATACTGAACTTATCATTTCGGAAGCGGTTAAAAAAGTCGGGGGGTTTGGTGCAGATAAGTTTTTAGTCGATCATTTAGCGCCTGAACAGCGAATATCACTAACGTTTTGGGCGACTCTTTATTTAGAGATCAGAGTGAAAGGGGCTGCACCTGGCACAGTGAAGGCGAAGTTGCAAGATTTAGGCAAATTTCTTTCTTTTTTTACCTGTGAAGTTGGTGGGGATCATGTGGACGCTTGGACACCAGCTGTCACCAGAGCGTTTCAAAATTATTTGCAGGAGATTAAATCAAAGCATACAGACAAGCATTATTCACCCGAAACGATTAACCGGATTCTGTCTACTGTGGGGCATTTTGGGCGGTGGTTGCATAAACAACGTCCTTTACTCGCTGGAAACCCCATGGAGAATTACAAGGAAATCACCACGGACTATCCTAATTGGAACGGGTTAACCGACCGAGAAATTATGCTCTTAAAATCTGCCTGTGAACAACGGGTAGCGATTTGTACCAAGAGAAACCAAAATCCACTCCTAGAGACGGCGGTTTTTTATCTGCTTTATCAAACTGGTTTGCGGGTAGGGGAGTTGGTGGCACTCAATCCGGATCAGTACCACCACAAGGGGTTTCATAATGTAAAAAGGAAAGGGAAGAAGGCACAACGCAAAGTAGCTGTACCCAAGGAAGCCCGGATTTGGCTGGATCGGTATATTGACGAAATTCGGGGCAGGGGAGAGGGGGCGTTGCTTTTATCACGGGACGGAGAAAGATTAACTACAAAGGCGATTTGGTTAATCTGTAAGCGGTTAGCACGGCAAGCGTCCACTCATTTACCTGAAAAGGAAAAGATTAGCCTAACTCCTCATATGCTGCGGCATACCTTTCTTAAAAGGGTAGCAGATAAATATGGGACGCATTATGCACAGGAAGTCAGCGGCAATGTTTCCTATAAGGTTATTTTCCGGTACACCAAGCCGAGCGAGGCACAACAGGCAAAAATGGTGGAGGAGTTGTTTAATTAAAGGGTGACAGATTGTACCATATGAAATTTGCCATACTTTGATGAGTCTATATGATGGGGGTGTAATTTTATTCTATAATTTTATTTTTTATGTTTTCTAGAAAATTAAAGAAAGGAGAAGCCGCCCTTATTGCGGGAGAGTTTATCAACGAATACTTCCATGTTTCTTTTAAAGAAAAGGGTAGTATTTTGCTTCAACTCAAGCCAGACAAGTTTGACCAGGTTTTTAAGAAAATAAATTTTAGGGAAATACTGGCAGAGTTAGAAGCAGAAGAGAAGAGAAGGGTTGGCAAGACAAAGAAGGAAAAAGCCCTTTATTTATTAGAGGAAATAGAATTAGAGATTGAAAAACGCAGAAGGAAGAAAATTAATGGTATTATTAAAAAATTTACTCCGGAGGAAGAAATCCGCAAGTTAGCCGAATCAAAAGGACTTGATTTTGACGCTCTTCAAGCACAAGCGGAAGAATAAAGGGTTAACACTACATTCTATAAGAGAAAATCTGTCGGCAAATTGACGTTTTTTGAGTACCGGCGCAAAGGTGGCCACTCGGATCACGACGGTGCCGGAGACGAAAATCAAAAAATGCTCCTGCAGGTGGTATAAAAGCGTCAAGAAATCCGACGAAGTAATCTTAATCCTTTAGTAGTTGAATTGGGCAAATTTGTGGCCTTGGTGGGTGTTTGGTATAATGGGGCTATGCGAAAAATGACTCGACTAGCCTGGCTTACCGACATTCACCTGAATTTCCTGAACGATGATGCAATCAGGCAGTTTTGCCAAACTGTTCTTGATTATAAGCCGGATGCTGTCCTGATCGGCGGGGATATATCAGAATCCTGGAATATCATCCGACATTTGGAACTGCTGGCCGACGAGTTCAAGCTGCCAATCTGTTTTGTCTTGGGCAACCATGATTATTATCGTGGTTCTGTTACCGGAGTACGGGCAGCCGTTAAAGAGTTGGCCGGGCAATCGGAATATCTAAACTGGATGCCGGATGGTGGCATAGTTGAGCTGACAAGCACAACTTGTTTGATCGGCCATGGCCTGTGGGCCGATGGTCGCCTAGGGGACTATGAGCAATCAGATGTCATGCTCAACGATTATATCCGTATCAAAGAACTGACCGGTCTCAACAAACAACAACGGTTGCGGCAACTCAATCAATTAGGAGACGAGGCGGCCTACTTCCTCAAGGATATTTTGCCTCAGGCGTTGAAACAGTACCGTCATGTTATCTTGCTTGCCCATGTGCCACCATTTAAAGAGGCCTGCTGGCATGAAGGAGAAATAGCAGATGATAACTGGTTGCCGCACTTTACCTGCCAAGCGGCCGGAGAAGTGTTGCGGGAAATCATGGCTGATCATCCTGAGCATAAGATGACCGTTCTTTGCGGCCATACTCATTCATCCGGTACTGCTCAAATCCTTCCTAACCTTCAGGTCAAAACCGGTGGGGCGGTGTATGGGAAGCCGGAAGTGCAAGAGGTGGTAGAGGTGAGGTCAGAGTTATAGTCAAATCTGGTGTTTCAGAAAAATTCATTTAAGCGACGTTCTTG
>CAYUCH010000217.1:0-5093 GCA_964443295.1 uncultured Desulfobulbia bacterium | reverse complement strand
AACATAGAAGCAGATACTGTGCTACAGCCATAAACTAGCGCCATTCGGGACAGACTAGCAATCATATATATGATTGCACAACTTCTTGACCATGTCTCTTTGGACCAACAACATCTGTCTCACATGTCTCAACAACTGTCTCACAGGTGTCTCATCTTCAAGCAAAACAATTCCACCCTTAAAACAAATCAAATATTTTCACATGGTTAAGCATTCCACCATCTGTTTTCCCCTACCCCACCATTTTAGAAATTTCCTAAACAGAACACTAACTGTCTCACCAATCGACCACAATGAGACAGTGTCTCATTTGCAGGGCATGATGGCCACACCAACCATAACCACCTGGAATTAAAGAAAAAACAAAATTAGTTTGTCGCTTTTCATCTTTTGGCACGCTCCTTGTAGTTACTTCCGGCATGCGACGAAATAATAGCAATATAAAAAAGACACTCCAGTTAAGCCGGGAGATGATCATCCTCGCTGATCAGGGTTTGGCTGCTGCCGAGGATGACGGCTGCCGTTTGCTCTACAGTGTTCTGCAAGACTGTGCCTATAAAATTCGCCTGGAAGCAGAAAAAGAGAGGGATCGTCATCGTGAAACTGGGAAGTGGGAAGAGTAATGAAGGGAGGACCCAATCAATGCAAGTGATGTCGGGACCAACAGATTTAACTGCAAAACTAAAACACAATATTGTGGGAATTTACCGTTTCTACAGGGACGGTTTCAGTTCCATGGTGCTTGGCAAGACCCTCTGGAAAATCATTTTCATCAAACTGATCATCATGTTTGGCGTGCTGAAACTGTTCTTTTTCCCCAATTATTTATCAACCAACTTTGAAACAGACAACGAGCGTGCATCCCACGTTTTAGAAGAAATAACAAAACATTAACCTCATTTACTGAGTACTGGACAACAGGAGGACGCAATGCAGGAAATGGCCAACGCAACCATGGTAGACTGGGCTCGAGCACAATTTGCCCTTACAGCCATGTATCACTGGATTTTTGTTCCGCTGACCTTGGGGCTTTCATTTCTATTAGCCTTTTTTGAGACATGGTATGTCAAAACAGGCAACGAGGAATGGAAACGTATCACTAAGTTCTGGATGAAACTCTTTGGTATCAATTTTGCCATTGGTGTGGCAACAGGCATTATCTTAGAATTTGAATTCGGGACCAACTGGTCCAATTATTCCTGGATGGTTGGCGATATTTTCGGCGCCCCATTGGCTGTTGAGGGAATTTTTGCATTTTTCCTAGAAGCATCTTTCTTCGCTGTCATGTTTTTTGGCTGGGACAGAGTATCTAAAGGGAAGCATCTCTTTGCTACCTGGATGGTTGCAATAGGCAGCAATCTTTCCGCTTTATGGATTCTAGTGGCAAACGGTTGGATGCAATATCCTGTAGGCATGGCATTTAATCCAGACAAAGCCCGATTTGAGATGCAGAACTTCTTTGAGGTTTTACTCTCCCCAGTGGCGGTGGGTAAATTTACCCATACCACTAGTTCTTCATTCCTTCTGGCCTCTCTATTTGTCATTACTGTTTCCTCCTGGTTCCTCTTGAAAGGACGCCACCAGGAAATGGCTAAGAAATCTATCCTGGTCGCCTCTGTTTTCGGACTGCTCTCTTCTGTATATGTTGGCTTCACCGGTGATGAGGCGGCCTTTTCCAATGCCAAATATCAGCCAATGAAACTGGCGGCCTTTGAAGGGCTATGGGATGGCGAAAGTGACGCCGGGCTTGTGGCCATGGGTATACTTAATGGTGACAAAAATCCAGGTGACAACCAAGATGCCTTCCATGTTGAAATGAAAATCCCAGGCCTTCTCTCCCTACTTGCCAACAGAGAATCCGGTTCCTTTGTTCCTGGGATCAATGATCTTGTCTATGGCAATGAAAAAGAAAACATCGTCGGGGTGGCCCAGAAAATGGTGCGTGGAAAGCAAGCTGTTGCCCAACTGGCTGCATATAAGGATGCGAAGAAAGCTGGAGACTCCATGGCTGCAGCCACTGCCCTGGCAGCTTTTCAGAAGGACCAAGACTATCTTGGATATGGATACCTTAAGAGCCCTGAACAAGCGGCTCCACCGGTTCCTCTTACTTTCTACAGCTTCCATATCATGGTTATTCTAGGGACTATCTTACCAATGATCTGCTTGGCGTACCTCTTTTTTACATATAAAGATCGTATCGCTGAGCAGCCATGGTTGCTTCGTTTGGGAATGCTTGGATTTCCTTTATCCCTCATTGCCTCCCAAGCCGGCTGGGTTGTGGCGGAAGTTGGTCGCCAGCCATGGGCCATCCAAGGACTGTTACCAGTTGGCGTTGCACGGACTAACCTGACAACCGGTACTGTTCAAACCACCTTTGTCCTCTTTGCTGTGCTGTTTACCGCCCTGTTGATTGCGGAAATTCGCATCATGCTGACCCAGATCAAAATTGGCCCCGAAGAGGGGAAATAAGGAAGTTAGTCTGAAAACTGAAGGCTGAAATAAAACATAAAATTCCGGGATCTTTCCCGTTCAACTGGAGGAAAAAAAAATGTTTGGCAGCATGGATATCACAACTTTACAGAACTTCTGGTGGATCATCTGTTCCACCCTGGGTGCCCTGTTTCTCTTTCTGAACTTTGTTCAAGGTGGACAGACTCTCTTATGTACCCTGCCCAAGACTGATGAAGAGAAGAGTCTCATGGTCAACAGCTTTGGCCGTAAATGGGAGATAACCTTTACAACACTTGTAGTATTCGGTGGTGCAATGTTTGCCTCCTTCCCCCTCTTCTACTCCACAAGTTTTGGTGGAGCGTACTGGGTTTGGGTGGCGATCCTGTTCAGTTTTATTGTTCAGGCGGTCAGCTACGAGTACAGGACAAAAGAGAATAACTTTCTCGGCACTGCTACCTATGACGCCTTTTTGTTCATAAATGGCTCAGTTGGTATTTTACTCATCGGTGCAGCTGTTGGAACATTCTTCACAGGTTCCAATTTCGCCTTGAATGATATGAATCAGGTGACCTGGCAGAGCTCTTTACGTGGTCTTGAAGCAGCTTTCTCACTCTTCAATCTGAGCCTTGGAATCTTCCTGGTTTTCAACGCCAGAACCCTGGGTGCCATGTACATAGTCAATAATATCGATCATGATAACCTGGCAAAAAACGCCTCCAAAGCGGTATTGGTAAACTTTATCATTTCCTTACCATTCCTGCTTTATGTCCTGATCAGGCTGGTTACCATGAGTGGATATGCTGTAGATCCGTCCAGCGGTGCAGTAATGCTTGTTAAAGGCCATTACCTTGCCAACCTGCTGGCCATGCCGGCTGTCCCCGTGCTGCTCCTTGCCGGTATCATACTTGTGGTGCTAGGTGTGTTTTTTACCGGCCTGAAAGGGTGTAAAAACGGCATCTGGTATGCAGGCATCGGCACAATTTTAGTAGGCTTGGCTATCTTTTTTACAGCCGGATTTAATAACACAGCGTTTTATCCATCATACGCCGACATGCAATCCAGCTTGACCATACGTAACGCGTCAAGCAGTCATTACACCCTGACCGTCATGAGCTACGTTGCCTTGGCAGTGCCATTTGTCTTGGCTTATATCGCTTACTTCTGGCGCGAGATGGACATGAAAAAAATATCACTGGCAGACCTCACCGGCAGCCAGGCAAAAGATCTTTATTAAAGGAGATACAAGATGATAACCGCAATGATAGTAGGCTGGTTCGTACTTCTTTTTGCATCGTTTAAAGGTGCAGAAATTGTACTCAAAAAAACAGGACACATTTAAAAATATTATTTAAAGGAGACATTACAATGGCATGTGCATCTAAGAAAAAATGTGGGTCCTCACAACTCACAGACGAACATAAGGCTATCCTGGCAACAATGGCTGCCAAGACTGAACCCCTGGCTTGTAAGGATATTGCAGCAGGCTGCGGCATGGAAAGCAAGGCGGTAAGCTGCAAGCTTAAAAGTTTGAAAAACAAAGGCTATATCGATAGCCCGGCGCGCTGCAAATACGCCATTACTGATGAAGGGAAAAAAGCTGCTGCTTAAAACGTAATATTTACAAATACTTTTTAAAACTAAGGAGAATACCATGTGTAATTTAGTAACCAAAGAAGCCCCGGATTTTACTGCCCAGGCCGTTATGCCCGACAACCAATTTGCCGAGCTCACCCTATCGTCATACAAAGGGAAATATGTGGTGCTTTTCTTCTACCCACTGGATTTCACTTTTGTCTGCCCTTCTGAAATTTTGGCCTTTGACAGGGCGGTTCATGCATTTAAAGAGAAAAATGCAGAGGTTATCGGTGTATCTGTTGACTCTCATTTTACTCACTTGGCCTGGAAAAATACCCCCGTAAACAATGGTGGTATCGGCAAAGTTCAATTTCCACTGGTGGCAGATCTCAACAAGTCCATCTGTCAAGATTATGGTGTTTTACTGCCTGAGGAAGGTATTGCCCTGCGTGGCCTTTTCCTTATGGATAAAGAGGGTATCGTTCGTCATGCTTTAGTAAATGACCTTCCACTGGGACGCAGTGTTGATGAGGCCCTGCGTATACTTGATGCACTCCAATTTACAGAAGAGCATGGTGAAGTATGTCCTGCAAACTGGAAGTCCGGTGACGAGGCCATGAAGCCCACTGCTGAAGGCGTTGCAGATTACCTTGCCAAGAATGCAGCCTAGAGTATATAACTAAACTACTGAACAACAAAGGAGGGCTGAAAGATCATGAAAATTACAACAGACCGAAACGTTGTTGAGTTCGTTCCTGAGAACGAACAGGAAATCGCCTCCATGGAAGTACTGTGGAGAGTTATTGTCGATTGCATGCGAGATAATAAAACCCTCACGCCCATTGGCGAGTATATTCCAAGCAAGCAAAACCTTGCCCGTTTTGTTATTGAAGGCATAAAGGGCGGCAAAACAGAATATACTGAAGCGACAGTTGACGAGGACTCCACCTATCTCTGCGACATATGCAATAAGTATATGAATGTAAAAAAAGGTGATTCCGTGCCGTTATGCTGCGGACCTACCCATGAAAAGTGGACACCCTCTGTAATTAGGTTATTCTTCAAAA
>CAYUCH010000216.1:0-5118 GCA_964443295.1 uncultured Desulfobulbia bacterium | reverse complement strand
TCAGTGGCCGGAATCAAATGGAATGGGTGGTCGGGATCGTCTGGAATTCGCAATAAGTGGTTAAGCAAGCATGAACAAGGTTATTACCACGGCTTAGAGAGTCAAGTCATTTTAAATGAGGGAGAACGGAGATGGCTGAAAGATCATCAGGTGATCCGTATTGGAGTGGATCGAAGTTACGCTCCATATGCCTTTGTAGATAAGCACGGTATCTTTCGAGGTGTTGCCGCTGAATACGCAGAATTGATAAGCAAAATGTTGGGGATCCGTTTTGAAATGGTTCCTGAGCTCAGTTGGCCTGAGATTCTGGAAGGTGCACAACAAAAAACCTTGGATGTGATTACTACAGCTTCCTGGCGTCCTGAGCGTGAGGCATATCTCGTTTTCACTGAAGGGTATATACCCACACCCCTGGTAATTATGAGCAGGAGTGATGATAACCGTATTAAAATTCGTGATGACCTGCAGGGGATGACGGTAGCTTTAGTGACGGAATACGCTTCCTCAAAACGGGTAATGGAACAATTTTCGTCTATACATGTCGTAGAAGTAAGTACCCCTTTGGCAGGATTGCAGGCAGTTGCCACAGGTAAAGCTGATGCATATGTTGGTGTTCTCGGTATTAATGTCTATCAAGCCAATCTCCATGGAGTGTCAAATTTAAAGGTTGCTGCATCTTATGATTTGGAAACCAACTATCAGCGATTTGGTGTTCGGAAGGATTGGCCCCAGTTGGCTGGAATTCTCGACAAAACCTTGAATGCCATTCCTGAAAAGAAAAAAATGGCTATCCTCAACAGATGGGTGCCGGTCGGACAGCAAAAAACTTTGGATTTATATTCATCCGTTTTAACAGAAGAAGAAAAAACATTTATTCGAGACAATCCTGTTATTCGTCTGGGTGTGGACCCTGAGTTCTTTCCATTTGAGTACATTGCAGAAAATGGCCAATATAGTGGAATTACGTCGGATTATATAAAAATTTTAAATGAACGCCTTGGCCTAGATCTACAAGTGGTTCCTGGGTTGAGTTGGGATGAGGTTATTGGGAAAAGTAAGGCCCAAGAAATTGATGTTTTACCTTGTGTAGGAAAAACAAATGAAAGATTGACCTACCTTAACTACTCTGATTCTTACATTGCTTTTCAACGTGTGGTAATTGCACGGTCTGATTTTCCTTTTATATCCAAATTAAAAGAACTTCGTGATTCTAAGGTGGCAGTGCAGGCCAATACTTCCCATGAAGGCTATCTAAGGGATCATACAGACCTGAAACCTGTTCGATATTCAACTTTGCAAGATTCTCTCACGGCAGTTTCCAGAGGAAATGCCGATGCATTTATTGGGAATCTTGCCTCCTCAACTTTTTGGATTAGAAAATTAAATCTGACCAATTTAAAAGTAGCTGCTCCGGTGGAAAAAGGCAGGCAGAATCTCTATTTTGCAGTGCGTAAGGATTGGCCGGAACTTGTCTCGATTCTGAATAGAGGGCTCGAGTCAATCACCGCCGAGGAAGAAGATGCTATTTATCAAAAATGGGTTTCTGTGGAATATGAGCCAGGAATTGCACCTAAAAAAGTAGTGGAATATGTCATTAAAATTGTCGGCGGTGCACTGCTTTTGTTTACCATGTTTTTTGCATGGAATTACAGGCTGAAAAGAGAGATAGTACAGAGAAAAGCTGCAGAGGAAAAATTGCAGCATTATACAGATGAACTGGAAGAGGCCAATGTTCATTTGCAAGGATTAGACAAGCTGAAGTCCATGTTTATTGCCTCCATGTCCCATGAACTCAGAACACCATTAAATTCAATCATTGGATTTACCGGTGTCATTCTCCAAGGCATGACTGGTGAGATTACAGGACGCCAGAAAGATCAGCTTACAAGAGTTTACCGTTCTGCCAAGCATCTCCTGTCACTTATTTCTGATGTAATAGATATCTCAAAAATTGAGGCAGGCAGAATCGAAGTATTTCCAGAAGAATTCCTCCTTTCTGAGATTGTTGATGAAGCAGTGGAAAATATTCAGCCACAAATGGAAGCCAAATCTCTTGCACTGGAAGTTGATGTGCCAGGCAATGTTGCAATGAACACGGATCATAAAAGGCTCTTGCAGGCTTTGATCAATTTTCTCAGCAATGGCATGAAATTCACTGAAAAAGGCGGTGTGAAGATAATTGCAAAAGATATGGATGATATGGTGGAAATTAAAGTGATTGATACCGGTATTGGAATAGCTGAAGGTGATATTCCTAAGTTATTTGAGGCGTTTGAAAGACTTGATACCCACTTGCGGGTTAAAGCGGGAGGAACCGGCCTTGGATTGTATCTGACCAAAAAACTTGTCTCCGATCTATTGCAAGGTGAAATCTTTGTTTTCAGCACAATTGAAAAGGGGAGTACGTTTGGGATGCGAATTCCTAAAACCATTGAGAAACATATGGGAGACTAATCAACCATGCGTGCTTTAATTATAGAAGACAATGAAAATAATATGGAGCTCATTACCTTTATTTTGAAAAGTAACGGTTACGAGACAATAGAGGCAGACAGTGGCAAACAGGGTTTTGAGTTAGCACTTCATGAACGCCCGGATTTCATTTTATTGGATATTCAGCTACCTGATATTATGGGGACTGAAGTTCTAAAGATGATTCGGCACTCGGAGATTGGCTCCACAATACCAGTGATTGCAGTAACATCATATGCCATGTCTGGAGATCGTGAAAAATTACTTGCAGCAGGATGTGACGGTTATATTGAAAAGCCTATTGATCCAATGACTTTTATGAAACAGGTGGAGAAAGTTATTAGAGGCATTGTATGAAAATACTTATTGTTGAAGATAATGAAGATTCACGGGTTCTTCTGCAAGACGCATTGACATCGAGTGGTTATGAGGCTCAGAATGCTGAAAATGGCAAGATAGCTTTAAATCACATTGCAAAAGGTTTTTTCCCGGATTTGGTTATTTCTGACATTTTGATGCCGGAAATGGATGGTTATGCCCTTTGTCGAGCCATGAAGTCTGATGACAAACTTTGTACCATTCCATTTATATTTTACTCTGCAACTTTCACAGACACAAAAGATGAAAAATTAGCCATGGACCTTGGGGCATCCAGGTTTTTTGTTAAGCCCATGGAAATAGATGCTTTTCTCGATGAAATTAAAGCCGTACTGGAAGATAAAGAAGCTGAGAATTTACCTACCCCAGAAAAACCGTTGAAGGACGCTGAAGAAATAGAGAAAGATTACTCTGGAGCTTTGGCCAAAAAACTTGACCAGAAGGTCCAACAGCTTGAAGAAGAACAAAAAAGACTTAAGAAAAGTGAAGAGAAATACCGACGTCTTGTGGAAGCCTTACGGGACGATTATTTCTTCTATACCCATGATACACAAGGTGTTTTTACATATATCAGTCCGTCAATTGAAAATGTTCTTGGCTATACCCAAAAAGAGTTCCTCGTTCATTGTACAACCTTTATGACCGACCACCCTCTCAATAGGGCTGTTGAGCGATATACCGAGCGAAGCTTACAAGGCGTTAAGCAGCCACCCTATGAGGTTGAGATCTATCATAAGGATGGCAGTCGGCACCGATTAGAAGTTTCAGAAGAGCCTATCTTTGACAAGAACGATACTGTTGTAGCAGTTGAAGGTATTGCCCATGATGTTACGCGACGAATTGCAGCGGAAAAGCAATTGGTCAAAACAAAAGAAAGGCTTATGCAGTCGCAGAAAATGGAGGCAATAGGCACCCTGGCTGGTGGAATTGCCCATGACTTCAATAATATCTTAACACCCATAATAGGTTTCACAGAAATAACGCAGTTAGATTTACCTGAAGATTCTAAAGGATGGGCTGACCTACAGGAAGTATACAACGCTGCCAATCGAGCCCGGGAATTAGTAAAACAGATTCTAAGCTTTAGCCGACAAACTGAAGAAGAGCAAAAACCGGTTCTTTTTCAGGTGTTAGTGAAAGAAACCCTAAAGCTCTTGAGGGCAACCATTCCGGCCACCATAGAAATAAGAGAGTCAATTTGTTCTGCATGTGAAGCAATTAATGCCAATCCAAGTCAGATGCATCAAATTTTAATGAATCTTTGTACCAATGCTTATTATGCAATGCGGGACGGGGGAGGCATTTTAGCTGTATCATTGGAAGAAATAGAAATATCGCCTACAAACACTATTCCAACTTTAGATCTACAATCAGGCCGGTACCTCAGGTTGGAGGTAAGTGATAACGGCTCTGGTATTGAAGAAGATAAATTAGAGCGGATATTTGAGCCATATTATACGACCAAGCCTAAGGACGAAGGTACAGGGCTTGGTCTTTCTGTGGTACATGGCATTGTTGCGAGCCATGGAGGTCATATAACAGTATATAGTGAGCCGGGAAAGGGAACAACTTTTCATGTGTACCTGCCGGTCATTGCCAAGCAAAAAAATACAGAGGAGTCTTTGGTACAAGCACCCGTTGTCGGAGGCTCCGAACGTATAATGCTGGTTGATGATGATAAAATTATCGTCCGCATGGAAAAAGAGCAACTTGAGAGTTTAGGTTATAAAGTAGAAGCGTATACTGACGCTCTGACAGCATCTAAAGCATTTCGTGATTCCCAAGATATAATTGACCTTGTCATTACCGATATGACTATGCCCAATATGACTGGTGCCGAATTGTCACAGGAGATTCTTAAAATAAGATCTGATATACCAATTATTCTCTGCACGGGTTTCAGTGAATTGATTGACAGAGAAAAAGCTGCTTCCTTAGGAATTAAAGAGTATCTTATGAAGCCCGTGGAAAAGAAAAAATTGGCAGAGGCCATAAGAAAAGTTCTGGAATAAATGACTTCTAAAAGAAATGTATTAAGCCCTGCAACTCTTCTGCGTCGTTTTCCACATCTTCCTTAGAAATTTTGAATTTGAAATGAATTTAATTCACTGCGTAATGGTCTGAAATATTCACATCTACATAATATAATTTTAAAAAATTATTTTTTTGTGTCATCAAGATGATGGGGTTTTGTGGGGGAAGATCAAAATATTTAGAGTTATAGTCAAATCTGGTGTTTCAGAAAAATTCATTTAAGCGACGTTCTTG
>CAYUCH010000215.1:0-5175 GCA_964443295.1 uncultured Desulfobulbia bacterium | reverse complement strand
CCTAGCTGAAGCGGAACAGGCCCTTAGCAATGCTATTGATCTTGATTCTAAATACGCATATCCCTGGGTCAACCTCGGTAACTTGTTCCAATATCAACTTGAGCGATACGAGGAGGCGGAACAGGCCTACAGAAAGGCCATTGAACTTAATCCAAAACATGCACCTTTCTGGAATGACCTCGCCAATCTGCTCCAATATCATTTTCAGAGATACAAGGAGGCGGAACAGGCCCTTAGAAAGGCTGTTGAACTTGATCCTAAATACGCATATCCCCTGAACAACCTCGGTAATCTGCTCCAAGATCATTTTCAGAGATACGAGGAGGCAGAACAGGCCTACAAAAAGGCCGTTGAGTTTGATCCAAGAAATGCAGGCATCTGGAATAACCTCGGTTACCTTTACGCTGTTCATCTTCGGCGATACGGGGAAGCAGAACAGGCCTTTAGGAAAGCTATTGAGCTTGATTCAAAATACGAATCTCCCTGGGTCAACCTCGGCAACTTGCTCCAAAATCTTCAGAGATACGAGGAGGCGGAACAGGCCTTTCAAAAGGCTATTGAGCTAGACCCAAAAGACGCAGGCCCCTGGTATAACTTGGGCAACCTCTACGCTAAGCATTTTCAGCGACACAAGGAGGCGGAGCAGGCCTTTAGCCAAGCTGTTAGCCTTGATCCGGAGAATCCTACCTTTCTCAATAGCTTAGCTTGGTGTTTATACGAGCAGAAAAAAGATCAAGGGAAAGCAGAAGAACTCGCCAGGAAAGGTTTGCAACAAGCCTCGGGAGACCAACTCCTCTTCCTCCTGCACACATTGGCCATGATTTTGCTCTCAAAGGGGACCTGGGACGAGCCAGCGGAGTTGATGCGACGTTGTTTCAGTCAAGAATCAGAAGAGTTTTTTGAATTATGTTGGGATGATATTATAGAATTTTTCCGTATGGCAGTGGCTGCCGGCAGGGTCAAGGAAAGTATTTCCCTGCTTAAGGATACAGGGAAAAATGAGGAATGGCAGCCCCTGTATGAGGCATTGCGCGCGATCACCGAGGGAACGGCAGACGCCCTTAAAAGGATAGCGCCAGAGATACGAAAACCAGCCGAGCAATTGCTCAGCCAGATAGCGCCGGAAATCGGCCAGTAGGGTTCTAGCATAGATACTCCAAAGATTAAGTCTAGAAGAAGGAAAAGCCGTTGAAAAGGGTCATTATTTCTGGAGAACAGCTTATACAGGGAGAATCACCTTCTGTATTTCAACCACGCCTTGATTTTCTTAATTATCTTCTGTTGGAGATCCGTGCTGGGAGCTATCCACCATGTTTAGCCATCTTGTCAGGTGAAGAACATGCTCTTACCTTAAAATATCTTGTGTCAAACATGATTGCCGGGGAGGAATCCGTACTTTGTTTTGATGTTCCTGCTTCAAAAGGGAACCCCTGGGACAAACAACTACCCACTGTTGCTGGCCTTGAACTTCCTGCACATTGCCAAGTCTTTATTATATTTGGATTTGCCGAGATGGACGATGACGACTTTGATGATTTCCATCAAAGATGTATTGAAAACGGGACCGTTCTGGTATTGATGGACCAAGACATTCATGCTCTGGAGGTTGCCGATTTCACATTGCCTGAAAAGGCT
The DNA here is from genome assembly GCA_964443295.1 of uncultured Desulfobulbia bacterium. Taxonomy (GTDB): domain Bacteria; phylum Desulfobacterota; class Desulfobulbia; order Desulfobulbales; family CG2-30-60-27; genus CAYUCH01. The sequence goes on along the minus strand of CAYUCH010000215.1, from coordinate 3,540 downwards.
CCTATCTTGTTTTTTAATGAAGACCAAGAGCTAGTTCACGCAAACACCATGGAACCTCCTAGCTCTCAAGCAGAGTTCTATAAAAAGGATCCCTCTTTTGCATCTCTCTTCAGGCTTTACGCCAAAGAAGTCTTTTATTATTTTGTATCAATTTTCTTGATTCTTACTCTTTTCAACTTGTTGTTTTTTAATACGATTGGTTTTTCTGGGATGCTATTAGTACTGCTTGCAGTCCATATCGTATTTATCATGCGGCATTTTTCTACTAGGTCGGGGGAAAAAAATGTTAACAAAAATTAACAATTTTTTACTCGTATTAATATTCCTCTGTATTACTGTTTTCCCCATAAAGTCTGTAGCATTTACGGGCAAGGTAGTGAAAGTTGTCGATGGTGATACAATCCATGTTCGCAACAATAATACCCAAGAAAAAATTCGACTTTTCGGAATTGATTGCCCGGAAAGGAAACAAGCCTTCGGCAAAAAAGCAAAGCGATTTGCACAAGATCTCGTCGCAGGCAAGGAGGTCAATGTCACGGTCGTTGACCGAGACAGGTACGGTCGTTCTGTTGGCCTGGTCTATGCTGGTGATATTTGCCTCAATGAATCTTTGGTAGAATTTGGTTTCGCCTGGGTGTATCCAAAATATTGCAACTTGCCTCGATGCACCAAATGGACACAAAAGCAACGCTTGGCCAGGATAAATCAGTTGGGATTGTGGTATGACGCTGATCCGGTTCCACCGTGGGAATGGCGAAAAAAGAAGAGGAAAGGGAATCAGTGACGACCGTAGAAAATTTTCTGGCTTTTGGGCTTAGCGTTTTGCCCGCTTTCGTTTACATAATAGGTGCTGCATTGTGGCTCCACGGTAGATTGCCTGGAGGAAGTTGTAACAAGGCCGATGTCGGGAAAAAACTATCTACACAACAACTACTTTTTCTTTTTTGTCTTTTTTAATTGAGTCACTAGTTATGCTCGGTGGATGGATTGAGGCCGACCGGAATATCACTTTTGCTTCTGGCTTGGGCCTGGTTCTTTGTTCTTCTTTTGTGCTACTTGGAGTCGCTTACTATATCTCGTATCTATTGCGCATTCGTGACGATCGATCTGCAGACTTTGTAGCCATTGCTACAGTAACTCTACTGCCTATTGTAGTTTTGGCTTATGCCGACTCATATCATAATCTTACATTGCAGGTTTTACAGAACCTCCTTTTTGTCGTTGGCATCGGTGGGGCCTTTGTTTTTACCAAATTAAATTTTGGCAAAGAACAGGCTCAACTTTTGAAGGAGTAATGATCGTGAGTAAAAGCATAAGAATAACCACCACTATGGAATTGAATCCCGACTTATTACAGGCGTAGCGAGACTTTTTGGTGAAACTTGCTAAAAAAGAGCACGCCAAGGGGAACGGAGAGAACGAGGTTAAGCTTGATGGTGTTATCAACCTTTGTGATCATCTGCTTGATGAATCTTTAGATCTAATGGAAGAGGGATAATAATATCTTGGACAAATATTAGAAAAAAATGCTCATGCCCCCACTTGCCCAGGTGAGCAAATGGGGGGGCAAAATCTTTCTTATTTCACAGCTTCAACCAGCTTTGTTCCAGCCTTGAATTTTGCTACTTTCTTGGCCTTGATCTTGATTGATTTGCCAGTTTGAGGATTGCGGCCGGTCCGTGCTGCACGTTTGGTAACTGAAAATGTTCCAAAGCCAACAAGGGTTACACTGTCGCCTTTGGCAAGTGATCCGGAAATGGCATCCAATGTTCCTTTGAGTGCTTTTTCTGCGGCTGCTTTGCTGATGTCTGCTGATTTTGCGATTGATGCGATAAGATCTGATTTGTTCACGGTGTGGCCTCCTTTCTTTGCTGGTTTATCTGTAACAAGATCGTCCATTTTGTCGCCAAAAAAAAGACGATTAAATCTTTCACCTGCTTTCCCATTGACTACTTCTTTCAGGCGGTCAAGTGGAATACAGATTCTATAGTCCCGTTTCAGAGAAGCGATGACTTCCATGGAGAATGCGTAACAAAATTTATGCATACCGGAGGAGTTGATAGGCTCCCAAAATGTATTTTTTAGTTTTCCTGTGGGGAATTTCCTGTGAACTGGATTTGGGGGCATGGGATAACGGCACTCAATATATGCAGCTTCCATAACATCGAGGAATTGTTGCCCTGTAAATCCATCATAATCCTTGGCTTTGATGGCCTGGAATGCATTGCCCCCTATACTTCTTTCGATTTTCTTGGCTAACTTGTCTAACTTATGGCTATACTTTCTGGCGATCTTTTCAATTTTTTGTTTCGCTTCCTGCTCTGGAAGATTGCCGTACTCATTGAATTTTAGTGCCAACAAATATGCTTTACCAACCATTTCAAAACCGACTGCATTGAAAAAAGCATTGTACCTGGCGAAAGATTGATCAAATTTCGCAAATGAGATGAAATAATCCTCGATCCCTCTCAACAACCAAGCAAGAACAACCTCTTTTCTATCCATTAAGCCAGTCCATATTATCTTTTTTTCTTTTTCCTAAGTTTGCATTTCTTAACTATGTGGCCAAATTTAATGCCAAATCTATTTTTTTGTTCAGGGTACAGGTCTATCATAAAAAAGATATTTTTGTACTTCTTAAAATCTTTATGCAAATCTTTCTTTAGCCGCACCTTTTTTATGTATTTTCTTGTTTCCTTCAACGGTGCAGCATTAGGCAGTTTTAGAGCATCTGTTATAAGCTTTTCAGTTCGTAGCCGTAAGTTTTTGCCCATACAGTATTCTGAATGATATTTTTCATAGGCAATTCTGAAAAGCGCCATACAGCTCACAAACTCATACCGCATTTTCGGGTCACTAATCCCTTCATTAAGTTTTTCAATGGCTTTATTGCAATCAAAAGAGGTTAAAAGTTCTCTATAAAATTGAGGGAATTGTCTTTGTGCGTTCTCAAAGGATATTTCATTTGGTGGACCTATAACCCCCCAAAAAGGTGTCTTGTCAGTTGGTTGTATAATTTTGAAAGAATGAAAGCCCTCACATACCGACATGACTATAAATAAATTGTTTTTGCACCCCTCATTGATGTCTGTCAAAATTTCTCTGAATTTTTCCCACGGAACATGATTATTATCTGGGAGCTGCAATCCTTTTTCATCCCCATGTGTGTCTATGTGGATGATTGGATGGACATCATTTTCAATTACTTCCTTTTTAATATCCTCAAGTGCATCGAACAGTTCTGCTGGATTTGAAACAATTATTAATTGTGCATCCAAGCCCTCATGTTTATCTGTTTCTCTTACAAGTGTGTCGCTATATAATTCTTGGCCTGTTTTTATTTTGTCATGATCTCTTAACGCTTCAATCACATATATTTCATTAAACTTAATATTATCTTTCATCCTGCCCCCCCTGCAATTCCTCACTGGTTATCCTGGCATCTTACATGGAATACACTGCATTGATATGAATATTTTTGAGAAAGTGAGAGCTGGTCGGGAAAATTCGGACAGGTCGTTAAGTGAAAATGTTGTTCCA
>CAYUCH010000214.1:0-5189 GCA_964443295.1 uncultured Desulfobulbia bacterium | reverse complement strand
AACCGCTTCAGCTTATTAAAAGACTACCTCGATGCCCGGAAAAAAGAAATTGCCGACCATAACCAACAACATGGTGTGGATGATAGCCAGGTCATTAACGGACGGCGACAGACAAATATTGGCGTCTTTCGAGCCTATGTCGTGGCCTATCTTCGCAACCACCCGAAAATTCATCAGGATATGACATTTCTGGTGCGTCAACTGGAACCCACCGCTCAAGGACTTCCGGTGCAGATTTATGTGTTCAGCAATGACCAGGCCTGGTCAAATTACGAGGCAATTCAGGCGGACATTTTTGACCATCTCTTGGCTGCGGTTCCGGAATTTGGTTTAAAAATATTCCAATATCCCTCTGGACATGATTTAACAAATTTTCTCGGCCAATCACCATCTTAAAGGCCAAGGGCTACTTACTGACCTTCATTTTTTACCCATGGTCTCACATACCTAAATTATTAGAAGGATAATTGTTGCTGAAATGATATCGATGAGGTATATACCGTAGCTCAGCTGGATAGAGTGACTCCGTAGCTCAGCTGGATAGAGCATCTGACTACGAATCAGAAGGTCGCAGGTTCGAATCCTGCCGGGGTCGCCATACACTATCCGGTTTCAAATGCCAAAAACCGGTTAAAAAATAAAGGCCGCCCACGTCCGCGTGAACCTAAGTGAACGCCGACTATCTGTCCAGACGCGCCAAAAACATCAAGGGTTCAGCCAACACCGGCTAACCCCTTGATTTATTCAAGCATTCTTTCTGGGCGATCTAGCAATTAGCATCACCCTACTCTACATACTCATCAGCTCCTACATCCGGTGTTTCATCCCTATCATCACCATCTATATCGTCATCACATAATCCATCGGCCACAGCAACTCCTTCGTTAATGGCTACTGTTGCACCGGACGTAAGATGAAGATCTCCTCCTTCAACGTTGACAAACAAACTCAAGTCCGCATCGGTGATATTTCCAGAAAGTGAGGCAAGCGCATCATTTCTTTGCATAGTATTATGAGTGGCAAGATTATTTGTCACAAATATGTCCTGGCTCCCTTCATATCTCCACTCTATAGAAGAAAACATGTCTCCGGTGGACACAATGGTATTATGTAACGCCTGGGCGCCGCAGGCTGACCAGAGACAAATCCCGCAGTCAGCGCTGCTCTCTGAAGCAAGCAATTCCGCTCGATTTACCACTATACTGTTGTTGCGAATGACTCCATCATAATGCCCCACATAGGTGGCACTGGGGCATGGGTCATCAAAATAGGTACGAGCCGCCCCACTATCGTCCAAGCCGAATCCTATACCCCGAGCATTATTGACCAGGGTATTGCGTTCAACAATGGTGTCACGGCTACCCCGCCAAAAATGTATGGCATGCTCGGACAAGCCATTTTCACACCAGAATCCCTCAATATAATTATCCCGGACTGTCCAGCTGTAAGCCTGATGCGCATCTATGCCACCGGTATAACAATTTTCCACCTCGGAACGACCAGCATCAGTGAGTGTTATATTAGAACAGGCGATCAAACCATTGTCCGGGTAACTTCCATCATCGGGATTAATTTTTATACCCTGCTCTCCAGGATCAATAATATTGACCCGGTATATTTCCGTATCATCTCCGGAAATGACATGAATAGGATGCGTACCTGCATTCTGAATAGTTATTTCGGCGATTGTGACATTTGAGGCGGCCACTGTAAAAATCTCGTTGGTCACATAATTACCATCAATAATGACAGCCTCGGGATCTCCACTTTCAGAACGAACGGTCAAACCAGGCACTAAAATCCAAAGCCATGAGCCATTTAAATTATATGTACCATCGGCAAGTAGAATAGTACTGTTTTGTGGAGCAAGCGCCACCGCCCCCTGCAAATCAGCAACATCGGCGGGGGTGTAATTGTAAACCTCACCCGTCGGAGCTTCCATTGGTGGACAATTCAGATTTTCCGGTTGTGGGTCTGGCTCCGGATCTGGATCTGGAGCTGGTTCCTCATTCTGAGGTGGACCATTATACGGTGTCCCTCCAGTACATCCTATTGCAAAAAGAGAAAGACTAGTGAAAAGGATCAACAAAAACCTGACTAGTAACATCATTTAATTCTCCGATATTTGACTTGCTCCAACTCATTACCGACAATCTGTTCATTATAATTTTAAACCACTATATATACATCATTAGTTGATTGCTTTATTTTTTTTCACTTTACAACTCAAACTACAAAAAAAGAAGCCTGCCAAATATATTCGACAGGCCTCCTTTAAGTTATTCATTTTTTAATTACTCATTTTGACATTGCCTACTCCGTTTCCCCAGGAAATAACAAGGCAATATATCCAGCTGTCTCAGTGGTATGATATATTTCATCATCCAGTGACTGCTCTTCATCGATTTGAAGCTCCATTCCAGAAGCTAAAAGGGATCGACATCGCACTCCGGCTGTATTTCCACCATCAGTTACTTGCTGCGCAGCAACAATATGAGGAGTTTTAGAAAAATGTGTGGCAACACTCTCTGCCTGCCATTTATGGGTAATCACATCTCCGGTACGTTTCACTTCCAATGTCAAGTCTTCATAAACACCCTCTGAAGCCTGCCAGGCGATATATCCAATCGTCTCTGGAGTATGTTCCCAACTTGCCCCCTCTTCATTCTGCAACTTGTATTTAAATTTATTGCCATCAATAGATTTCACTCGCCCTACAGCTGCTTCTTCCTGATTGACAGTCTGCACAGTGGTTACAACTACCGGTGCCCCAGAAAATGATTCCTCAAAGTGATATTTGCTGAACCACTGACCGCCATTGCTTTCCAACCTGCCTGCTTCTACTTGTGTACCGTCATTTAAGACATAACTTCCTTTTTCCATCACCAGATAATGAATTGTTTCAATTTCATGAATTCCATCGAGATATTCCCACTCCCTAAAATGCACTTCAAAACCAGTTTCATCGATATTTCGCAACTGCACCACTCCCGGATCATCATCGTTCATGGTCACTGGAAATGCCACAACAACCGGATCAACAAACTGCTTCAAAAAAGAGACACGGAGCCATTGATCATCAACTTCAACTTCGCCGGCTTCAAATATCATTCCATCAGGAAGAATACTGTCGGGATTAATGGTAACTGTGACTGTGGCAGCTTGAGATATTTCCTGACCATCGCTCACCTGATAAGTGAACATGTCCACTCCTGATACCCCAGGATCAGGAATATAATTAAATTCTCCCGTTGATGGGTCAATAATAGATACAGTACCCAAGAATCCATTACTTACTATTGCATAGGTAAGTGCATCTCCATCAAAATCAGAACCATTCAAGGTACCCGCAAATTCGCTTCCTTCTTTTGTTTCAACAGTAAAATCATTCGCCTTAGGAATCCAGTTTGCCGGTTGAACGTTCACTCCTAAATAAGCTGTGGACAATCCCCCATTGCCATCAACAACATCATAGCTCAAATAGTCTATACCAGAAAATTCAGAATCAGATTGATAGGTCAAAATAGTACCAGCTAATGTCGCTGAACCATGAAGAGGTGTCCCTATCCTGCTAACTGCTAAAATATCATTATCTGGGTCAGAATCATTTGCAACCAGATCAACTTCCACCGCAACACCTGATGTAGTCAAAGTAAAATCTAAAACCGCCACTGGTGAATCATTCTCTGCATTGATGGTAATTAACACAGAGGCCTCAGCTGTTTGCCCTTCTGTATCGGTAACCATGAAGGTAAAACTATCAGCACCATTTTCATTGGAAATGGGTACATAGGAATACTGACCAATAGTATTGTCTTCCAGTAAAACAGTGCCTAATGCTGGCTCACCAACAATCGAATACACCAGGGCATCCCCATCTGGATCACTGGCAGACAAGAAACCACTCAGTTGGCCGTCTTCACTCATTTGCTCAACTGCCTGATCTGCGGCAGGCGGCCAGTTCGATGGAACTTGGAGATCGAATGATGTAGATGGTTGACTTTCGTTACCGTGGATGTCGAAGGAAGTCATGGTAAAGGAGACGAATTCACCTTCCAATGATGCATCACAAGTCATCTCCCGAATCTCTGCACTATTTGATATGCACACTGGAACTCCTCCGGCATACAATCGGTAACCTGCTAAATCAGGGCTGGTAGAATTGTCTGCCCATTGCACAGATACCTGAATATTTTCCGCAGCCAGACTGGCTTGTACAAAAGCCAATAAGACCGCAAAACTTAGAATGCAATACAGAGGAAATAGCCTGGTAAACTGACGACGACATGCCATGGGGACACCTCCTGTCCTTGTATCCGAACGGTACAAGCACAGAGGAGGTGCTGTTTCCGCCGGCGGCCCCGCTACCATGCTCCAAATCTTTGGAGTGTAGGCCGGAGGCTTTGCGTCCCACCCTTTCGAGTGGTTTGCCTTTTTCTGGAATTGATTTGCTTTACGCTAAATACATTATAGCAATATTAATGCCATATTGAACAGCAAAGATAGCTTTTTATTCTATCTGCCTAAAAATACACACTTTTTTAATCAACCCGCAAACATTACCCGTGTACATATACTTCTACTCGTTATTCGCACGAACAGAATACCTAGTCCTGTTCCTTCTCGGGATGCCTTGACATATCGGTGTGGCACAAAAAGAAAACACGTCTGGCACTCACCTTAAAAAGAGTTTATAGTGGTTTCACTTTTCTAAAATTTTTTTATTAATTTTTCACATGTCTTTATTGGCTATTCTGCTGCTAATGGGATGAAAAAAACAACTCTCAAAAAACGCCTGCCGCTTCTTATCGTGCTTACCATTGTGGTCTTTATGATCATTCATGGTGTATTTATAGAACCCAACCGGCTGGTGACAAAAAATATTCTCATTAAAAATAGCCTCCTTGCTCAAACTCTGGCGGGTAAAAAAGCTGTTTTTCTTAGTGACCTACACTTTGGTTCGTCCGATTCTCGGACTATGCGGGACATCCTCCAGCACATTAATGCGGAAAAACCGGATTTTATTTTTCTAACTGGTGATTTTGTTGAATGGGCAAGTGGCACCGAAGCCTATCAGACTGCATTTAAATTTCTTGCCCAACTTGATGCTCCCGATGGAGTTTTTGGTGTTTTGGGTGACTCAGATTTTTCTTTTACCCGCCAATCTTGTCGATTCTGTCATAAAGGCG
>CAYUCH010000213.1:0-5219 GCA_964443295.1 uncultured Desulfobulbia bacterium | reverse complement strand
CTCTAAATCCAGCGGAAAGAAGATCTCATTATAGTCACAGATGATCCACCAAAGGCTGGCGTCACCAAGGTAGTGGTAGGCCAGCATATCGATCCGGTCACCATCGATCACTATATGAAATTGGTCATCATAGCGAGGGTTGGTATTAATTCGTTGCCGACTACCAAAGGAATCACCCTCAGTTTCTCGATATAGGATGCAGCTGGCATAGCGAGAGTTTTGGTTAATCATGATCGCACCTCCGAGTAATTGATGGACTCATCCACATACTCTTCCAGGACAATATCTACCTCGGCTTGTTGGGGCAGGAGGTTGGTTTGATCAAAGAGGTTGAAAAAGCGAGCCTTAACCTGGCGGACGATGCAGGTGGTGCTAGGGTAAAGATCTCCGAAGATGAGTATTACCCGATGCGGAGCGTTCTTCAGCATGGTGCCGGAATGCTCTGGATATTGCAGAGAGCGGAGCCAATCCACCTTTTTCTTCACCGGCCCTTTAAACAATTCGATTTTGAAAGTAATCCGCCGAGGCTCACCGGAAACATATTGATAGCGGGGATGGCTCATGCCTGGAATCTTGATGGTGGCATAGGCCGTGGACTTTTCATCATTGATGGCGCTTGGGTTATGCTGGAACTCCAGTCGTTCACCTGTATCTACATCCACCAGATAGCCTTTTATTTCTTTATCTTGCCAGCCCATAATTTTTATAGCGTCTCATAATTTCTGATCTTTTGTTCCCGAATATCCTTGTAAACCGCCTCTGCTATTTGACGACCATCAATATTGGTGGCCACTGATACCGTAATTGGTCGCTCTGCCAGGCTGTCAAATTTGGCGATGAGGGTAGCCAGCAGATCACGGATGCCGGGTTCATTATCAGTAGCGGGAGAATTACTATCTCCTTGATGAATGAATGCCAATTTCTCTGATTGCTGTTGGTTTAAAATAGGTTGAGGAACCTGCCTTTCAATGACTGTAGAGCCACTGCTCGTCTCAGGATGATTATTCGTTTGAATCGGAGAGACACTGACCGACGCTGGCAATTCAACAGGAAGCATCTGTGATTCCACGACCGCCGTAGGAGATTGAGTCCCAACCTGAGGTAATTGTGGGACTGCTCCTGCCAGCATTGGCTGGAGCACAAGAGCTGCGCTAAAGGCAGTGGGAAGTAATTTGCCATCCAGTTTCGGTAATAGATTCAAAGCAACGGTCGCCAGTGGCTGGGCTACAGAATTGTTTACCTCTTGGTTGGCCTGTTCAGTTTTAAAGTTCAGGGACGGCAGTCCTGCCATCATTCCAGCAGCTCCATCTTTGACAGTACCCCAAACATTGCTCAGTGTTGACTTAATGCCCTGGACTGCAGAGGTGAATATCTTCACCGGCATTCCTTGAGTTTGTTGCATCCCTGATGCCAAGGTTTCAAGCAGGGCAGAACCCGAGGCAGTCAAAGCGGATAATGGTCCTTCCTTAGCATTGGAAAATGGTAGCAAAGCTCTTAACTTACCCAGACCTTTCTTAAGCATCTGGTACGGATAGGTTACGGCTGACCAAATCCCATCACCAAGGGCTATGAGTATATTTTTACCAGCATCAAAGAAGGTGATATCTCCTGCAAGATATGATTGCACCGATGAAAATAGTTCCCGCAGAGTTGCAATAATGGGCAGATTCAACATGGCTTGCATAATCAACTGCCCCGCCCCCATAAAGATGTCCCCCAGTCCCTTAAAAATTGAGGTCGTGAAGTTCCAGAATCCAACAATTACATCTTTAAGCCAGTAAAATGGAGTGGCAATAAAATCAAACAGAGCTCTGCCAATAGTCTGTAGTCCACCCAGTACGGAAACATCACCAGAGAGCATCTGCCAAACCGAATAGATGATCTTACCTGCCGAAACAAAGGCCTGGGCAATTAGGCGGATGGGGAGCAGGAATTTAAAGGCAAATTTTCCAGCATGAATCAGAGAACCAACAATGACCTTGCCAGTCCAGACCATAGCTCTGACCACTACTGCCAAAGTACGAATGACCATGGTTAAAGGGATGATGGTAAAGCGAATAAGGTAAGCTCCTATCTGGGCAATGATTCCCAGCATGGTGCCAATGATTGTGCCAAAATCACGAAAACCTGACCCATCCACACTATTTCCGACAAGACCAAATATTTCAATTACTGAAAACACAGCCTTTGCCAGCATACCATAGGCTCCCACCAAGGCCTGTACCGATGGCTCAAGAATAGCACGAATCCGGCCAAAGGTATGGGAGAACGCCTGGGTCAATCCTCCAAGAAACTGCTTGATACGGTAATAAACTTTGAAGACCGTAACCACAAAACCCATGAGACCAGCGGCCTCAAGTTTCTGAGCCAGTTCCGCTGACATCTGTCCAACCCCACCACTGATTGAGGTGAATAAAGCCCGGACACCCTGAAAGACCAGTTTAATTTTATTCCAGGTACCGAGAACCGCATCACGGATACCACCGAAATTAGACTGCCAGGCTCGTTTCAATAAATAGACAGCCAACAGCACTCCGGCAATGGTTGCAGTTACAGGCAGGAACCAGGTGGCAATTACTGAACCAGTGGTTGCGGCTGTCGCACTGAGAGCGATTAAACCAGCCTTAATTGATGGCAACAACAGACCGACCATCCCCACGGTAGTAACAACGGTGCCAGCAATTACTAGCACCGCTCCCAATGCCATGGACAGGCCAAGCACTACCCTCGTCAAACCCGGGACAGATTTTGCCATTCCCTGCAAAGCAATAAGCAGATATGAAATACCACTCATGATGGGCTCTACTATTGGTAACAGGGTACGGCCAAGGATCTGACTGAGGTTGGCAAATTGCTGACCTATAAGAGTTGCCCTCGCTCCGATATCCATATTCATGGCCGTAGCCATTTTCTCGGTAACGACTGTACCAGTACGCATGGCCTGTTCCACCGATTGGATATTGGTCTCCAAGGCATCCACCCCAGCAGACATCTGCAGGAGAAATTTCACAGCCTCATCTGAGCCAAAGGCTTTCTTGATCTCTACCTGAGTGGCAGCCTGAGAGAGGTCTGGATATTTTTTCTTAATCTCCTGGAGGATCGGTACCACACCTTTTAATCGACCAGAGGCATCAACCAGGGAAAGACCCAGGGTCTCACCAGCCTCAGCCGCTTTCATAATAAATGCCTTATAGAGAGTACCTGCCTCAGAGCCGGGCATGGTGGTTTGTAACTGGCCAAGGACTGCCAACTGTTCCTGTAAAGGGATATTGGATGCCGAGGCAACTGCACCAATATTCTTGATGGCATCAGACATCTGGACACCGTTGGTCTTAAAAGAGGCAACGGTCTGGGACATGGCTCCGGAAAAGGCAGTGGCCCATTCCATATCGGTCATCTCTGCCATGATCGGCTTGAAAATACCATAGGAGGTAGTGAAAGTTCCTACCATCTCCTGGGTTGTGGCCTTAGTTGCTTTGGCGGTAAGGGCTGCCATAGAGGTGAAGACACCCACCGCCTCATCGCTCAAGCTGGAAAGGGCAGATTTCACATCATAGGTTGAGGCGATGAAATCTGCCTTATTGGTACCCGACCAGCTATTGGTGAATGATTCAGCGGCATCCTCAATGGCGCGGAGATCTTGAACACCCAGAGACGCCAATTCACCGATGGCCTTCTGGGTTGCAGCAGTGGAGGCAATCAAGGCGGTGGGAGCAGCCATCAAAGCAAGGCCTGCCCCCACCATCATGGTACCTTTCTCGATCCGATCCAGATTCCTGGTCATCTGTTCACTGGCAGTGGCCACCGTGGCATCAAGGGATTGCATGGAACCTTCAATACGCTGGGCATTCTGTGAGAAGCCATCCTTCATGGAAACCATGATACCAAGGCCAAGATCATTCATTCTTTACCGCTCCATCTGTTGCTTTTCAAAGTCCAACTGCCGCTCCAGAATTTCAACAAAGTGCCGCCGACGCATAATCGGTAACGCCAAAACCTCGGAATAACTCCAGCGAAGTCCACCATAGGCAAGGAAAAACACATCACCTACAAGCGAACTCCTGGGAATAAAAAAGAGGATTCAGCCTCCAGCCTAGTACGGATAGGAGCACCACAGCCATCGCATTCTACCTCAATCATGGTATCAATCCCACCATCCACCCGTGCCATCTCCTGTCTTAGTCCATTCCGGTCACGCATGGACATCTCTGCCAGAATTTTCTTGCTGGGAGGTTTTCCCTCAATATCAATAATCCGAATCAACATGGCTGAACTGATAGTGGGTTCTCGCAGGCTGGCCAGTCGTTTTTCCTTATGACCATCAAGGAAGCCAAACTTCACTGTCTTGCCAGAGCTTGGTAACTGGAAGGAAAACTCCCGATCCTCTGGATATGGACTAATCTCTAACTCTTCCAAATTAACGGTTACAAAATTGCTCATTCGGCAGCCATTATTAGGGCAGGTCGGTTCCAGATCCACCTCATCTCCAAGGGAAATCTGGCGCAACTTAACCAAAGCAAAGAGACGATCACCGGAGAGCAAATCAAGGACAGCATCCATGGACACTTTTTCCTCCTCTCCAAGGCTCGTAATACAGTTCTTCAATACCCGATTTATTGCCTCACCATTCTTTATCAGCCGTTGATTAGTGAGTATCTCTTCCTCGGCTCCGGTCATCTCTCGGAGTTCTATTTCAATGCCACTTGGCAATGTAAATTTATGCATTTTTCTATCTCCTTAAATCAAGTCCAATATTGAAAGCAGACACTGAGCTTTTCAATGGTATTTTCGGTGTTGCCGCCTTCCAATTCGTCATACTCAAGGGTCTTGATCCAGGCTCCGTGCAGAGTCCAACGCCTGGTCTCGTTGCCTGCCCGATCATAGCGGACAATATCGATGTCTTTCATGTAATCTTCGGGAAGACCACCGGTGACGCTATTGACATCAACCTGTTTTTTGACCCATTCTCGGGCTGACTCATCAGAACCATCCTGCAGGATGCCTTTCTCCAAAGAAATGTCATCAAACTTCACTCGGCCAGCCACCTTCTGGTCAAACATAGAACCAGCCGGAGCAAAGGCTACCTCTTCAAATTCTGTCTTGGGTTCCTGTCCCTTTTGGAACAGAGCCACATCAAAGCCGTTTACCTCAATGGCAAATTGCCAGTTCTGATAGAGGCTCTTGGGCATATTTCCGCTACGCATGGTTACTCTCCTTAA
>CAYUCH010000212.1:0-5226 GCA_964443295.1 uncultured Desulfobulbia bacterium | reverse complement strand
TCTAATTCGTCAATCCTGTCGCAAATTCTTTTAAAGGTTTTACTGGTGCTTTCAATCAGATGAGGTAATCGGCCACTCTGGGTGAGATTGATGTTCATCTCTTTTGCTAACTGGACAATCCTGTTGCCCTGCAGTACTTGATCGACTGCCTTATGGTCACGTTTAAATGTGTAGAGGGAAATTGCGCCAAGCAAGATGATAATGGCGGTGACAAATGCAAAGGAAAATCTTAAGATATGCTTCTGGGTGAGCTTCAAACAATACCTCCCTTCTATGTCATAAGAGTATGTATCATTGGCATAAAACAGAGATATAATAACATAAGCTCCTCTTATATCCCCCTGTAAACTGAAAAGATATTAAAAAAATAAGAGGCATATATATGAATAAGGCTAGAGATTTGTTTTCTGCCCCCTCTTTGAATAACAGCTCAAACTTTGCCGAGCAATTACACGGCATATTTCAAAAGCATAGTTTTCATCAGAAAACTGTGATTAAAAGACTCGGCGGCACACATGTTTCCGGTATAAAAGAGAGTGACATACCCGAATTACTGTATAGGACAAGGCAAGGGAGCAGCCTTGACACACTGATACGTCTTTTTTTGATGGAAATACCTGTACCCTGCCTCATTGCAGAAGACATATTATCTACACTTCTCAGCACTTCAATGCTCAACGCATCATTCTTACGAAGAGAAGATGACCACCTTGTCTCCCAAGTAAAAATCATTCCCTTTGAGGATTTTTATACCTGTTTTGACAGTCCGACTATGCTGTACACATCAGCACGTGACCAGTATGTCATGGGTGTTGGAGCCAGCACAGCGACTTTGGCAAATCTCACTGTACGATCTCAGTCACAGAACACCTTGGACTTAGGAGCCGGATGCGGGTTTCATGCCATACTTGCCACATCCCATAGTGATAAAGTGGTGGCTCTGGATCTCAATCAACGTGCAGTCGGCTATTCTGAGTTCAATGCCCGACTTAACAATTTAAACAATATTCAATGTTGTGCTGGCGATCTCTTTGAACCTGTGCAAGGGCAACAATTCGACCTCATTGTCTCCAACCCTCCTTTTGTTATTTCACCGGAAAAAGAATACATCTATCGTGATGGGGGAATGGTTGGAGACGGCTTGATACAAAAGATATGCAAACAAGCACCGGAATATTTATCTGAAGGTGGATTCTGCCAGATACTCTGCAATTGGGCTGAAATACAAGATGAGAATTGGCAGGAGAGATTACAAAAGTGGTTTGATAACTCTGACTGTGATGTCTTGGTTTTACGGTTGGAATCAAGGGACGCTGCCACCTATGCTTCAACGTGGATTAGACATACAGAAAAGGCGGACCAGGAACATTATCAGGAACGATTTAATCGTTGGATGGACTATTTTAAGCAAGAGCATATTTCATCAGTAGGTGCCGGTTGTATCATCATAAGAAAACAAAGTGAAGCTGATAATTGGTTTGCAGCAGAAACCGTTGCCTCTCAAATCAGTTCACCATGTGGTGATCAGATTCTAAGAAAATTTGCTGCGAAGGATTTTTTGAACACTTTACCAAACGATGAAGCTCTATTAAAAACCGTGCTTCACCCTGCCCCAGAATTAATTTTAGAAGAACAGAGCACTCCTAAAAAAAACGGTGGCTGGAATAATGCCAAATTTTCCATCCGACTGGACGGCGGCATTCCTTCTGTTGGTGAAATAGATTCAACCATGGCTGATTTCATCAAAGACACAAGCCATGGCCGTACATTAAAAAAGCATCTTAAAAAGTTAGCCCGCACCAATAAACAACACCCGGAAGAAATTCAGGCACCCTTTTTAAAAATGGTACGACATCTTGTTGAGAAGGGATTTTTGTTGCCAAGGGAAATTCTGATTTAAAGCACACTCATTCCTTCATCTAAATACTTGATAATGGGATATATAAAAAATTCTATGATCCGACGTTTACCCACATTGATTTCGGCTGTTACGGTCATGCCAGTGTTGATTTCAGTTTCGACGCCTTCGACAATAAGGGAGGTCTCGTGAGGAGTAACATATACTTCGTAGACATCTCCCAAGTTGGGATCTTCAATACTATCTTTTGAGACCTGCCTTACAACTCCATTCAAAGTGCCATATTTCTGAAAACTATAGGCATCGATTTTGATGGAAACATCCATGCTAGTGGTCACAAAGCCAATATCTTTGTTTAGGGCCTGCGCTTTAACCTCCATGGGTGAATTGGCCGGCACAATGGAGCAAAGTTTTTCAGCCGGGGTGACAACTCCACCAATGGTATGCACGTGCAATTGACTTACATGACCGTTGACAGGAGAAATTATTTGTTGCCTGGAGTTGAAATAGGCAGCCTTGTTTATTCTGCCTTTTAGGCTGGTATATTCTTTCTGACTTGCGGAATACTCGACCAGAATACGGCTTTTCTCTTCTTCCTTGAACACCTCGATTTCCTGCAATATCCGTTTCTTTCCAGCTTCCAGTTCCTCAAGCTTATTCTCAGCGACGCTTATACTGTTTTCATAACTATATTTTTCCATCTCAGCTTTTTCATATTCATCCTTACTGATCACATCTCTGACATTTGCAAGTCGTTTCAGTCTTTTCGAAGCAATGTTCAAACGAAAGTTGTCCTGCTCGTTAGTCTTCTCCGTTGCAATGATCTGCTCTGCAAGCTGCTTCAGTTCCTGGTTTTTGACATCAATATATTTACGGCGACCATCCAAAGTTGAGTGGAAAATTTGTTTTTGAACAGTTACCAAAGCCGGAGCGAAACGTTTTGGGTCCGGTTGAAAAGGCCTCTCGGCAAGAAGAGCTTTCCGCATGGTCATTTCCAAATCAAGTTGCTCAAGATTGGCGCTCATGGATTCAAGTTCCGGCTCAATATCCGACGGATCGATCTCCATGAGGATATCGCCTTTTTGTACCGAATCTCCGGCTGTTATCAAAATCTTACGGATCACCCCGGTGTTAAGCGGCTGGATAGTTTTCACCTCACCCACCGGGATAACTTTTCCTCGGGCAGTGACCACCACATCCACCTGGCCGATAAAGGCCCACAGAACGAAAAATACAATTGCCGCAATGATGGTCCAAAAAATGAACCGCCCCAAAGGATTGGGAGGTCTTTCTTCTATCTCGACCAAGAGAGGTTTGAATTCGTGGCTATCGTCCTTTCTTTTGCTCATCTAATTTCCTTCCTACTTCACTCTTCAATCGTCTTTTTCCAAAAACCCGACATTTAATCCTCGACACCTGCCACCTGTCCTTGCTGACTATGAAGCTCATAATAATACCCTTTTTTCTCAAGCAATTCAGCGTGGGTTCCCGACTCGATAATCCGGCCGTTATCCATGGCCATAATAAGATCACAATCCTGGATGGTTGAAAGTCGATGGGCAATCATTATCAAAGTCCGGCCCTTTTTAATGGACTGAAGGTTCTGCTTGATCACTTTTTCGGATTGATAATCCAGGGCGGAGGTTGCTTCATCGAAAATGAGTATTCTGGGGTCGCAAATCAGGGCTCGGGCAATGGCAACTCTCTGCTTCTGGCCGCCTGAAAGGGTAGAGCCCCTTTCACCGATCATGGTGTCATAACCTTCGGATAATTCGGCGATGAATTCGTGGCAACCGGCAAGTCTGGAAACATGCAAAATGAGATCCATGGAGGCATCGGGCCGGGCAATGGAGATATTCTCTCTGACGGTGCCGCTGAACAGATAATTCTCTTGTAACACCATGCCGATATTGTAACGAAGCCAAAAAGGATTGAGATGACGGACATCCACACCATCTATAAAAATGGCACCTTCATTAGCGAAGTATAACCGCTGAATGAGCTTTGCAATGGTACTTTTACCGCTTCCACTTCGCCCGACAATACCTAGGCCAGTGCCTGAGGGAACTGTAAACGAGACATCATTGATTACAAAAGGGCTATTGGCCGAGTATTTGAATGACAAATTTTCGACCTTCAGGAGACCTTGTAATTTGGGCAAGGTAATTGCCTTTTCAACTGATGCTTCGGTTGGATGATTGAGAATATCCCCAAGCCGATCCACGGATAGAAGGGCCTGTTGAAATTCATTCCACAGATTCACCAGACGTAGAACCGGGCCGGTAAATTGTCTTGCAAACATGTTAAAGGCTATCAACTGACCGATGGTCATCTCGTGCACCAGAACGAGCTTGACTCCGAAATAGAGAATGCAAATGGTCATGAGTCGTTGGAAAGTATTGGATATTGCCCGGGAGATATTGGACATGTTCACCAGGCGAAAATTGGAGTTAATATAACGCCCCAGATGGTCCTCCCATCTTTTTTGCATGGATCCTTCCACGGCCAGGGATTTTACTGTCTGGATACCGGTAACCGACTCCACAAGATATGAATGGGAAGAGGCGGCCATCTGGAATTTCGCTTCAAGTCTTCTGCGGAGTTCTGGCGTAATAAAGAGATACAGCAAGGCCACCAGCGTAACAAATCCCAGCATCAACAGAGTAAGCTTAACACTATAAAGCAGCATAACCGCCACGAATACAAAAGAAAAAATCAGATCTATAATAACGCTTACCGCTTTATTAGTGAGAAATTCCCGAATGACATCAAGCTCCCTAACCCGGACGGCGATATTACCGACCTTACGGGACTCAAAATACATGAACGGTAAGGAGAGCAAATGTTTGAACAATTTAGAGCCAAGCTTTGCATCAAGCTTACAGGTGGTATGGACAAAAATATAATTCCGAGCCAGGTTGAGTAGTAGCTCAAAAATAATAACCCCGGCAAATGCCACAGCCAACACATCTAAGGTCGTTAAGCTATGGTGAACAATTACTTTGTCAAGAATGACTTGGGTGAATAAAGGTGTCACTAGACCGAAAAGTTGAACAACGAAAGAGCCGAGAAGTACCTCACCTATGATCATTTTGAACTTAGTCAGTTCACTTAAAAACCACTTAAAACCAAAGATCGCCTGGGAGGTGAACTGACGATGTTTGAGAATGATAAGTTCTTTGCCCACGAGCTCTCCAAGCTCATCAAAGGATTTTTCAACGGTTTGTTTTTCAAAAGGAGAAAAAAGTAGAGCCTTCTTGTATTCTTCATCGATCTTTAAGAGGGCTAGATAAGAGCCATCTTTGTTGATTATGTGAATTAGTTCAGACTTAATCTGACACAGCGCTATTGAAAGAGCGAGGGTTACC
>CAYUCH010000211.1:0-5264 GCA_964443295.1 uncultured Desulfobulbia bacterium | reverse complement strand
ACCCTTTTAGGGTCACCTTTTAATCCACCCCTTCTAGGGGTGGTTGTTAAATAAATCCCTTTCTTCCTTGAGAAAAGGGCCTTCATGTATTTCAGGTTTTTCTTCTAAGTAGTATACTTCTATGGTACCTATACTCTCTCCAGATACAATTATTTCTTTGGACTGTTTCCATTGGGTTTCAGTAAAATTATCGGTCTGATATGTTGTGTTGCCCATTTTGACTTGGGCGCAGGTGATGTCTGGGTATTGCCATGAGGGTGGAATTATTTCGGCTGTGCCTTGGAGTATCTCTTCAACAATAACTTTTTCTTTTTCAATGAGCTTGGAAAACTCGAATAGGCAATTGAGTTTTCCAAGCTCTCCAAGATCATGTGTTGTCTTTTTCAATTTATCTTCAATATGTTGGTATTCAGTTAAATCATCCAAGGTGAAAAGAATATAACTCTCACCATTATCAGTAAAAGGCAAAAAATTGGCAATAGCGGTTAGTTCTTTGTTGAAGGTTGATGTAACGGTGAATTTTTTATGGGTAATTTGGTTGGTCGCAACCGCCTCGTGAACCTTTTCTAAAAGGCCTGATTTTTTCCATGATTCTATGTGGTTGTAATTCTGGGCAAGTACTTGTTCTTCCGTGGCGCCAATGATTTTACAGATAGATTTATTTGTATTAAGGCATTGACCGGAGGAATCATAGATTGTCATGCCCACCGGTGATTCTTCAAATAATTTCCGATAGAATGAAAGGCTTGTTTTCATATAATTCCTATTATGGAGGGTGAAGGGAAATTTTGTATATGTATTGTCTATTAACTAGATAGGTGAAATGTAAAGGAATAGTGAATACAGAAGTGGAATCTTGTTTCAACACTTATATGTTATCTAATGTTTGAGAAGATTTGAGATAGTTCACAGCGTCTTCTATCTCTCCAAAGAAGTCCACTTCTAAGCCGACATTTTCACTTATGGCCTTAAATTGACGGGTCATCCCATAATACAATTTGTCATCCATATCCTGCACAACAGCTACTCTTTTCTCTAAACGGTCAGCATTAAAGATAGTCAGTGCTATCGTATTGAATTCTTCGAGACTCCTTGGAGATTTGGATTTTCGTACATCGAAGAGAATATGGACGGGAAGGGAGTTAGCCTTTTTAGGTGCAAGGCGAATGCTTTCCAGGACATCTTCAAAGGTGTAATCTTCACCATGAGCTAAAACCACTATATTTTCGGTGAGTAAATACTGTTCGCAGGGCATTCGATTTCATCCTTTTTCATGTTGATATATCATGTATCACTACATGAATAGTGTACAAAAAAAAACATTATTATTAGCAGAAATAATGGGATTTGATGATATTTCTTATAAAGTGACACAGACCGAGTTGCCATCGGCAAGTGTTGACCATGAATGCCTTCAATGGAACATTGCCAGGCCTGATTCATCCAAGAAAAGCAAATGGAATAATTATTTTTCTGAGGTGGTTTCAGGAATCCAAAGCTTTGCGAACAACCTCGGCCAAAGTCTTTTTTGAAACAGGTTTCAAGATGTAATCTTTTATACCCATCTTTTTTGCTATATCTTCACTCATGAGATCACTAAAGCCTGTGCAGATAATTATGGGAATATCATGACGCAAGGCAAAAATTTTCTCGGAAAGCTCAGCTCCTGTCATTTTGGGCATGGTCATATCGGTCAGCACGAGATCAAATTCATCCGGTTCTTTTTGAAATGTGGCTAATGTGTCAATGCTGCTGGTCAGGGCAGTGACGTTATAGCCCAAAGACTCCAGCGTCCTTTGGTTTATGTGTGAAATTTCTTCGTCATCATCTACCACTAAAATTCGCTCATTGCCTGTGGGAAGTGGAGCAGTGTCTTTGTCTTTAAATTTGTCTTCCGTGTCACTGATGGTGGGCAAGTAAATATGAAAAATTGACCCCTCACCTGGTTTACTAGCTACCGTAATATCTCCACCACAGCTATGGACTATGCCATGCACCAGAGCAAGGCCCATTCCGGTACCTTCACCCTTTGCCTTAGTAGTAAAATATGGTTCGAAAATTTTCTTCTGAATAGTGTTGTCTATTCCACTACCGGTATCCTTTACAGTTAACTTTACATATGATCCCGGTTGAAGGTGAATGCGTCTGTCTAAGTTTTTTGTAGTCAGGTCGATAGGTTTTAAAGAGACACGAAGTTGACCACCGGTTTCCTTCATGGCATGGTATGAGTTGGTGCAAAGGTTCATAACTACCTGATGGATTTGAATCGGGTCAGCTAGGACTACATCGCAATTTGGATCTATGTCATGTTTAATTTCAATGGTTGTAGGGATGGAGGATCGTAAGAGTTTTAAGGCTTCCTTGATTACAGTTTGGAGTCTGAGGGGTTTCAGTTCTTGGTCACTTTGACGGCTGAAGGTGAGAATTTGTTTAACAAGATCTGTGGCGCGATTTGCTGCTTTTACGACTCGTTGTAAATCATTTTCAATTGTGCTGCCAGCTGGCAGTTCTAGAATTGCCATTTCGGTATACCCAAGAATTGCACTGAGCATATTGTTAAAGTCATGGGCAATACCACCTGCCAGAGTGCCAACAGCTTCCATCTTTTGAGCTTGTTGGAGTCGTTTCTCTACTTCCATTTTTTCTTGTTCAACTTTCTTGAGAGTTGAAATGTCAGTGGCTATTTCAAGCCTGGCAATACGACCGTCTGACCATTTTATTGCCCTGTCATGTATATAGAACCATTGTTGGGTAATAGTATTCTGAAATTCCCAGGTGTAAACTTCTCCCGGTTTGCCATCTTCGCCTACAAGGTATTTGTTGGTGCAGAAATCGCAAGGGCCTGTTTGCCCTTCCTGTAAACTCTGCCAGCAAATTTTGCCGGTAATGTTACCCACCATTTTTTTGCCAAATTCGTTGATGAATAAGATTTCGTATGTCTTCATGTCCGCGACATAGACCAGTGCTTCCAGACTGTCCATCAGAAGCTGGAAGCGAGTTTCGCTATCATGAAGATCTTCGACATTATTTTCGAGATCTTTTTTGGTTTTGACAAGGTTAGCAGTCATTTCATTGAAAGTTTTGGCTAAGACTCCTGTTTCATCCCTAGATGTTTCATTGGCAAGTTCTTGATGATCTCCTTGAGATATTTTCTTTGCCACTTCGGTAAGCTTGACGATAGGCAGGGTGATTCCCCTGGCCAGGTAGAATGAGATGAAAATGATAGCCAATGCAGATATAGCAATAATAATGAAGAGCAAATTACGCATTTTGACCAATGGCAAGAATGCTTCCTCTTTGTCTATTTTGACCACTATCCCCCAATCTGTTTTTTCAACATAGCGAGTAACAGCAAGGACCGGCTTGTCACGGTAATCAACGGCATTTTTCATAACCTGCTGTTTTTGGGTGAATGATTTGTTGATAGGTATGGTTTTACTTTTTGGAATTGTTAACCCTAAAGCAGCATCAGGATTGAATCGAGTTGGGGTTAGGAAAACTGCATCACCATTTTTATTATATTTGGCAAGAATAGTCTCTCCTGTTTCTCCAAGCCCTGTGTAGTCAGCAATTGATGACAACAAGTTTTCTGCCGATGATTCAATCATCAACACACCTAATAACACGTCATTTAGATGTAGAGGGCCTGAAAATTTAACGTTCAAAACATGACTATTGTCAAGAAAAAACATGTCAACTCTGCCTTCTTTCTGGCCAGAGAGAAACCATTCTTTACCTGCGTTTTTGGAACCTATTTTGTTAATGTCTGTTGAGGCAACCACAGTGCCGTCAAGATTAGCAATATGTAAATATTTGAAATCATTTATTGAGTTTTTTGCGTCACTCAGTATCCGATTCATTTTTTTCTGAAAAGCGACGTCGCCATTTTGTTCAAATTTTTCTAAGCTGATTCGCAAATGCGTTCTACTGGCAACAAGATTGAGTCTGTCCAGATTATGAACAATAATACTCTCTATCCTATTGTGCTGAATAGACGCGACGGATTCCAGGTGATGGATGATTTCCGTATTCCGGCTTTTTATATTACTAGAATAGGTAATGATATTGGTTAACAACAAAGGGATAAAAGCTAAAATGAGAA
The DNA here is from genome assembly GCA_964443295.1 of uncultured Desulfobulbia bacterium. Lineage (GTDB taxonomy): Bacteria > Desulfobacterota > Desulfobulbia > Desulfobulbales > CG2-30-60-27 > CAYUCH01. Next base: position 1,162 of record CAYUCH010000211.1, on the reverse strand, counting down.
AAGCAAGAATCAGTTTTGATTTAATCTGCATATTGTATTTTCTCCAATTTCCATTACCACGTAGTCATATATAAATGTTATGACGGAAGACTCTGAGAAGTCAAGGCTGGCCAAAAAAGAAAGGTCTGGAGTAATGTAGCAAGTGTTGACCATGAATGCCTTCAATGGTACATTGCCGGCCGAATAACAATGATAAATGAACAATGAGCAGCCGGATTTTTGTTTGCATAATGAGTGGTTGGTCGATTCATTGAAGATAGGTATATAAAAGTAGAGGAGTGCTGGAAAAATCATGGCAGCCCAAGAGAAAGAAAAGAAAGAATTCCCTCCCGGCATGAAGCCTTTGGGAAAATCGAAATTTAAATTTTCATGTCATCCGGGCGTTCCCTGTTACATGACGTGTTGTCGGGACCAGAATCTCATTTTGTATCCCTTTGATATAATCAGGCTAAAAAAGAAACTTGGCATTTCATCCACTGAATTTCTTGAAATGTATGCCATGGTTGGACGGGGACATAATCCGTTTTTTCCATCTGTAATGTTAAAAATGGCAGAAAATCCCGAACGTACGTGTCCATTCCTGGGACCGGAAGGGTGTTCGGTCTATCTTGATCGTCCCAATGCCTGCCGGACATATCCCTTGGAACGCGCAGTTGATAGAGATTCCTCCAAGGGCAGGCCGGAAGAGTTTTACTTCATGACCAACCATGAATATTGCAAAGGCCATGCAGAAGATCAGGAGTGGACTGTCAAGGAATGGCTGCGCAATGAGCGTCTTCTGGAAGACAACCTGCAGTTGGATGCATGGGCGGAAATGGACACCTTTTTTGCCTCAAATCCATGGAAAGGGGAAGGGGGGCCCGGGCCTCTACAGCGTCTGGCATTTATGGTCTGCTATAACATTGATGCTTTCAGGCAGTATGCTACTTCCGAAGATTTAATAAATCGTTACAGGCTGGATAAGGCACGGCGTCGGAAAATTGCCACCGATGATTTTGCCCTGTTGCAATTCGGATATGACTGGCTGCAATTTTTCATTGCCAATATACCAACTCTCCAATCTAAGTAAGTGGCATTAGGGTTCAATGTTCAACGTTTTCCGTTGATAAGTGGTGTTACCCACGAAAAGTGGACACATCTAATTGCTTATGTTGTTGTTCAA
>CAYUCH010000210.1:0-5278 GCA_964443295.1 uncultured Desulfobulbia bacterium | reverse complement strand
TGGGTGGCCGGCTTCGCGTGGAATAGGTGGCCGAGATCAGTGGAATACGCAGCTTGTGGCATCATGATTGCAATATCCAAATAGCTAAGGTTAAAAAGAGTCGCTAATTTGTTTCATTTGAAAAAGTAATTTTTAGAAAATAGTGCATTGCTTGGCTTTGGATGGGTGAGCCGGGCTAATCAAAATAAAAATTTTATTGTTAGGAGGATACAATGAATGGCGTATTAAGTCGAAAATTTAGGAAGAGCAATATAGGGATTTGTTCTCTGTTCAGTATATGTATTTTTATGGTTGCTTGTACTTCGAGTGACAGCATAGACGAAAATGCAACCTGTGGTGAAAGTAACCTGGAATTATGTACGGAAATTACAGACTGTGTAAATTCAGGTGGTTATTGGTTTAACGAAATTTGCCATGTTAACGGCCTTGACTGTAATGGTGATGAAATAGGCGATGCCTATTTAGATAATTGTAATAATTGTGTAGGTGGCGACACCGGCAATACTGCATGTGTTCAGGATTGTTACGGGGAATGGGGGGGCTCGGCAATCGAAGATACATGTGGGGTCTGTGAAGGCGATGGAAGTAGTTGCCAAAGTGAAGGCACCTGCGAAACCGGAACACAAACGGTGATTTTGGGTGAGAGAGAATGGCAACGATGCGACGATGGAAATCGGTATGAATACTCCGAAGCTATTGCATACTGTGAAAGTCTGGTTCTTGATGGTAACTCGGATTGGTATCTACCAAGAAAAGATGAACTAAAGACTTTAGTGTCTTGTGGAAATGGAAAAACAACTCCTTTATTTGACTGGGATGCCAGTAAGTCCAATGATGAAAATCTCATAGATGCAACCTGTGGAGGAGAAGGCTTTGCAAATTTTAACACGCCAACCATCAGCGAATCATTTGAGTGCCGCAACGACAGCTACTGGTCGTTGACGCCGGGCGATCCGGATGTCGCGTATTCCGTTGGATTCCACTCGGAAGGAGCGGCTGCTCTTGGTGCAAGAACTGATACTCTATACGCTCGCTGTGTACGTGAACAACAGCCGGTCGATGTCAGCGACTGTAATGGTGATTTGGATGGCACTGCCTATCTGGATAATTGTGGTAATTGTGTTGCTGGTAATACTGGTAATACCGTATGTGTTCAAGATTGCAATGGCAGATGGGGGGGTTCGGCAGTTGCGGATGTCTGTGGAGTATGTGAGGGGGATGGGAGCAGTTGTCAAGGTGTAGGTGTCTGCGGGAATGGGGCTCTGACAGGGATATGGCAAGGACTTGAATGGCAATGTGTCGACGATGGAAATCGTTATGTTTTCTCTGAGGCTAACACATATTGTGATAATTTGGTTCTTGATGATAAGTTGGATTGGTATCTACCCGGAAAAGATGAACTAAAGACTTTAGTGTCTTGTGGAAATGGAAAAACAACTCCTTTGTTTGACTGGGATGCCAGTAAGTCTAATGATGAAAATCTCATAGATGCCACCTGTGGCGGAGAAGGCTTTGCAAGTTTTAACACGCCAACCATCATAGAATCATTTGAGTGCCGCAACGATAGTTACTGGTCGTCTTCTCCGGGCAACCCGCTTAGCGCTTTTTCCGTTGGGTTTCACTCGGAAGGAGCAGCAGCTCTTGGTGCAAGGACTGATACTCTATACGCTCGCTGTGTGCGTGAACCCAGCGACTGTAATGGTGATATGGGTGGCAGTGCCTATTTAGACTATTGTGGTGACTGTGTTTCTGGTAATACTGGCAATACTGCATGTGTTCAGGATTGTTACGGGGAATGGGGTGGCTCGGCAGTTCTGGATATTTGTGGAGTTTGTGATGGTGATGGGAGCAGTTGTCAAAGTGATGGAACATGTGCAACCGGAGCACAAACCGTATTTTGGGCAAGCAGAGAATGGCAACGGTGTGAGATTGGTGATAATTCATACAGTTTTAATGAAGCTAATGCATACTGTGATAATTTGGTTCTTGATGATAAGTCGGATTGGCGTTTGCCAAGCAAGGATGAGCTTAAAAGTCTGGTGTATTGTAGTAATGGAAAATCAACCCCTTTGCTTGATTGGGATTTTGATTCTGGTAAATCTGATGAGCAGAATTATATAGATGCCACATGTGGTGGAAATGGTTATGCTGTATATGATACTCCAACTATTAGCCCATCTTTCCCAGAAGATAATCCTGGTTATTTCTGGTCATCTAGCATGTACGATGCGGACAATGCATGGGAGGTCGATTTCGGCAATGGCTATGCCCATTGGTACCATCTTGAAGGAAATGGGTACGTACGGTGTGTGCGCTAACGATCATGGTTGTTTTTTCGACACGGGTATGACGATGATGGTACTCACAGGGAGGGGGGGGCGCCTGCGGTTATATTGTAATTGTTGCAGGGCACCCCTGTGGGGACCGGTTGTCGGGGAAAAATTGATCTTATAATTGTCGGTCTCGCAAAAAGCCTCGAGACGGACGTGTGTCATGCCATAACTAGTTGAAATTACTAGGTGGCATTTGAAACATTTTGACTTTTTACGAAGCCATCATAATTGATAGTTTTGTAAAAAGTCCGGCCTCAATTAAGGCATAAAAATCAGGCAACCGTATATATTTCATTGGTTGTCGAAAAATCGCCAATCTGAAAAGTTGTTTTTTGACAGCTTGGATCAGTTCAATTGTGCTTCCAAAAGATGACGCAGGTGGTCCTTGGCCCTTGTTTCAGTTTTTACGGGACAGGCTTGAAAAACTGGGCAGCAAAAACAATAAACTGCGGAGAGGTATGAATTTTTTTTGTAGATATGTCATAGTCTTATTCGTTCTTATACTCACAAAAAGGTGCTGTTTGATTTCATTTTCTTTAAATAACTTGAGGGGATATAATGAAAGGAAAACTATGTGTTATGATTTGCCTTTTCCTTGGTAGTATTTTATGGGGCCTGCAGGGGTGCGGCGGGGGAGGCGGAAGTGATAGTACGCCAACACCCCAAGTCCTCAGTGGAACCTTTGTGGATGCTGCGGTACAAGGTTTGTCCTATGAGACTGCAACTCAGTCAGGGGTAACCGACAGTCTTGGAACTTTTCAATATTTAGCCGGTGAGACTGTGGCTTTCAGTATTGGTTCGATTAGTTTAGGTCAAGGCATTGCCAAAACTCAAATGACTCCGATTGATCTGGTTTCCGGGGCCACTGGAGCTGATAATTCCACGGTAATAAATATTCTTCGTTTATTGCAAACCATGGATGATGATAACACCCCAGCCAATGGCATTGTCATCCTTGATGCCATTAGTACGGCTGCTGTTTCCATGACTATGGATTTTGAAGTAGCTGTTACCGCTTTTGCGAACAGTTCGGCCAATATTCAATTGCTTCAAACACTCACCCTTCTGACATCTTTTGGAGAGCGTAATTTGGTTGATGTAGATGATGCTCTAGAACATTTTAGCGGAGTTACTGGTGTTGTTTTTGACCCGGATGATGTGGACCTGGATGGTGATGGGTACTCGGTAAACCGGGGAGATTGCGATGATACTGATGCCGCGGTTAATCTTGATGCCACTGAAATATGTGATGACCAGGTGGACAATGATTGCGATGGTTCTGTTGATCAAGACTGCGCAACTTGCACTGATGCTGACGGTGATGGTTTTTACGTGGATGGTGGTGAATGCGGGACAGTAGATTGCGATGATACCGATGCTGCTGTTAATCCGGGGGCCACTGAAGATTGTGAAGATGGGATTGATAATGATTGCGATGGAACCGATCAGGACTGTGCATCTTGCACTGATGCCGACGGTGATGGGTATTATGCTGAAGGCGGAGAATGTGGTCAGACAGACTGTGATGATACCGATACCACTGTTAATCCCGCTGCCACAGAAATATGCGGTGATGGGATAGATCAGGATTGCAATGGTAGTGATCTCTCATGCGGAACTTTTACCTTAACTAGCCAGGATTTTGCCAGTGGCGGCGACATTCCATCGGCCCATGCCTGCAGCAATCTCGGAGGTAATAATCTCTCTCCCCAGTTAAGTTGGTCAAATTCTCCTTTTGGTACAGAAAGTTATGTGGTTATTGTTGATGATGAAGACAGCCCATGTGGTATGGGAGATAATGCCTGTAAACATTGGGCGGTTTTTAATATAAATACATCCACCACCAGTTTTAGCCAGGATCAAAGCATTGCCGCCCTTAATGGGGTGACCGAGGGCCAAAACTACACGGGTTCAAACGGTTATGCCGGGCCATGTCCACCCAATGAGCATTCGTATAATTTTACAATTTATGCATTAGGGACTGGGATGCCGAATATTGCCGCCGGTGAGGCCCTTACCAGAAGCCAGTTTCAAACCCAGTACAGTCAGTATATTTTGAATTCGGCCACCTTGACCGGAGTTTTTAACCCATAAAAAGAGACCATGAACGGCTCAGATTGTTGACTTTCTTGTTCTGACTATCTGGGCCGTTTTTCTTTACTAGCCCTTCAAATTTAATATTTTATTCCGATTATAACCAAGGGGGTGTGCCGGTGGTGAATTGACTCGGCCACCTGGATTACTTCGTCTTCCGAGGATAGTTCCAGTCTACCTTCCGCCCCCTGGATCACCGCCGATTAATACCACCGACCCCGGTACCAAACCGCCTCCCAAAACACGGTTCAGTTCGTGCATGCCGGTGGAAAGACGGGGGGCTTGGTCCAGACATACATCAGTCATGTTTCGGACTTCGGATGGAGAACCGGCATAGCCTGCTCCACGAGCGTTTAACCCGGGGAGCTTCGGTGGTGGCGGGGTAGACTCCACAAGGGTATCCCATTCACCGCAATCCGGACATTGGCCGGACCATTTGGAAAGCTCTGCTGCGCATTGGGAACATATATATATGTTGGTGGGTTTTGGCATTTTCTCCACGCCTTCAAAAAAATTGCTATTCTTTAGGGGTAATGATGTGACATTATATAACAGTCGGTAATGATAATTGCCAGCAATCAGGTTCTAACAGGAAGTTGAAAATAGGCCGGATAAAATGCTAGCTAAGGAAAAGGCATTGAAGTTTTCTCATTATTTAAAAAAACTTGATTATCGAAGTACCCTGCTACAAGTTTTTGTTGCACTGATTGCCTACAGTTTTGTAGTAGGGCTCTGCATCATGGTGGTTCTTTCCCTGTTTAAAATGCCCCAGAGGTAACAATTTGCATTTTCCTTGCCTTTGGCTGCGAATTCCAGACGATCCCGACCACCCATTCCATTTGATTCCGGCC
>CAYUCH010000209.1:0-5298 GCA_964443295.1 uncultured Desulfobulbia bacterium | reverse complement strand
CTGGTACCTGTTTTTCCAGCAGCAGGAATACCGAGTCCGCGGGCTTTGCGACCAGTACCCTGCTCAATGACTTTTTCTAGCAGGTGGGTAACCTGAAAAGCTGTTTGGGGATTAAGTACCCTGGTACTCTGTTGGGGCGCTTTTTCCATAGCGTTACCGTTTTTGTCGGTAATTTTTTCGATAAATACGGGTGAAATATAATCTCCTTCATTGGCCAATGCCCCATACACAGAAGTAAGTTCTAAAAGGGACACTTCCGAGGTGCCGAGTGCCAGAGATAAGTTTTCAGTAATAGAAGATCGAATGCCAAGTTTCTGAGCCAGTTTGGTGACAGGTTTCACCCCGATTTCCTGGAGTACTTTAATGGTCACTATATTTCGAGAGTATATCAAGCCATCGCGCAGGGTGGTTGGCCCATAGTTGTCACCACTGAAATTTTCAGGCTGCCAGACGTTGCCTGAATGTGAACCCGGCAGGGACAAGGGCTCGTCAATAAAAATACTCCCAGGATTATATCCCTGTTCAAAGGCTGTGGCATAAATTATTGGCTTGAAGGCAGATCCAGGCTGTCTCTTGGCCTGGATGGCACGGTTAAATTGGCTGGATCGGAAATTTGTTCCACCAATGAGGGCTCTGATAAAACCGTTTTCTACCTCCATGGCAATTAACGCAGTTTGGGGAGTAAGTGACGACGCATCTTTATTCTGTCGCTTTCGCCAGGCAGAAATGCCATTTTGAACAGCTTTTGCAGCTTGGATTTGCATTTCACCATCCAGGGTGGTGTGAATGGTAAAACCACCAGCAGCAAGGAGGGGTGCTCCGTATTTTCTTGTCAGCTGTTTTTTCACCTGCTGCAGGAAATACTGGTAGGCCGGTTCTTTCTTAAAGCTTTGTCCCACCTGAATCTTTTCATTAAAAGCCTTTCGGGCAGCAGTGGCGGTAATATAGCCTTCAGCTGCCATGCGGTTAAGGACATAAGCTTGCCGTTTCCTGGCTTTTTCATAATTTTTTAAGGGTGAATACCTGCTCGGGGCTTGGGGAAGGCCAGCAAGCATTGCAATTTCTGCAAGCGAAAGATTTCGGGCATGCTTGCCAAAATATGTTTGGGCTGCAGCCTCAACGCCATATGCTCCACTGCCAAAATAGATCTGGTTCAGATAGATGGTGAGAATATCTTTTTTAGAAAAGACCTGGTCGATCCTGTACGCCAAGATAGCTTCTTTAACCTTGCGGGAATATGTTTTTTCAGGAGAAAGAAGTAGAGAGCGGGCCACCTGTTGGGTGATGGTGGAGCCCCCCTGGGAGCGGTCTCCTTCAGAAATATTGTGAAAGAGTGCGCGTAGAATAGACCAGGCATCCACGCCACGGTGGCTGTAAAAACGGGCGTCTTCTGCAGCAAGAAAGGCCTTTGGAAGAAGCTGGGGAAGATTGTCGATCTCTACCAGAAAACGATTTTGATGGAAAATGCGGTCGATTTTATTGCCAGCTCGGTCAAGAATAACGGTTGTGAGAGGAGGCCGGTAATCGGCCAATGACGAGATGGTTGGGATACGTAAAGAGACAAAGAGAGCGAGAATTACACAAATGCAGGCGGTCAACAACCCGCTGGTAACAAGAACCAGGATTATAAGATGGGTTTGTGTCCAGCGCTTAGCGGCCTTGCTTGATTTCTTGACAGGGCGTTTAGCTGGAGTTTTTTGGGTAGGCTTTTTCTGTGTTTTCGTCGCCACCGTAATAAGCCTGAAATGGGTTTAGAGGATGAAGTTAAAATGCATGCATAAAAAAAGGCTGCTCTTATTGAGCAGCCTTTTAAGATCATGCTAACAGAAAAAGAAATTAGCAACCTTCGATAGCTTTTTTCTTCTTTTTCTTTGGATGGCAACCTGCACACTTGGTGGGGCCTTTTTTGTCTTTCTTGTGGCAACCGGTGCAGTTTTTATGAGCCGCGCCTTTGAAGCTGGCAAGTTTTTTGTTGGTCATGTCTTTTTTATTGTGACATGTTTCACATTTTTCAACTTTTGCGCCTTCGGCCAGAGGAGCTTGTTTCCCGTCAGCACCTTTTGTGTGGTGACATGAATCACATTTCATCATGTCCTGGTGTTTTTTGTGGGGGAAGACAGCTGGTTTTTTTGCTTTTTTAGTGGTGAGGGTTAATACCTCGGGACCGGCATCAGTAGCCATCGAGATGGCAGCAAAGCCGAGGCTCAGCATGAAGGCGGTCATGATTACGAGAAGCACTGATTTTTTGATCATAATTTTCTCCCTTTCAAAAATCTACGTTGAAGTTAACCGTTATAAACGGACCATTACTCAAAATACTCACTGCAAAGATATGCTTATATATCCGCACGACCGATCGATGTCAAGTAGGAAGAGATTATATACAACTTTAACGTTCAGGGTTCATAGGTTATCGTTATCTGGTTTAAAGATTTAACACTTAACAGTTGAACGGGGAACGTTGAACCCGATCAACCTGAACCATAGCTATGCAGACCTGAGAGCAGGAAGTTCACTCCGTAATAAGTGAAAATTACTGCCCCGAAACCAATGACAGAAAGCCATGCAATACGAGTGCCGCCCCATCCCTTGGTAAAGCGGGCGTGCAGGGTAGCGCCATATATAAACCAGGTGATCAAACTCCAGGTCTCTTTGGGATCCCAGCTCCAGTATGTACCCCAGGCTGAATTTGCCCACACAGCGCCGGTGATAATACCAGTTGAAAGCCAGAGAAAACCGAAAAGAATTGTTTTATGGGTGATATCGTCAACCTGACGTAAAGCGGGCAGTGACGCAAAAATACCTGTTTCATTTTCTTTCCCGCGTATCTGTCGATTTCTGTGTTTTAACAAATACATAATCCCTAGACCGCAAGCTACCGCAAAGGCAGCATAGCCAATGAAACAGGTAATAACGTGGGCTATGAGCCAATTTGATTGCAAGGCCGGAATAAGGGGTTTGATCTTATCAGTGAATTCCGATGAATAAGATGCATAGGCCATAGCGAAAAAGGCAAATGGCATGACAAAGGCACCCATCAACCTGTTTTTTAATTTAAATTCCAGAAAGAGGTAGAGCGCGACGATACACCAGGCAAAAAAGACCAGGGATTCGTACATATTGGAAAGTGGCGCATGGCCGTAACCCATTTCGTACGATTCCGCCCACCGTAATCCAATCCCGGTGGTCTCGATGAGAAGCCCAGCCACCGAGAGTATAGTTGCCAATACACCAAGGCCTTTTACCCTGAATATGAGGAGGGCAACGTAAAAGGCGGATGCAAAGAGAAAAATAAAAGTTGTGATACCGAGAAGTTGTGCACTATTCATTGTACTACCCTTAAGCTTTTGGCGTGAAACTTTGGTGTTGCGTTACACGATTTATGAGGCCATAAAATATATTATCAAAGCCAAGTTTATTTTTATTTGCCGAACCACTGAAAAGTACTTTGGTTTTATTATCTTCCCTGGAAACTACTACCCAGATGCGTTTGTGAGAGAGGAAAAACGCTACTGTAATTCCCAGAAGCATGATGGTACAACCAATATAAACCCACCAGACACCAGGGTCTTTAGCAACTTGCAGGCCGGTAGCGTAATGCTGGCCGAGGAAGAAATCGTATGTTTTTTCCGGTCGTTCTATGGTGGCGGTTCCTTCCAAAGGCATCCAGAACTCAGAGGGTGTTGCCTGGCCGTCTGAAAACCAGATTTTAAAACGATATTGGCCACGCATGTCTGGCCCTTCATAATTCAGGATGCCAAATTTAATGCCTTCTTCATTCCATGGTATCTCTGTTTTTACCCGAGCGGGAATACCAACGGTAGCTTGTGTGGCATTATTGGTGATACGGGCAAAGAGCTGTCCTTCAAGGGCTTGATAACTCGCTTGGTAAAAAGTAAGTCCGGCGTATTGTAACGGGTCGTTTACCACAATAGATTTACTGAGGATTTCGTTACCATCTTTCTCTATAGCCAGATCTGAGCGAAATTCTTTGGGTGCTCCAGTATCATAAAATGAAATGGAAAAATGATCGCAACGCAGGTCAAATCCCAGGGGAATAGGTTTACTGGTTCCAGTTTCGTAGACAACGCTTGTTGTATCGGCGGATGGCAGCATGACAAACGCTTTGTATCCAAAGAGCGCGCCAATAATTGCCCCGACAAAAATAACCAGAATGCTGAAATGCACGGCATAGACACCCAATCGGGTCCAGGCCCCTTTCTGGGTGAATAATATGGTCGTATCATCCGTGCTGCCCTCTGTGACCTGTCCGGCACTGCCGAGAAGTTTTTTTGCTTCAAGCACCGCATCTGCCTGGCTGCCGGCGAAGGTGAAGGTGCGCCTAGGCGACATCTTTGCAAGCCGATCAGGTGTGGTTTTGAGGTTGTCCGCCACCACTATTCCCCAAACATGTGGCAACCTTTTTAAAGTACATACTATAAGGTTGGCAGAAAGCAGGGTGAGTAATGCAAGGAACCACCATGAGGTGTACATGGTATCGATGTCAAGCAGGTGAAATATGAAAGCCGCTGTTTCACCATAATGCTCGACATAGCTTGCTGGTGCTTCATTTTGAGGTATTATCGTACCGATTATCGAGGTGGACGCCAGGACAAACAGGACAAACAGGGCCAGTTTTACTGAGGCAAAAAAATCAACAATCGGATTACTATTCTGTTTCATAATTTTTCAAGGTACCTCTTACTGTTACAAGGTGATGTTGCAATTTTTCGATCTGGGACGCTACCATTCTTTAATGATGGAGTCAATGGAAAAGCAGGTAGCAAGTGTAGTGCTATGGTTGACAATAGGTCATAGGAAAGTTGAGAACTATAGATCAGTTTGGCGAGTTGGGATCCAATAAAATTCTTGCCATGGGAAACAAGAAGAGGTATATAGCTTGATTCCCAGTCAAAATCGATTGTCATTTTGACAACGTTTATATTGCTTTGAAGGAGTTGAACAATGGCTAAAAAATGCGCTATTTGCGGTAAAGGACCAGTGACCGGTAATAATGTGAGTCACGCCCATAATAAAACCCGGCGCCGATGGTTGCCCAATTTACAGAGAGTGAGAATGGCCACACCTGGTGGAAATGCCAAGCAGGTAAGGGTATGCACCCGTTGTATCCGTTCAGGGGCTGTAACCAAACCTACGAGAGTTTCTGCCTAAATGGCCACAATCGCCGCATCTGTCCGTCCTCAGATCAACCTGCATAACAGCGTATCGGTGTCTGGCCTATAGACTTGATAATAGTTATGGCCTTCCTTCAGATGATATAAGTTTAGTGGAAGTCCC
>CAYUCH010000208.1:0-5412 GCA_964443295.1 uncultured Desulfobulbia bacterium | reverse complement strand
ACCATAACGAGGTCACCATGCCTTTCAAATGTGCGAAAAATATTATACGTTATCCGAAAAAGAGAGTGAGCATAATCATATGTGCATTATGTGAATAGTCTTTATTTCTGATCATTGTAGTTTGCTTCAGTATGTTTAGAGTTCTTGAGCCACGGAGCAAACAGTAAGCTATGTGCTATAAAAGTTCTTATTTAACCAACATTTATAAAAAAATAAAGGCGTTTCCTGTCAAGTACTATGACAAAAAAATATAAGCAAAAAAGAAACTAGCTTGCTCATTTCTTAGGAAAATTTGTAAGCTTAATGGAGAAGATTATTTGTGCCGTAGTAGTTTGTTCCTGTGAAGTGTCTGCAAACTCAGGTTGAAATTGTGTTACTTGAAAAGGGAAGTTTCATGGAAAAGATAGATTTTAAGAAGAAATATAAACCCCTTTATTCGCCCTCGGAATCAGAAGTATCCATAATTGATGTGCCGGAATTGCATTATTTAATGGTAGATGGCAAAGGTGATCCAAATACCTCGGAAGATTTCCAGGATGCTGTAGAGGCTCTTTTCACATTGTCATATGCCTTGAAATTTAAAATTAAAAAAGGAGACTTGGGAATTGATTACGGTGTCATGCCTCTGGAAGGACTGTGGTGGCACCACGAGATGACACAATTCAGTGTAGATAATAAAGAAGACTGGCATTGGACCTTGATGATCATGCAGCCAGAATATGTAACCAAAAGAATATTAAGTGATGTAATTATTCAGGTGAAAATGAAAAAAGATCCTGTTGCATTGACAAAGGTGAACTTCGAACCATTGTTTGAAGGAAAGGTTGCGCAAATCATGCACATTGGTCCATTCAGTGACGAGGGTCCGACTGTTGCTAAACTGCATGATCATATACATGAAAATGGATTTTCCCTGCATGGCAAACATCATGAAATATATCTCAGTGATATAAAAAGGGCTGCTCCTGAGAATTGGAGAACAGTCATACGGCAGCCAATTAAATAGACAAACTAATAAAGTAATAATAAAAAAATGGACATCACACTGACAACACCAGCTCTTCTTTTTCCAGCTATTTCTCTTTTATTGGTCGCCTATGCCAACAGGTTTCTCGCACTGGCAGCAAGAATTAGAGCTTTGCATGCTATTTTTAAAGAGAGGCAAGACCAGGATCTTATCGAGCAAATTCAAAGTTTAAGAAAAAGAGTAGGTCTCATAAAATTAATGCAGGCATTTGGTGTTGCCAGTTTATTTCTTTGTGTTTTTTGTATGTTTGTTCTTTTTGCCGGTAAGATTTTTTTTGGTAAAATCGTATTTGGCTTAAGCTTGTTACTCTTGTTGACTTCGTTAGGGATTTCATTGCGTGAAATATTAGTATCTTTAGAAGCATTGGACGTCGAGTTACAGAGCCTGGAAAGGAAGAGTAAAAGAATCTAAGAGCCGGAGGTGAAGAGATAATACCCTTTACCTCAAGATCTGTTACGAGAGGGGAATGTTTTAATGTTGGCAATTAGCAGGAAATGTCGCTATGGAATTGAAGCGATGCTCTCTTTGGCTGAATGTTATGGTCAAGGGTTAAAACAAACGAAAGATATTGTTGCAGATACACAGATCCCACGGCAATACCTTGAACAAATTTTCAACCGTCTTGTTAAAGCTGGCCTGGTAAAGAGTGTGCGTGGTAAAAATGGTGGTTATGCCCTGGCAAATAAACCTGACCTGATATCAGTTTTAAATATAGTAGAAGTTCTTGAAGGGACTATAGAGGCTCCAGAGGATATGCAAGGCGGGAATAATGCCTTAGGAGAGCTGTTTTCTTTTGCTGCTGAAGAATTGAGAAAAAACTTAAGTCTTTCTCTTTCGGTTCTTTTTGAACGTCAGCAAGAATTAAGTAAAAATTCCATGTATTATATCTAGTGTATTGTCAAGTGTGCCCATGCAACACTGAAGGGTAGTGCGACTGTTTGCTTGTCCATCGTTACTGCAAAATATCACTATGTGGTATAAAAAATCAAATTTTATGTTGACCTGTCAGTTGTTTCGATATATAACTTGATTAAACGGATCAACTTTGTCGGGTTTGCCGGCGTTTGTTGAGTAACAAAGGAGGCATAAGGTGAATATTTTAGTGAATGGTCAAAAACAGATACTTGAAGAAGTCAGTGTGTCGGTGGCGCAACTTTTAGACTTAAATAAAGTGGAATCACCAGACATGGTTTCTGTGCAGCGAAATGGCGATTTCGTTGATCGGGAACATTTTGGATCAACTGTACTGGCTGAGAATGATGAAATTGAATTTCTTTATTTCATGGGAGGTGGGGCAAATATCAATGTCTAGGTTCATGACATGGATTTATATGCCCCGTTTGTTGTCAAACAGATGGTACGTGTCATTTTTGGTGCGTATGTTTAGTTTGCGGAGAGTGTGCTTGGGATGGAATTAACAAACGAACAACTTGAAAGATATAGCCGCCATATTCTTTTGCAGGATGTGGGGGTAGAAGGGCAGGAAAAATTAGCTTCCGGCAAGGTGTTGGTGGTTGGGGCTGGAGGTCTCGGGGCTCCTGCGGCTCTCTATTTGGCCGCTGCCGGTATTGGTACTATCGGGATTTTAGATCATGACCATGTAGAGGTCTCCAATTTACAGCGTCAGGTTATCCATTTCACCAAAGATATAGGTGTGTCCAAAGTTAAATCTGCAGAAGAGAAGATGAAGGCCATCAACCCAGACGTTGTTGTTAAAACCTATGAAGATTATTTATGTGCCAACAATATCCGAAATATCATTACGGAATATGATTTTGTCTTGGATGGTGTTGATAATTTTCCAACTAAATTTTTAATAAACGATGCCTGCGTCATGGAAGGTATTCCATTTTCCCATGGAGGAATTCTTCGGTTTGATGGTCAGACAATGACTGTGGTGCCTGGCGAATCCACTTGCTATAGATGTATTTTTCGAAAACCTCCTCCACCCGATGCCGTTCCTACCTGTTCCCAAGCAGGTGTGTTGGGTGCTATCGCTGGTATGCTTGGCACAATACAAGCTGCTGAGACATTGAAATATATTACCGGAGTAGGGGATTTACTCACTGATACTTTGCTATCTTTTGACGCAAAAAAGATGACATTTCGCAGGGTGCCTTTAAACCGTCAGAGTAATTGTCCTGTGTGCGGTGATAATCCAACAATTACAGAACTTTTTGATACTGAACAAACGACTTGTGATTTGAAGTGATTTTTTATTCTAAAAAGGAAGATTAACAGGATTTAAGAGAGTAAGAAAGAATGGGAATACACATAAAAAGAGAAATCATAAACGGTTTGTTTGAGCATGCCAGAAAAGAAGCACCCATTGAAGCCTGTGGTTATCTTGCAGGAATGGATGGCATTGTTGTCAAGCAATACCCAATGACAAATACGGATAAAGATTCTGATCATTTTTCCCTTGATCCCAAAGAGCAATTTGCAGTCATTAAAGATGCCAGGTTGAATAATCTACAGGTCGCTGCGGTATACCATAGCCATCCTGTTACCCCCGCTCGTCCTTCAGAAGAAGATATCAAGTTAGCCTTTGATCCGAACATCAGTTACGTCATTATCTCATTGGCTGATGGAGAAGAAGTGATTAAATCTTTTAAGATTCAAGGTGGACAAGTAGAAAGAGAAGATATTGAAATCACAGATTGAACATCTATTGCCAGGATATCTGTGATTAGTATATTGCTCATGCTCAAGGAGGCCAGTCATGACCACTCAAACCATTACGCCTGTTATAACGAAAGATCTCCATGGTGTTAGCTGTCCCATGAATTTAGTTTACACAAAGGTCGAAATATCAAAAATTCAATCTGGACAAGTTTTAGAAGTAATCCTTGATGATGGTGCGCCAATCAACAACGTCCCTGACTCTGTAGCCAAAGAGGGTCATACCATTCTCTCCCGTGAACAATTAGCTGACACCGCCTGGTCGGTATTTATACAAAAGAAATAGTAAAGAGCATTGACATCCTGCCATTTAATCGTGGTATTATCTTTCTCCATAATTCTGTAATTCGGAGGTATGAACTGAATTCATGAGGAAAAAGATAAAAAATGGCTAAGTCACAGTCAGTAATAGAACCAAGTGGGGATAAATTCCCGCATAACTTAATTTCCTTTTTAAAGCGCCATTTTAATGATTTCTGTACCTATCAAAGTCAAGGTGGTGGAGTAGGCATTAAATCTTACCTGCAAATCCTGATTGAAAGGGTGTTGCAGGGAGTATTACTCTTTTTTGCGACTGAATTTATCTTTACCCTTATCTTTTCTTTTTGTAGTGGATTCGCGGGGATATATACCAGCACTCACGTTGGCATAGAGCTCGTGAACTCTAATCCAACGCTTGCTTTGTATTTAACTGAATTTCAACGGATTAATCCCTTAATTTTGGGAGGGAAGCTATTATCGTTAACCTTGGCGGTAGGAATTAGTGCGGGAGTTATTTTTCATTTTTTCCAGTTAACCGATAACTTTTATTTTTCCCGAGGTTTAATCGGAAAAATTATCTGTTTTGCTCTTCCCTTGGCTGGTTCTGTTACACTACTTTCACATGATGTTCTTGGCTTGCAATGGCAAGTAGTATTGGCTGGAGCCTTAATATCATCCCTTTGTTTTTTTCACTATTGTCTTATTTTACCACGTGAGCTGGTTGCTGATTTAAGTTCCATACTACGTCCCTGGTCTCGGCTATCAATAGCCTGGGAGGCTCTTAGGCAAGGCTTGATTTTTTTCCTTTTGGCTGTGTTATGTACCCTGATCACCATATTTATTTATGAATTGCTTTTTTTACAATACCCAAACATGAACATGTATTTGCCAAATATTTTTAGACAAACACATGAGTATTTACTTCCGTTGACAGCCTTCCAGGTGTTATTCCTTTTGGTGAAAATTAGTTCTATTTTATTCCTAACTGGTTTTGTTTTAGGAGTATTTCTTCAGATGTCTGGCTTTTTTCAGTTCATTGAAAAAATAAATACAAACAGACAGTTTTTTTCCACGGGACTATTGCTTATTCTGATATTTATTATGTTTGGTCCGCAGATAATTGATAGAAATGCGTATTGTGAAGTAATTTTTTTATCGGTCATACCAGGATTTTGTATAGCCTTGGGAAGCCTGTATGTCGGTCATTATACAGTAGTGAATTTTTCATATTTACATAAACTTGAACTGGTAATGCACAATAAGTTTCACCCGAAGTTGCTGAAGGAAAAAATTATAAAGGCATTCCACATTTTTACAAAAACAAAATGATAGATCACCCAATAATATCATAGCCTTTTTCTTGGTAATAAATACCATTCTGGATTGTTGTGCGTATTCCACTGATCTCGGCCACCTATTCCACGCGAAGCCGGCCACCCATT
>CAYUCH010000207.1:0-5417 GCA_964443295.1 uncultured Desulfobulbia bacterium | reverse complement strand
TCAGTGGCCGGAATCAAATGGAATGGGTGGTCGGGATCGTCTGGAATTCGCAACCTGCTCAGTTCATGGTTTATGGCTGGCCTAGAACGGGAGAAAATTAATACTGAGGCATTACATGCCCGTCTTGAATGTATAGGGCTTATTCCATCTCAAATTCCGGCCATTATCGATATGGTGCCTTGGAATAAATTTACGGCAGGTTAAGCCGAGCCCGCTGAACTCGTCAAGCCCCGGAAAAAACTCAGGTCAGTCGAAATTCGAGCATAAAAAAAAGCCCCTTGCGTGGATCAACACAACAAGGGGCCAAGGTTTCCGTTGGATCACAACAGATATATTATGTGGTGGAGGTAAGCGGGATCGAACCGCTGACCTCTTGAATGCCATTCAAGCTAACAGAGAAACTTTTATCTCTTTAACCCATTGAAATCATAGTGCAATTATAATCACTCGGTCAGAAATCTCGATTGTGCATGCTGTGCATAAAGTGCCGTATGTCAAGGAACTGTGCATGGCGTTGGTAGAAAAAGCTCCAAATAAGCTCCAAAATTATTTTTGGAGAAAACCTTCGTATACGTGGGTTAGCTAGATGATTGTGTTTAATGTACTTACAGGTTTTTGTCTTTTTCAAGACAATTGACCGTAGGCAAATCGTAGCTAAAAAATTAAAAAGGATTTAGCAACTTTGCTGAATCCCTTTATTTTTTGGTGCCTGGAAAGATAGTCGAACTTACACAAAGATTGATTCCGAGGGATTTGAAATCCCTTACGAAACTCTTTTAACACCCGACAATGGCGGCTTTAAGCCTAAAGACCAGCTGTTATTTGAATGTTTGTGGCTACATTTCAATAGGTTTAACTTGGTCCGACACCATTAAGGCCTTTGATGCCTTACTTCCAAAAAACCGGGAACATATCTTTACCAAAGTTATCCTCGGTAATGTTTTTCAGATACTCGCCGCTAATAGGATGAACGAGCATGATATCGGTATCATACTCTCCTCTTGGAACGGTAAGGGCAATAAAACTGCCGTCCGCAGACCAGGATGGCTGGGATTCATTCTCATAATACTGATGCCTGCCAAGAGATTTGGTTAAGCGTGTTGTTTCAAGGGCTTCAATATTAACTTTGAATAATCGGCTATAACGATAAGGTAAATCAGGATCACATGGCACAACAGAGTTCTCCGTGCAATGGGGGAGATTCGTGTCTCCAGAATACCTGATAAAGGCTATTTCCTTTCCGTCAGGGCTCCAGGTGGGCCAGTGATCATAATGCTCGCGGTGATATCCCGAATCGGTGAACTCATTTTGACAGCTCAGTTGTTTAAGGATATTCCCCGAGGAATCCATAACGAATAGCTGGGTGAAATTACCAAGGGCGGCTTCTGCCACATCATAAGGAGCACAGCTTCCTTCACCGTAATCAATATTGGCACGACCTCCTGACACAAAGGCAATAAAATTACCGTCCGGAGACCAGGATGGGTAGGCATTATAGGAGCCAAAGATAGGATCAGAGCCAGGCGGCACAGTGGTTAGTTGCACTTCTTCTCTGGTGTACATATCCATTACATAAATGTCGTAATAGGCGACACCACCCACTTCCTCGACAGGCTCTTCCCTGTGATAAGCCAGTTTTGTGCTATCCGGCGACCAATCCGGACCATATCCCCTCACCAGTAATTCCAGGCCACCTGTTGTCAGATCAATCAGATAAATATGCGCGGAACGCGGCCATACACAAAGTCCAAGATTGTCTTCCTCCTCACCTCGAGTAACTGCTGGCCATCCTACAGAAAAAGCAATAGTCCCACCGTCCGGCGACACGGTGAGCTTGCCGATGCGTATACCTGGAAAATCCTGACTGCATTGGGTATCATTATACCAATCATAATAGGCCGGCGTTGGATTATCCCACACAAGGACCCGATCACTCCCGTCCGCATTCATGCGCATGATTTTTTCAACCCCGTCGAACTCGGCAACGTAATAGATGTATTGGGAATGCGCGGAAAGAGGAATGTAATAACCCGGTATGGTCGGCATACCGATTGAGCACATTTCCGAAGCATTCGATGAGACGGCCAGCAGGCATGTTGTGAGTAACATACCTAGCTTGATAAGCGACCTATGGATATTTTTTAGCTTTAACATGTTTCAATCCTTATTTAAAAAGTCCTGCTTTGTGTACCATGTGTTCATGCGCGTTGTTAGTGGGTATCTTCCATATTCGTAGGTTGTTGAAGAAAAACAATTCTTTCCCGGTTTTACGTCCAATTAAGACACTTTTAGTTTTAGGCTGCTAAGACAGTCCTTACACGAAGAATGAAAAAAGGAAAAACGTTGTTCCAGCCAATCAAGGACTGCCTCAAGGAGATACTCTCCACACCCTTCAAGACCTCTTCCTCGGACAATCCATTTTTCATCTTTTAAACAGGTCTCAATCACCGACGAAATGAGTATCGGCGCAGTACAGCCTGCCGGTTGTGCTTCGAAACTAACTCTGGTTTTGTTCACTCTGTTAACCTCGTCGATGTACGTTATTGTTGGGTTTGTGTACTACCTGGCTTTAGAAAAAATAAATCTGTCCCCTTTTTCCTCTGGAATAAATTTATTTGCTCACCAGCAAAGCAAAATACAGGTGTAATGAGAATTGCCATACAAATTAAAAGTATTCTCATTTAAGTCTCCTTCCAGCGCCGCCGTGCTTCATCGCGACCACTAAACGCCATTGTTTGCTATTGTTCTCCAACTTATTAACGCGATTCTAACAAATTGATAATTTTATCAATTTTTTCGCTAATTGATTTGTCTGTAAGCGACGCCAAATAAATAGCTAAATAGAAACCAACAAGAGGGAATAGACTTAATGCTCCATATAAAATTGGATTCTTCCCCTTACGTTTGGAGAGAAACACGTTAAAAATAATAATAGGTATGGTCATAACCATTAAAGGTACTAAAGATAAAAAACCTGGTTGTTGCTCCATTTTGTACTCCTAATTTGATTTATGAATAAAGGCAATTAGTTAACCATCCAATTTAGATAGAACTATTTCAAGTTTTTCATCTATTGACACGTCAGACTCTATCTCTTTTTTTCGTGGGTCAACTACAACTGTTCCAGCAATAAAATCATGTAATGCTCTCTTCTTTTTGTTAAATAAGAGAATGATTAATTCACTCCAAATCCAAATTTGATTCAATATGCTTATTGGTTTGTAAGAATCAGGCATACTTTTATACAAATACCCTGCTTTTTTAATCCAAGTAAGACTTTCGTGTGAAGGATCGGATATCTTGAAAAGAGTATATGCCTGCATAATGACAATAGTTACGCCAAAGACTAAATCGACAATATTTCTAAGAAATGCCTCTTTGTAATGAATTGTTTCGCCATTAACCTTCACTATTTTTATACCAACTATTAACTTCCCGAATGTTCCTCCATAATTTGCATTCATATAAATATGGTATGCAAAATACAAAAGTGTATTGGGGATTATCAGTAACAAGTGAATGTTTTTTGAAGATGAACCAACCCATACGATAAAAAATGAAATTGGCAATAAAAAAATAAAATCTAACAAGACAGAAGAAAGTCTTTTCAAAAAACCTGCGTATTGCATGAAAGAATCACCTCACAAAGGTGGTTAAGAAAAAATCCTCAGCCGCCTTTGGAATTGCATGCTATTGCTGGATTTCGTGCCTTACCCACCCTTCCCGGCTCAAAACATATATCAGGTAATATTGTTAGAAATATCCTCATGCAGAGGATTAGCAGCAGAAATGACGTCATTCCATATTGAATGGCCAGCGACGATTGATTTTGCCTCCCCTAGAGAAATATTATAGACACTCATTGTAATCTTTATTGATTCCATAATAGTCATACCTGACAAATGCAAAAATTCAATTACACTTTCCTGGCTTTCACCTTCTTTAATCTTTTGGAGGCATTCCAGTTTGAGGTTTTCCAAGGTAGTCATTATTTCTCCGGGGTTATCTTGTCAAATTTACTGTTATGTCAATAATCTTTCCAGGATTAGCAGAAGTACTAGCTGTAGGATGCCTACTCCCAGTAATTCTAAGGGTTTCAAAACCTGCATTTTTGGCTTCGCTTATTAGCTGGGATTTGGCTTTCAAAATTTCTTTGGTTAATCCTGTCAGCGGCTTACTATCTCGTCCAAAAATTGCCACATCTTTTAGGTGAAGTGATTTTCCCTTTACAACAATCTCAGCCATAACATCAATAGGCCCTTTTGCTGTTTGTATTGAAGATTCGAATATTTCACCACTTCTAAACATGTTCTTTGTAGCAACATTTGATACCCCCTGCATACTTTGTTTGAACGCAAATCCTTCACCAAAAGTAAGCCCCGTAAGTATCTGCTCAACAATCATACCAATCGCATAGGCAGAGGCGGAGCCATAATTACCACACTCAACTTCCGTTAATGCATTATCCCAAAGTACTTGACCGGGTACAATAGATCGCAATATCCAATGACTTTCGTAAAGCCCATACGGATCTGTTGCATTAATGGGGTTGTTCGATGTGTAAAGATAAGGATTGATTCCACCTAGCTGCCCGATCGGATCAGCTCTCAGGTATCTTCCTGTCGAAGGATCGTAGTATCTGTTCCAGTTATAATGAAGTCCAGTCTCTTCATCGTAGTATTGGCCCCTGAACCGCATGTTATTAACGATTTTGGAATACTGATTAACCTTGGCCTCACCAAAAGGCAAGTAATACTCCGCTTCCCATTGGGCCCGGTTTTTCTCGTCGATGAGGACTTGCGGGGTGCCTAAGTGATCATTGCCGTAGAAGAACAGATCACCATTGGCATGGGCCATTGCCAGGAGTTGGCCGTCCCTGTAAATGTATTCAACCTGGGTGTCGCCGTTTTCATCGGCTTCGGTGATCAACTGCCCGTCAAAGTCATAGATATAGAAGGTGGTCGAGTGGCCGGCCACTTTTTTGACCCGTTGGCCAAGGCCGTTATAAGTATACGTGCCAAGGGTTTCACCGCTCTCTCTTACCTGATACATCCTCCCGGCGTCATTATAAAGGAGGGTTTTACCGCCCAGGCTGGTGATATTACCCATCTGATCATGGTCGTTTGAGACGTTCTCAGGGCCGATGATGGAGTCAAGCTGATTGGTACCGGCATTATAGCCATAATGCTCGGTTATAATTCCATCGGTTTCATTTTCAATGATCCTGGTTCGCCGGTTCCCGACTTTGTCATAGCTGTAATCATATTCCCCAAAAGGTCCAAGGGCGGTCTTAAGCCGATTCAGGCTGTCATAGGTATATGCAACATTTTTCTCCGGTTTGTTGGTCCAATCAACCGACACAAGGTTCATATTATTATCATAGTTTAAGACTTGCTCATTGGGCTCACCGGGATTGG
>CAYUCH010000206.1:0-5426 GCA_964443295.1 uncultured Desulfobulbia bacterium | reverse complement strand
AGTTTTATATCCAATGCTCCTCCAACTATGTTTGGTACACCAAGAGGTGAGACTGGGGCAAATATCCAACTTGACCTGCGAGATTCTTCGGCGACGGTTTTTGACTCCACAGCCCTGCCTACATATTTAGATTTGGCTGATTTCTCTTCTGCCCAGGTTTATGTGGCTTCATTTTTTCAAGATTCAACCTATTACCGAATATTTGGCAATATTGAATCGTTTGAGCTAGTCTCGCCAACGCCAACGCCAATCCCTGGTGCGATTTGGCTCCTAGGCATAGGATTTTCGGGAGTGGTCGGTGTGAGGAAAAAATATGGCAAGATTGCTTGATAAGCCGGGTAGGCTGGCACGGCTCATATGTGGATGACATCGCGATTTGGCGTGTGGAAAAAGAGTAAATAGTGTCAGACTTACGTTATTGCATAACAAAAGGCGGAAGAGGATTTTTTCCTTAACCGCCTCTTTCTTTTTTGGGGAGGATTTGTGTCCCCATGTTCAGGTTCAATTTAATTCAACGTTACTTTCTTATTGTGTAATGTCTGTTGATGATTAGTCTTTCTGTAAGTCACCTGCAATGTTTAGCCAGGAATCGGTCCAGTTGGTTGGCAAAGGTTTGTCGGTCTTTCTGATTGAGGCTTGCAGGTCCACCGGTATTCACTCCGGTTTCACGCAGTTCATCCATGAAGTTTCGCATGGACAAACGCTCTTCTATATTTTCTTTGGAGTAAAATTCTCCCCGCGGATTCAGGGCATGACCGCCATTGGCAATTACTTCTGAAGCCAGAGGGATGTCGGCTGTGATGACCAGATCGTCTCCCTTCATTTTTTTGACAATTGTATTGTCTGCTACATCAAATCCAGCTTCTACCCGGATTGAACTGATATAGGGTGACTGTGGAATTTTCAGGAAAGAATTGGCCACCAGGATAAGAGGGAGCTGTTTTCGTTCGGCAGCGCGATAGAGTATTTCTTTGATCACCTTGGGGCAGGCATCAGCATCAACCCAGATCTGCATAATTGGTTTTCCTTTTTCCACGGTTTCTGTTTTCAGGTCTTGCATATACCATTTTTCTTATTTTCTTCACAGAAATGATCACTATATAGGGTATGAGAATCTGGGTCATTTCACCCAGATTAAGGCGAAATCCCCCATTATTTAAAGGTTGCTATAGATTGTCCGGGAGTGATTTTTCGAGTATTTGTTCTATGATATTGGGTGGATAAATAGTATTTTGAGTGGTAATTCTATTACCACTCATTTGACTTCAAGCACAAATCAACTGGCATGGATTTTGCGAATGATTCTAGTTATTATTGATATTGCAGGACTATTGATGGCCATCCTGTGAAGAAAGAAAAATAGAATGCAATCAATCTGAATATCTTCATGAGGACAATCAGGTAAGGAGGCAATTATGCATATCTTTAAAAGATTACGCAATATTTCAGGCTTGGTTTTATGCGCCAGCATTTTTCTCATTACATCATCTTGGGCTGGCGAGTCCCAGTTTTCTAAACTGGATGCACAGGGCAAACCATTACCCGATGATGCTTCCAGCTGGGCCATGGTGTTTGATCAGAAATACAACCTCACCTGGGAGGTTAAAACCACAGACGGTTCTATCCATGATGTGAATAACACCTACAGCTGGAAAGAGGCGGAAGCGAAGTTTATTGCTGCTTTAAATGATATGGAATTTGGTGGTTATGCAGATTGGCGGATCCCCATTGAAGGTGAAATTTTCACAATCAGGAGTAAAAAATTCACTCCCTATATTAATTCGAAATTTTTTCCCAATACTGCCCCAGCTCCATACTGGACTTTTGACATCTGCGGTGACGGCACGTTTATCATTAAGACAATTAGATTCGGTAAAGATAGAACAAAGACCAATGGGAAAAGGGTACGGGCCGTCCGTGGAGATTTTTTACCTCAGTGAGAGGGAAAGAACAACTCTATAGTGCAGGCATACTCAGGCGGCTGGTTCCTCAAGGAGTAATTCAATCACTTCCAGATTTGCAGAAGACTCTTCAGCTAGATTTATCAGCTGTTGTTGGCTTTCCTCCACCGGTTGTCCAGTCTCATCACTGGTGATCTTCACAAAGGGTTTCTCAATGGAGGTTCCAACAGCTACAACCAGACCATGGCTGCCGTTGGACAGCTGTACCTTATTCCCAGGGGGATAAATACCCAAAGTGGAAATAAAGGCATTCATGAGATTCGGATCAAAAGCACCTTTATCATTGAGCATAATGCCATATGCTGCCAGAGGAGTTAAAGGTCTTTTGTATGGTCGGACTGCGGTGAGGGCCTCAAAGACATCACATATCTGCATGAGGGCAACCAAGTGACTGCGGACAAACCAAGGGGCTGAGGCAGGATAGCCTCCGCCATCATGACGGAGGTGGTGGCCCCAGGCAGAAGCGATCTGTAACCTGCTGGAGTCTTCATTTTCCAGAAGAATTTCCGCCCCGAGAGCGGAATGGGATTTCATGGCGGCAAACTCCTCGTCATTCAACCTGCCCGGTTTGAACAGTATTTCAGAAGGAATTTTGCTTTTACCCAGATCATGGAGAAGCGCTGCCGTCCCCAGATCCACCAGTTGTTCCTCTTCGAGACCGAGACGGTCGCCAACAAAGACCGCCAGAGTAGCGACTCTGACGGAATGACCAACGGTATAACTATCATAGTCCGGGTAGTGAACAAATTGTAGCATGTCAGTAAAACTGCTCCTGGTACTGATGAGAAGGTGTTCACTGACCGATTGGGCACTGTTGATGTCGATGGCACGATCAAGGTTTACATTGCCGTGGGCCTTTGCCACAACATCAAAAAGCGCCTGGTACACGAGAAGAGGCGAGTGGAGGTGCCCGCCACTGTCTTTGCCTTGCCATACCTCTTTATTCTCCTCAGGAATCAAGGCCGAGGGCGCTGAATAATGGGTAGCCAGCTCTATATTTTCAACATGACGCATTTTCAGCAGGTCCCGGGCTTCCTGCAGGTTGCTGATGGGGCTTTTCAGATCTCCAGCCAGGTCCAGGAGTACCTGCATTTCTTGGGCAGTTGTTTCCTCGCCTAAAATCAATCCACCACATTGCAGTTTCTTGGCAAACTCTACCAGCTGCTGCCCCATGATGCTTGGCCCGACAAGGTAATGGCCATCATGGACAAGATGGCCTTCAACTACCCCGATAAAAAGGCTGTCACTCTCAAGTTCAGCAAGCAATACTTTAAGGTCGGCGACAATTTTGACGCATTTTTCCCTAATGAACGGGTGGTCGGCAAAATAAAGGCGGCGCTGACCGATACTTCTGCTCAGATCGATGATCAGATTGTTGAGTTTCGAATCCATTTTTTCTACCAACGTAACGCCATTAATATAATTTACTCAATGCTGAACCGGCTGCACTTCGGGCAGCTCCAGGCCAAGCGGGAAAGAGGAGATAATGTCGTGATGTGAAAATAGTGTCCAGTAAATCCTTTCCACCTGGAACCTGCGTTTTCCCCAATACCATAATGGCATTCGGCACCCATACCGCTTCTCTCTGCTCTTCGGGAATCTTCGGCAGGCATTCCACTACGATACCGGCACCGATTTTTCTCAGGTTTCGGTCGGGATTATTAGGATCCTTCTGCTTGAGGAGATCAACGATAAATTGTTGATGGGATGGTAGCGTACTGTCAAGCAAATGCGCCACTGCCTTATCCAGCCAGCCTAAAGGATGACGCCTAAGTCCGGTGATAAGCTGATCGTAAATGTATTTAGCCTTTGAAGAATTAAGCAGGAGGATAAAAAGTGGATTGAGACAGCGGGGAGGAGGCGAAAAAATTGCCGGTGAAATTCGTTTTTCATGTAATGCTTCCAGTCTTTCAAGTTTGGAAATGCTGCCATGGATATCATGCAACGATATATTAGCAGACATGGTGCACATTTCTTTGTAGAGGTTTGGCTCATGCGGTGGACCGGCAAGAAAGGTTTCATTAATGAAAAAAGGCCAGGCGGATACGAATTCTTCCTTTGTTATACCTTTGATGACGTCTCGCAGAAAAATCAATGGATTAGTGTGTTCTGAACGCTGTAAAATACTCATAAGGAGCAAAAAAACTTCGGTTATTGGCTCTTCATCCAGATGTTTGATGAGGTCCTGCATTCCTTGGACAACAATGTTCCATTCATTTTCTTCCAGAGGTGCCCGTAAACAGTCCCGTATGGCCTCGTGTAATTTCATGGTGGTATGGAGCCCGTATTCCTGACCGAGCATCTGCATGAAAATTGACAGTTCCTCGGCGCGATTATTCTCCATGAGATTGACGGGAAGGGATTCCCTTTTGAATGCAGGCAGAATTCGACGCAATTCATCGACGGTTACACGCGGTGGGCGGTTTCCGTCACGGGTTTTGGGCTTCTCTTTTGTTTCTTCCTTGGCTTTAGGTGGAGTTCCTTTGGCCATTTTAACCAAAAGGTTGACAGCTTCCCTGGATTTTGTACCCCCTGTTGTACCTCCAAGGGATTTGAGGATGGCGACCAAAGCATCGATGTTATGATGTTGTTCCGGTATAGGCTCTTTTGTTTCTTTATCTGAGGCATCAAAGGATTCCGCTACGCTCCGCAATAGTCTTTCCACATCGTCCCAGGTCACGGAGGGGAGGTCGCTTTCAGCAACCTGTCTCTTATTTAATGCGTCCGGGATGGATTCCAACATATCACGGCACATGGAAACCTGTTCATCTTTAAGGCCCTGCTGTACAAGGGATGAAAGCAGGTAATCGATGGTGGGCTGTGATGAATCCCCTGATCCCTCACTTTCCGAGGAAGATTGACTGGCTAAAAATTTTAACTGATGGACTTTAACCGTGGATGGCAGGTCGGTTATCTGAATGCCATGGAATTCGCTGGAATTTTGTATTATGGTTCGTAGTTTTACGAGTTTTGAGAGTAACTGACGGAGTTCATCGTTAGTAATATCTCGGTGGATGTCAATGGGCGATATGCTAAGTAAGTGTAACAGGTCATGGAAATGTTGCACGGAAGTGAGGGTATGATCAAGCTCCAGACCCTGGACGGTGAGATCTGTTTCAGTGACTGCAAAACGGATATAGGTGTCATCCTTGCCGGCAATAACGTTCAGGGAATGCAGAAAAGCTCCTGCGGCTTGATCTGCCGAAGCATGGCCCGAGGGATAATAGATGCCGATTTTGAAAAAGCGCTGCAGATTGTTCATCAAATCGGCCAGGATTTGCGAAGTGGCCTTTTGCATGATTTAATCTTATGAAAAAATAAGTTCCCAGGTCAAGGGAGTGGCAGAGAAAATGGTATTGTGTATTTTTTCTTTACTTGAGATACTGTATCAAGAAAATTGGTATTATTTTAAGGTGCGTATTCCACTGATCTCGGCCACCTATTCCACGCGAAGCCGGCCACCCA